>JAYTVJ010000050.1:0-26143 GCA_043744535.1 Arenimonas sp.
GTTCGTAAATCGCAAGAAATTCAGGGATCAATAATTCACGAGTGCTGTCATCAGCAGTCACAAAGCTTTGCTTCAGCATAGCGCGCGAGCCTTTGGAAACCACGGGCCGAAAAAGTTCAAAAGCAATTAATGGCTCAGATTTTTCCTGCAACAACTGGTTCATAGCGGCATGCAAATCGCGGGCACTGTCGAGCAAGGTACCGTCTAAGTCAAACAAAACTAAGGGGGCGAAAGTTTCAGACATTGGGCTTTTGCGCACACATGAGGTAATTCACCGAGGTATTGGCGCTGATCGATGCTTTTTTGCTTAGCGGGTTGTAGCTTAAGCCGCTGATGTCGTTCAATTCAAAACCAATCGCACGCAAGCTACTGGCCATTTCCGAAGGTTTGATAAAACTACGGTAATCGTGGGTGCCTTTCGGCAACAGCTGGGCAATATATTCCGCACCAACAATCGCTAACGCAAAGGCCGCAGGCGTTCGGTTTAGTGTGGATAACAATAAGCGGCCGCCCGGTTTCAATAAGTCAAAGCAGGCCTGTAAAATAGCATGCGGGTCAGGCACATGTTCAAGCATTTCCATGCAGGTGATTGCGTCAAAATGCCCTGCTTGCTGCAAGGCTAAATCTTCAACAGCGATAACTCGGTATTCCGCTTTTACGCCTGACTCAAGCAAATGCAGTTGCGCAATATCAATCAGCTTTTCGGATAAATCAATGCCCATCACTTGCGCATTTTGCTGCGCCATGGCTTCGCTGAGCAAACCGCCGCCACACCCCACATCCAAAATGCGCGCACCTGCTAATGGCTGCCATGTTTGCACATACGCTAAACGCACTGGATTGAGCTCGTGCAAAGGGCGTTGCGGGCCATTCGGATCCCACCAGCGGCTAGCCAGTGCCCCGAATTTTTCAATCTCATGCGGATTTACATTGCTCATACAGAAGGGATCGCTTGAATAGTGGTTTGCCATTGGCGCGCTGTGGCCTGCACTTTAGCAATATCGATATCAACTAATTGTCGATTTTGCAATTTAAGTTGTCCGGCAATCCACACATCACTAACCAGCTGCCGGCTTCCAGCGTATACCAACTGCGAGACAACGTCGTACAGCGGCAGCGTTTCCACTTGGCTCAAATCAATGGCAATAATGTCGGCTTGTTTGCCAATTTCCAATGAGCCAATGTGTTGCTCCAAGCCCATGGCGCGCGCACCGGCATAGGTTGCCGAATGCAAGGCAGAATACGCTTTGAAGGCAGTAGCATCTTGTGCCACAGCTTTGGCAAGCAAGGCAGCGGTGCGTAACTCATCAAACATATCTAAATCATTATTGCTGGCACAGCCATCGGTGCCAATGGCAAGAATCACACCGGCTTTTAATAAGGCATCGGCTGGGCAAAAACCCGACGCTAATTTCATATTGGACTGCGGGCAATGCACCACCGACACGCCGCGCTCGGCGCAGAGCGCAATTTCGGCGGGCGTGAGTTGGGTCATGTGTACTGCAGTTAAATGTTCGTTCACCAAGCCTAATCGCTCCAAGCGAGCTAACGGCCTTTGCTGGTATTGCGCGATTGAATCAACAATTTCCTGATGGGTTTCGTGAATATGGCAATGCACCGGTAAATCCAGCTGTTCTGAATAACGGCGAATACGCTCAAAGCTGGCATCGCATACGGTGTATGGTGCATGCGGCGCCATGCTAAAACTCAGCAAGGGGCTGTGCTTAAATTGGTCGTATACCGCTAAGCCTTTATCAAAATACTGATCTTGGCTACTAGCCCAAGCAGAGGGAAAATCGATAATGGGAATACTAACCGCCGCGCGAAAACCTAAACGTTGATAGGTTTGCGCCTGCGCATCGGGGAAGAAATAGTTTTCATTGCAGCAAGTGGTGCCGCCGCGCAACATTTCGACCACCGCCAGCTCAATGCCATCAGCAATAAAATCTGGCGCCATCAATGCGCGTTCGATTGGCCAAATGTGCTCGTTAAGCCAAGGCATTAAGGCTAAATCATCAGCTACGCCGCGCAACAAAGCCATGGGGTTATGGCAATGGGCATTCACTAAGCCCGGCATCAACACCGACTCAGGGCGCTGCACATGCTGTTTTGGCGCATACAAAACGCGTGCATCGCTAATGGGCAAGATGGCGGTAATGCGGTCGTTATCAATCACCACGGCGTGTTGTTCAAGCACCACCACATTGGGCAACATAGGAATTACCCACGCCGCCTCAATCAGCCAATCGCATGCCAGCGGCTGAGTTGCCATCAATTATTTCACGCGACTGAAATATTCGCCGGAACGCGTATCCACTTTAATGACCTCTTCTTGCGCCACAAATAAAGGCACGCGTACTGTTGCGCCGGTTTCTAGCTTTGCCGGCTTGCCGCCGCCGCCCGAGGTATCACCGCGCACGCCGGGGTCGGTTTCAACAATTTTCAATTCCACGAAATTGGGCGGCTGCACAAAAATCGGCGAGCCGTTCCATAAAGTAACGATGCAATCTTCTTCACCTTTCAGCCATTTCCAGGCATCGCCAACCGCGTTTTTATCGGCTTGAACTTGTTCAAAACTTTCCTGCTGCATGAAATGCCAGTATTCGCCATCGGCATACAGGAACTGCATATTGGTATCTAGCACGTCCGCAGCTTCTAGGTTATCGGTGGCTTTCATGGTCATTTCAACCACGCGGCCCGATTTGATGCTGCGGTATTTAATACGCGTAAACGCCTGGCCTTTGCCGGGTTTCACGTATTCGGTTTCAGTAATCACACACGGATCGTTATTGACTAAAATTTTCGAGCCATTTTTTACATCATTCATTCCGTACGTAGCCATGCAATTGCTCCTGAATTTACCCGCACCCAACAGACGGGGTACAATATTGTGCTGAATTTACGGTCAACCGACCGTTCTAGCCCACTATGATAACCGTCAAACCCCATTCTCCTCAAATCAGCAGCTGGCAAAGCCTATGGCGAAGTAGCATCCGCGACCCTAAAGAACTGTTGCAAGTCTTGGGTTTGCAAGGCTTTGAGGGCTTGTTGTCACCTGATGCAGAGCAGCAGTTCAGCCTGCGCGTGCCTAGGGGCTTTGCTGCCAAAATGCGCTACGGCGATATTAACGACCCCTTGCTTCGGCAGGTTTTGCCGGTTACCGATGAGCAAATCCAACAGCAGGGCTTCAGCACCGATGCCGTTGGCGATTTAGCTGCTCGCCAACACGCGGGCGTGCTGCATAAATACCATGGCCGCGCGCTACTGGTGGCCACCGGCTCCTGCGCAATTAACTGTCGGTATTGTTTTAGACGGCATTTTCCGTATGCAGAAGAAACGGCTGCCGCCAATCAATGGCAGTCGGCGATTAGCTATTTAGCAAATGACCCAACAATTTCCGAAGTATTGCTATCTGGCGGCGACCCACTTTCGCTGTCAACCGCAAAATTAAACGCCCTAACCCAGCAGCTTGCGCCGTTAACGCACATCAAACGGCTTCGCTTTCACACGCGACTGCCCATTGTGTTGCCCGAGCGCATTGACGAGGAATTTATTGCTTGGCTGAGCGCACTGCCCTATCAATTGGTGTTTGTGCTGCATGCCAACCATGCCAATGAACTTGACCTTTCAGTGGCAGAAGCGGTGGCGCGCATTAAGCAAACGGGCGCTACCGTGCTGAACCAATCGGTATTGTTAAAAGGCGTGAATGACAGTACCCAGGCATTGGCTGACTTGTCAGAACGTTTATTTGAATCCGGCATTCTGCCCTATTATTTGCACCAGCTTGACCGCGTGCAAGGCGCAACGCATTTCGAGGTTCCGCTTGAACGAGCGAAGCAACTGCACTGCGAACTCATGACGCGCTTACCGGGCTATTTAGTGCCAAAATTTGTGCGGGAAATTGCCGGGCAAGCCCATAAAACACCGATTTTTTAGCTTTCGCGCGGTTTATTTGCTATTGTTATGCATCTATAAAGAGAGTTTTCCTGTATGTCGAAACGTGACCAGGCACTTCGCCTTTTACTGGTTGAAGAGCCGTTAGAGCAAGCAGAATTCCTGATTAGCCATATCCGCAATGGCGGCATAGTGGTTAGGCCTGAACAAGCCACAGACAGCGAACACATGGATACGCTGATACAGCAAAGCCAAATCGATATTATTTTGGCTAACATCAATGGCGCAGAAATTCCTGTTGCTGGTATTTCTGCCAGCATTAAGAAACATGGCAAAGATATTCCGCTGATTGCGGTGCTTGATGAACTCAACACAGAAAGCATTATGGCGGCATTGTCTAAAGGCGCCAAAGATGTGGTGCTGCGCGAACAAGCCAAACATATTCAGCACGTCATCAAAAAACAATTTGACGCACTCATCAATCGGCGTGCGGTTCGGCATATTGAAGCCGATTTACGCGAATCGGAACGGCGCTGTGATTCACTGATTGATTCCTCGCGCGATCCAATTGCCTATATCCACGATGGCATGCATATTCGCGCCAACGACTCCTACTTGCAAATGTTCGGCTACAGCAGCTTCGATGAACTGGAAGGCATGCCCATTCTTGATTTAATTGCTGGCAAAGACCAAGGCAGTTTTAAGCAAATCATCAAAGACTTCGCTAAAAAAATATTGGCACAAAACGAAATCTCAGTCACCATTCACCCTGAAAATGGTTCGCCTACGCTGGTTAAGTTTGAATTAATGCCAGCCAGTTACGACACCGAACAATGCCTTCAGCTAGTGGCCAGGCCACAACTGGTTGACAGCCAGCTCACCGAACAGCTTAGAGAGTTGAAAGATCGGGATTCGAACACGCTATTGTTTAATCGAAAATACTTCATGACGGAAATTGAAGCAGCGGTTAGCGCGGCCAGTTCAGGCAAAAGTAATCAAGCCATTTTATTTGTTAGCCCCGATCAGTTTGAACAGCGCGTTAGAAGCCTTGGCATCAATTTAGCCGACAATCTGCACATTGAATTTGCGCATCGGCTACGTGATTTAGTGGCAGACCGTGGCCAATGCTGCCATTACCGCGATCAATCGCTGGCCGTGCTCTGCAACAACAGCAATTTTGAACAAACGCGCGCCTTAGCTGAAGAAATTCATAATGCATTCGACAACGTGATTCTAGATATTGAAGATCACTCAATCAGCTTTAGTGTGAGCGTGGCGGCGGTGCAAGTGACCGAGCAAAATGCCAGTGTTCCCGATATTTTAAGCACCGGATCGCGATTACTGCAATCGATGGAAGGCTTGGGCGGTAATCGTTTCGATGTTTACGATCCAAATGCGGAAGACCGCGCCGATGCCGCCTTAGACAAAGCATGGAAAGAGCGCTTAATCACAGCGCTGGCCAAAAATGAGTTTGTGCTTAAATATCAGCCGGTTATTAATTTGTCGCAGGAAGAAGATATTCAAAGCTATGAATTAGCCGTGCGCTTGAATTCGCCGGATGGCGAATCGATTTCGCCAGATCATTTCTTGCCTATTGCTGAGGCGCATAACTTGATTGCCGATGTTGACCAGTGGGTTGTCAATCAGGCCATTAGCGTTTTAGCAGAACGCAAACAAAAAGGCATCAATACGCAGATTTTTGTCAAAATTTCACCAGACTCCATGCAAGACAACGCACTGATTGATTTGATTAAAACGGCCCTAACGGCAAATGCAGTGGAGGGCCGCCGCTTAATTTTACAATTGCCTGAATCAAAAATCATTACGCGCTTAAAAGATATTCAACGCTTCACGTCAGCCATGAAACCGATGGGAGTGCGTTTGGCGCTTTCGCAGTTTGGAACCAGTGTGGATTCCTTGAAAATGCTAAGCCATATTGACGTTGACATCATCAAAATCGATCGCAGCTTTTTTGAAGACATGGATAAAAATCCGCAGAATCAAACCAAAGTGCGCGGCTTTGTGCAGCATGCCCGTGACAACAACAAAGCCACCATGGCCGAATTTGTGTCTGACGCCAGCACCGTTGGGTTTTTGTTTAGCGCCGGCGTCGATTGGATTCAAGGCAACTTCCTATCGCCGCCATTGTCGCAAATGAACTTCGACTTTAGCTCATAAATAAAAAACCGCCTTTCGGCGGTTTTTTTACACAACGCAAAAAATTTACTTGCTATCACGTACCGCTTGAATACGCACTTCAAGCGGCGGATGGGTCATCATCAAAGCGCCGATGCCTGACTTCAAACCACCCGAAATACCAAATGCGGCAATTTGTGTTGGCAAGCTGCTTTGTCCGTGATTTTGCGCCAAGCGTTGCAGGGCGGCAATCATTTTTTCCTTACCTGCTAAAGCCGCTCCACCCGCATCAGCCCGGAATTCCCGCTGACGACTAAACCATGCCGTGATGAAAGAAGCAAAAATACCAAAAATCATGTCGAGCACAAACACGATGATGTAATAGCCGAAACCAGGGCCGTTGTCTCGATTACCAAAAATAATCGAATCGACAAAACGACCAACTACGCGCGACAAGACAATAACAAATGTATTCATCACGCCCTGCAATAAGGCCATTGTTACCATGTCGCCATTTGCCACGTGACTCACTTCATGGCCAAGTACAGCCTCTGCTTCATCGCGGCTCATCGAACGCAACAAGCCGGTAGACACTGCAACTAAGGAATTGTTTCTACTCGGGCCGGTGGCAAAGGCATTGATTTCTGGTGCGTCATAAATACCAACTTCCGGCATTTTAATGCCTGCCTTGTCTGCTTGCCGGCGAACAGTTGTGACTAGCCATTGTTCCAATTCTGATTTCGGATTTTCAATCAGTTGCATGCCGGTGGTGCGTTTAGCCATCCATTTGGAAATCATCAGTGAAAAAAGTGATCCGCCAAAGCCGAATACCGCCGCGAACACCAGTAACTGACCATTGTTGCCTAGGGTAATACCGAACACATTCTGCAATACCGCCAAAATGATGCTAATCAACGCCAATACGGCTAAGTTGGTGGCAAGAAACAAGCCAATTCGTTTAAACATAGCTAAATCCTTTGTAAAATAAGCATGCAAGGTAAGTCATAATTGTAGCCATATTTTAAAAATACAAGTGAATTATCCGTGACAGCGCAGCACAAAGTACGAGGCCGATTTGCCCCCTCGCCCACTGGTCCCTTGCACTTGGGTTCTTTGGTGGCGGCGCTAGCTAGCTACTTGATGGCAAAAAGCCAGGCGGGGCAATGGATTATCCGCGTTGAAGACCTGGATCCGCCACGTGAAATTGTGGGTATGGCGGAGCAGCAATTGCGCTGCTTAGCTGCGTTTGGGCTTGTGTCGGATTTGCCGGTGGTTTGGCAATCGGCCCGCAGCGCGCTTTACGACGCGGCGCTGAATACGTTATTTGAGCAAGGCAAGGTATTTCGTTGTTCTTGCACGCGCACACAGCTGCTGGCGCAAAACGGCATTCACCGCGCGTGTGTGGCAGCACGCAACGAAACACATAACGCCATTCGCTTGTGTTGCACTGAGCAGTGCATTGCATTTATTGATGGTATGTATGGCAAGCAAATTCAAAGCATTGCTACTGACGTTGGCGATGTGGTGCTTAAGCGCGCTGACGGACTTTACGCCTATCAACTGGCGGTGGTGGTGGATGATGCAGAACAAGGTGTAACCCAAATAGTGCGCGGCGAAGATTTGCTGAGTTCAACGGCTCGGCAAATTTTTCTGCAACAGCAATTGGGCTTGCCTACGCCGGCATACACCCATATTCCGCTAGTCCGTGATGCTCAGGGCCAAAAATTGAGTAAATCGCAATGGGCCGCAAGCTTAGACAATGAAGATCGATTCTCGGCCTTGTGCGCGGCGCTAAGGCATTTAGGGCAAGATACCCGCCTGTTAAGCCGGCAAGTGAGTGCAACGCGTAATCTTGCGTCTGCCTTGCAGCAGTTCAGTATTCAAGCCTTGCTGAACACTACAACTCGCGAATAACCCGAAAACCGACACGAGCATTGCTGCTGTTGGCATCCATGGGCATCCGAAAGGAAGACCGCGATTGTTCCGAAGCACTCAGCCAAGCACTGCCGCGCACCACCCGTTGCGTGCAGCCAGGATTCACCCAAGCCTCGCCATTAGCGGGCGCACGCCGGTAGTTTTCATGCCAGCAATCTTCCACCCATTCTGATGCATTGCCAAGCATATCGAAGGTGCCAAACCCTTCGCTGGCATATTGCCGCACTGGCGCCAAGCCCCAAAAACCATCGGCATAATTGTCGATAGCATTGCCCCACGTGCGTTTTGTAGGGAAGGCATCTCGTTCACCAGTTAAGTTGCCATTGCGCAGTTCGTTTAATTTTTTGCCGAACGGATAAATACTTCGGCTACCGGCACGCAACATATACTCCCACTCGGCTTCAGTGGCTAAGCGATAGCTTTTACCCGTTTGTGCACTTAGCCAGCGCGTGTAAGCCAGCGCATCGTTATACGAGACATGCACAACCGGATAATCATTGCCGGAACGTTCGCCAATAGGGTTGAATTGCCAGTTGATTTTTTCGCGCGGGATGAGCTTGCCGCTCACTAAATCAAAAACATCGCTGCTGCCGCGTTTATCGGCCTCTGTTTTATAGCCAGTGTGCTTGATGAAGGTACGAAACTGCGCCACCGTAATTTCCGTGCGCGACACCGCAAAATGCTGCGTTAAATCGATGGCATGAGCAGGCAGCTCTTCGTTGCCCGCTTGCTTATCGCCACTTACTGCCCCTAATGTGAACTTGCCGGCAGGAATCACAATCATCTGCGGGCCATACAAAGCTTTTTTAAGCCGATCCGAAAAGATTTGCTCTGCCACATAGCCATCGGGTGTGTGCCCAGGCTCTGCTAAATTCAGCGCGTCATCGGCGCCAGTTTTTTTACCACAGCCGCTCAAGACAATTAGAATAATCATCCAAACAACACACTTGGCTGGCAATGGAAAAAGCATCGGCATATAAATAACTGTTCAAGGTCGGCTCAAGCACGTTAAGCTACGTTATCCTAAGTTGCAAGAATTCGCTATGCTCTGGCTAGACCAACCCTCAGAATTAACTGCTTTTTTACAAAAACATGCCACTGCAACACAGGTGGTGATGGATACCGAATTCATCCGCGAGCGCACCTATTTCCCTGAGCTGGCCTTGATACAAGTTTGTATAAATCAAGAAATTGCCTTAATTGACCCCACCCAAGCCGGCATTGCAGCATTGCTTGTGCCACTGCTAAGCAACCCGAATGTGCTAAAAATCATGCACTCTAGCAGCGAAGATTTGCAAGCCTTCAAAGCGGGATGCGGGCTTGTACCCACACCAATATTTGATACCCAAGTTGCCGCCGCACTGTGCGGCATGGGCTCAGGGCTCAGTTACTTAAAACTGGTTGAGCAGGTGTGTGGCGTAACACTTACCAAAGGCGAAACGCGTTCGGATTGGCTACAGCGGCCACTAACCGACTCGCAAAAACACTATGCTGCTGACGATGTGCGTTATTTGCAGCCCATTTATGATGTACTGAATACCAAACTTGCTGAACTGAAACGGCGCGAATGGCATGATGCAGATTGTCAACGCGCGGTTGCCGCGGCTAGCGACGATATAGCAGATGCTAATCCGCATTTAAGCGTGCGGACCAATCAGCCCTTGGATCAGATGGCGCAATTACGCTTGCGCCGTTTGCTGCGCTGGCGCGACCAACGGGCCATCGAAAAAAATAAACCGAAACGCTGGATTATCGACAACGACGTAGCATTTGCGCTAAGCCGACATGTCATTGCTGAGCAAGAAATGCTTGACGCACTGCTTGCGCGTTTTCCCAAATCACCGAGAGCTGCCAGCAAACAGCTTTTTGCTTTGTTACAAAAACCGTTTGATGCCGAAGAACTGCAAGCGCCAATTGTTGCAGAACCGGCACAAAACCAAAAAGTGCAGCTTAAAGCACTGCAACAGAGTGTTTTAAGCCTTGCCAGCGAGCTCAATGTGCCAGAAGGCTTGCTGTGTTCCCGAAAGCATATGGAATATTTGTTGGAAACCGGACTTTGGCCGCCTGCACTGCTCGGCTGGCGTAAGGCGCTTTTGGCAGAACCGTTTAGCGCCGTTATTACGGCTACTTAATGCGATATCTGTAGGGGCACAATGTGTTATGCCCCTACATTAATGCAACTAGGATTTTTGTTTAGCCACCCAGCTTTTAATGCGGCGTTCAAGCACATCCATTGGCAGCGCACCCGCGCCTAAAACTTCATCATGAAATGCACGGATGTCGAACTTATCGCCTAATTCCTGCTTGGCATAAGCCCGCAATTCAAGTATTTTCAGTTGGCCAATTTTATAGCCGAGCGCTTGCCCAGGCCAAACAATATAACGGTTAGTTTCGCTTTGTACTTCCACTTCTTCAATACCGGAATGGTTGTGGAAGAAATCGACCACTTGCTGACGGTTCCAGTGTTTGTAATGCAAGCCGGTATCCACCACTAAACGGATTGCGCGCAGCATTTCATCTTGCAAATGTCCGTAATAGCTGTATGGGTCTTTGTAGAAGCCCAACTCCTCACCCAAGCGTTCGGAATACAAAGCCCAGCCTTCCACATAGGCGGTGTAGCCACCTTGCTGGCGGAAGGGCGGTAATTCACTCAATTCTTGGGCAATGGTGATTTGCATATGGTGGCCAGGCACACCTTCGTGCAGCGCTGTGGTTTCTATGCTTAATGTGGTGCGGTTGGCAAAATCACCGGTATTAACTTCCACATGGCCAGGCCGTGAACCATCCGGTGAGCCTTGTTGATACGCTGCGCCAGAGGCATCTTTCTCGCGGTATTCTTCAACCGCTTGGATGGTCATTTTACCTTTTGGCAAGCGGCCAAAAAGCTGTGGTAATAAGGCATACATCTGATCGGTATATTTTTGATAGCCATCTAAAATCTGTTGACGCGACGTTGGGTGCAAATTTGGATTTTTTACAACCGCCTCATTGAAACTTTTCAAATCTTTAAAACCTAATGCTTGCGCCGTCTTCAGCATTTCTGCTTCAATACGTGCCACTTCACGCAAGCCCAATTGGTGAATTTGTTCGGGTGTCATGTCGGTTGTGGTTGACGATTTCACACGGAAAGCGTAGCGCGCATCGCCATCAGGCAAAGACCATAAGCCCACTTCAGTGCGGCCTTTGGGCACATACTCTTTAGCCACAAAACTGGAAAAGTTTTTATACGCAGGAATAATGTCGTTCTGAATCGCTTGGGCAATACCTGTGCGCAAACGGGTTTTATCTGCCTCTGAAAAACTGCTCGGGAATTTAAGCGCCGGCAAATAGAATGGCGATTGCTCAAGCGGAGTACTGGCAATGGTATTGGATTGCTCAACAATTTTGGGTAACAAAAACTTAGGCGGCATTAAACCATCGCGCATACCATTTCGCATTTGAATAATGGTTTCATTAAAGGTGCGCGGCAATAGATGAAGACGTGCAATGTAGTCATCGTAGTCTTTCACGGTCTCGAACGACAACAAGCTGGGCAACTGGGGCGCATCAAGGTGAATACCGGAGTTTTGCAACACTGGCATTTCCCACGTTTTGAATCGCGCACCTTCCACATCGCGCTGCAATTGCCGTACCATCAATTCTTTATTCAACTGCTCTTGTTCAGGAAATCCAGCGGTATCAATGGCCTGAAATTTTTTCAGGAATACGCTAGATTGCACGATATCTTTATCAATCGCACCTTGTGAAAAATCTGACAACTTATCGTTGTAGCGTTTATCGCCAAGCATCGAGGCAAATTCAGGGCTGGCTTTTAAGGTATATTGCCATTGCTCATCCAGCAATGCCGTTAAGCTGGCGCGCCGAGCATCAAGTGTGGGGGATTCAACCGCCATCACGTGAATATTCACGGAAAGCAGTGCGCTAACAAGAGCTAATTTTCTCAGCATGGGGCGTCTCTTTGGTCGGTTTAAGGCTTTAAAATAGCACACCTAGCGCCGCACACCATGTGCCAAAAGGCATTGTTTGGTACTAAGGATTTGTTAATGAAGAATTTGAACAACCTTGGTCGTGCTAGTCTTTCTTGTTATAGCAGTCTTCAATAAATCTATATATTGACTATGACTCCATAGATACTTGTTCTAATATTTGCTTCACCTGTTTAGCGACACCATTCAGCAAATTTTTTCGAGTTTGCTCAGAATCTATTCCTCTGGCAACCATTACAGCACCAACCAATTGAACCATAATTGACCAAGATTTTGCCTCATCTTTCACCAAAAGCTTAATTTGATCTTTTAGCTCAAGCACACCTTTCTCAAAGACTTTTTGAGTAGACTTAGACGCTCTAGCGATTTCAGGGGCTAGTGATGGAATTACGCATCCTGACTCAGGGTGTGCAACATGCGCTGGGTCCAAGTAAGCCTCGACAGAGGCCACACCTTGCACAAGTGACTTGTCTGAAAATAATGCGATTGAGTGCTTGAGTTCATTCTCGATAACTGCTCCAAGCAATTCACTCTTTGAATGGAAATGGGAATAAAACGCGCCAGAAGTTAAGCCTGCAGCTGCCATCAAGCTGTCAACCCCAGTAGCAGCAAACCCTTGCTTTTTCACTAGCGCTCCCGCTGCCTCAAGCAGGTGTGCTCGGGTAGTTTCTTTGTGCATTGGTTTATAGCGCATAAAAATGATCCGGAAGTTTTTCAGCAAGTTCTTGCATTATTACATAACGAGCGTTAGTATAACGTACGTTATCTTTAAAATAATCAGCTATGAATATAGAAAAGTCTGCCTGTATCTTGTGCTCGAGAGCCTGTGGAATCAACGTCACAGTGGAAAATGGCAGCTTCACCCGAATTCGTGGCGACGACGATCACCCGATGTCAAAAGGCTACATTTGCCAAAAAGCCGCGCGACTGGAGCATTACCAGAACCATAGTGATCGCCTAACACATCCTTTGAAACGGCAACCCGATGGCAGCTTTGCACGCGTCAGCTGGGATCAAGCGTTCGATGACATTTCGCAACGCCTAAAGATGATGCGGGACCAGTACAGCGGGCGCTCGTTTGCCTTTTACGGCGGCGGTGGGCAGGCCAATCACTTGGGCGGCATGTACGCACAGCAGTTGCGCAAGGCAATGCGTAGCCCTTTCCTCTACAGCTCGCTGGCTCAAGAAAAGACCGGGGACTTCTGGCTTAATGGGCGAATGTTCGGCAAGCAGACTTGTCATACCACTGAAGATGTCGAACACGCCGATTATGTGCTCTTTATCGGCACTAATCCCTATCAAGCGCATGGTATTCCCAACGCGCGCGACACTTTGAAGTCGATGCAAAAAGATCCAAATCGAACCATGGTGGTGATCGATCCACGGCGTTCAGAAACCGCGAAGCAAGCCGATATTCACCTACAGCTAAAG
Organism: Arenimonas sp.; assembly: GCA_043744535.1. GTDB lineage: Bacteria > Pseudomonadota > Gammaproteobacteria > Xanthomonadales > Xanthomonadaceae > Arenimonas. The sequence goes on from JAYTVJ010000050.1 coordinate 13,383, forward strand.
CCAGGTACTGATGCTTATCTGATGCTCGCAATACTCCATATTATCGTCAGCGAGGGGCTACATAAGCAGGCCTTCATTGACCGCCATTGCAATGGATTCGATGCGTTGAAAACCGAGTTGCTTGCTATCCCGTTTCAGGATTATGTAAGACGTTCTGACGTTCCATTGGAAGATGTATTGCGGGTCGCTCGTGGTTTTGCCAACGCCAAAAACGCTTGCGTCCGTATTGATCTGGGCATTCAGCAAACTTTGCATACCACGCTGAACGGTTATCTAGAAAAACTGCTTTATCTGGTCACGGGTAATTTCGGTAAACGTGGCGGCAACAATCTACATACCTATCTGCTGCCCATGCTGGCGCACAACGATGAACGCAAGCCCGATACTGCATTGACAGCAAAGCACCGCATGTTCCCGATTTCCGGTATCTATCCACCCAATATCCTTCCAGATGAAATCGAGCACGAAAATAACGATCGTATTCGTGCCATGTTTGTGGATAGTTCCAATCCGGTGATGACGGGTGCAGATACTGCGGCTTACGAACGGGCATTTGCGAAACTCGATTTGCTCGTGGTGGTGGATGTAGCAATGACGGAAACAGCACGACTGGCGCACTACATTTTGCCGGCGGCATCGCAATTCGAGAAATGGGAAGCTTCGGGTTTCAATCTTGAATTTCCGACCAACGCATTTCATCTGCGAGCACCGGTCGTTGAACCTCATGGTGAAAGTTTGCCCGAAGCAGAGATTTACACGCGACTACTCGAAAAAATGCAGGAAATTCCGCCTCGCTTCCCAATACTGGAAAAAGTTGCCCTTATCGAACCACGTTTCACCGGCCATGCCTTATATCTTGCCTCGCTTGGAGCAACACTGGCGCTGAACCGGCGTTGGGCACCTTATGCTGCTTCACTTATGTATCGAACTTTGGGCAAGACGCTGGCATCGGGAGCCGCCTTGGCCGCGCCGCTGCTTGCTCTCTCCAGCATGTTTGCCAAACGCAATCGCGAAGCTGTGCAACGAGCCGGGCACCACGGCAATCGCTTTACCCTCGGAGGTGCATTATTTCGGACGATTCTTGAGCGGCGTTCGGGAACGGTGATTAGCGTTAATCACTACGAAGACGTTTGGTCATTGGTCAAAAATTCGGATAAGCGAATCGTACTGGCTATTCCCGAAATGCTGGACGCGATTCGTCAACTACCCAATGAGCAAGATCCAGCGGCGGGCTATCCCTTTGTTCTGATGGCGGGCGAGCGCCGCAGCTATAACGCGAACCAGATTATTCGCAATCCAGCCTGGCGCAAGGTTGATCATGAAGGCGCACAGCGCATGCATCCCGATGACGCGGCAATGCTCGGACTTGCAGCAGGCGCTAAAGCGACCTGTCGATCAAGCCAAGGGCAACTTGAGGTCACCGTTGAGCTTGATGACAATATTCGGCGAGGAACCGCCACTTTGCCACATGGCTACGGACAGCGATTCCGCGATAGCGCTCCCATTGGGCCGCCCATTAATCGCTTGACTGCAAGTGCGCACTGCGAACCACTCACTCGTACCCCATTTCATAAATATGTGCCGGTTCATATTGAACCGGTTGCCGCTTGAATAACGCAGGAATCACTATGTCTTCGCATTACGCCGAACGAATTGAGCATGTACATCATTGGAACGAGACGCTTTTCAGTATCAGAACAACGCGCGACCCCAGTTTGCGTTTCCATAACGGCCACTTTTTAATGATTGGGCTTGAGGTGGAAGGCAAGCCGCTGATGCGTGCTTATAGTATTGCCAGTGCCAACCATGAGGAGCACTTGGAGTTTCTGAGCATCAAGGTCCAAAACGGACCACTGACCTCCCGCCTACAGCATGTTAAAGCAGGTGACACGCTTCTTGTGAGCCGGAAGCCGGTCGGGACACTGGTTGCCGAAGATCTTTTACCCGGTAAAAATTTGTACCTGCTCGGTACCGGGACTGGGCTGGCACCGTTCATGAGTATCATCAAGGATCCGACGATTTACGAACGCTTCGAAAAAGTTGTTCTGGTGCATGGCGTACGCCAAGTCAGCGAGTTTGCTTATCACGATTACATCAAGAGTGATTTGTTGGAACATGAATATTTGGGTGAAGTCATTCGAAATCAGCTGATCTATTACCCAACCGCCACTCGCGAGCCGTTCCGAAACAACGGGCGACTTACCGATTTGATCGAAAACGGCAAACTTACCGCAGACATCGGCCTGCCGCCACTAAACCCAGAGCACGACCGTGTAATGCTATGCGGTAGTCCGTCGATGCTGACCGATTGCCGTCGTTTGCTGGACAGCAAGGGCTTCGTCATTTCGCCACATACAGGCAGCGCTGGTCATTATGTTATCGAGCGTGCATTTGTAGAGCGATAACTTAGATAATCTTAATCAAAAACCAATATCATCAATCAGTGGTTGTAGCTCACTATCTACGGCAATGCGATCATCGAATACGAAGCAACGGCCATCATAATGCTTGCCGCCCACTTTTTCGAAATAGCCCAGAATGCCACCGTCTAATTGATAGCAATTTTGGTAGCCATCGTTTTGCATGCGCAGCACCGATTTTTCGCAACGAATGCCGCCGGTGCAAAAGCTGACAATGGTTTTGCCTTCAAGCACCGCTTTGTGTGCATCAACGGCGTTGGGTAAATCGGTGAAATTCGTAATCGGGAAAGTGAGTGCATTTTTAAAGCTGCCATGCGCCACTTCATCGCTGTTGCGGGTATCCAACAAGAGCACCTCGCGGCCGGTGTCGTCTTTGCCGCTGTCTAGCCAGCGCGCTAAAGTTTCTGGGGAAACACTTGGCGCACGGCCTTGTTCGGGCAGCAAGCGTTCATCGCGATAGGTGATGATTTCTTTTTTACGTTTAACACGCAAGCGCTTGAATGGCACAAAGGCGCTGCGGCTGTATTTCACCGGCAACCCAGCAAAGCGCGCATCAGCAGTTAATTCAGCAAGAAACGCTGCAATGGATTCGGCGCTGCCAGCCAGAAAAATATTAATCCCTTCTTGCGACACCAAGATTGTGCCCTTTAGCGCAAGCTGAACACACAAAGCCTTAATTGATGTGGCTAAAGCATCGTGGTCTTCAATGCGAACGAAGCGATACGCGGCAATATTTTGGATTGGCAAGACAGCACCCCTAAACGAAGGACACTATTTTACCGCGCCTGCGCCGTTTTTGCCCAAGCCTAAGCTGAACAGCTAGAACGCATGCCGTATACGTTTGAATGGCACCTCGGCAGAATCGCCATTTTCACCCAATTCGGCTTCAAACTCGCGTGCAAAACGGTGCCCGGCATACACCGCATGTGCAATTAAGCCCGGTGCAAGCGCATCGCCAATGCAGGCTACGTGGCCAATACCAGCGGCTTGCCATTCGGCTTCGCGTAGTAATAGGCCTTGATACAAGCCATCGTTTGGCAAGCGCATACTGACATTCAGCACCGATTGCACACGGATTGTTTCAAGCGCATCCGAGTAGGTGCAGGCTAGCTGCGCGCTTTCGCCGGTGAATGCCAGCAATTGCTTGCTAGTATGAAACTGCACGCCCAATTTGCGTAGGCGTTTTTGAATATGTCGGTAATCCAAGGTGTTGCTGGTCCAGCCGGCAATCACATCGTCTGGGGTGACGTAATGCACGTCGTGGCCGCGGTGCACGAGCACTTCTGCCAGCACACTCGCTAAATAAAAGCTGTCGTCGTCGTACAACAGCACCGGCCCGGATTCTGGGTAAATACCATTCATCAAATCATCGGGGCTGAACACCTGCGGCAAATCAGCGCCGGTAAATGCCTCGCTACTACAACGGCCAATACCATTTCGAACCCAATGCGAACCGGTGGCCAACACCACCGCATCGGCGCCAATCGCCAATACATCGTCGGTGCTTAATTCATTGCCACGAAACACCGACACATTCGGCATTGGCTCAATCTGGCCAACCCGCCAATCGCGCACCCGCCGCCATTCGGCTAAGCCCGGTAAGGCAGATTCTTTCAATACACGGCCACCCAAATGTTCGCTGGCTTCCGCCAACATCACCTCATAGCCCCGTTGGCCAAGCGCGCGCGTGGCTTCTAAACCCGCCGGCCCCGCGCCCACCACTAAAATCCGTTTCTCGGATTTTTTAGCAGGGATATGTTCTGGGTGCCAGCCCTTGCGCCACTCTTCGCCCATGGTTGGGTTTTGCGTGCAACGAATGGGTGTGATGGTCATATCGCCAGACACACAAATATTGCAGCCAATGCATTCACGGATTGAATTAATTGCGCCGGTTTCGATTTTTTTCGGCAAATACGGATCGGCAATCGATGGCCGCGCCGCACCAATCATATCGAGTGCGCCTTCGCGAATTAAACGCACCATGGTATCGGGCGAGGTGAACCGGCCCACGCCCACCACCGGTTTGTTGGTGATTTGCTTAACCCAGGAAGTGAACGGCTGCTGATAGCCTTCAGCGCCGAAACGTGAGCTTAGCGAATCGTTGTACCACGCCGCCACGTTCACATCCCAAATATCTGGCAAATCGGCTAAATGCTGCACAATTTCCTTGGCCTCATTATTTTGCACACCGCCCTCACCCAAGAATTCTTCGGTGGCGAAACGCAATGCCACTGCGCAGCGATCACCAACCGCGTCTTTAGTGTCTTGCAAGACTTCACGCAGCAAACGAATGCGGTTTTCCAGTGTGCCGCCGTAGTCATCGGTACGTTGGTTTCTACGCCGTTGCAAGAAATGCATCGCTAACGAGAGATCGTGCGCGGCATACACATAAACGATATCAAAGCCGGCCTGTTTAGCGCGAACTGCCGCGGCTTTATGCCATTGCCGATAGTTTTTGATATCGCGCAAAGTCATCGCGCGCGCTTGCATCGGGTAGCCATATTTCAGCGGCGTTGGCGATGGCGCCAGCGCCACTTCACGGCTATACAAATTAGACGCAGTGTAGCCGTTGTGGGTTAATTCAACCGCCGCCAGCGCGCCATGCACGTGCACTTTCTCGCACATCAGTGCCAGCGTAGGAATATCGCCGTCATCCCATAGCCGCGCTTCCACATACGGCGATACATCGCCGCTCGGGTGGATTTCGCATTCTTCGGTGCTAACCACCGCCCAGCCGCCCTGCGCCTTAATCTCGCGCATCGCGGCATGCGCTTCCGGCATCTGGTGGCCCATGCCGTTGCAATGCGGCACTTGATAGAAACGGTTGCGGGCAGTCACCGGCCCAATTTGCACAGGTTCAAATAAAATATCGTAACGGGGATCGCGGCTCATGGGTTCAATCTCAGGCAATGGTTTGCTGTTTTTTGGCTTGTTTTTGCACATACCAATACACCGGCAAGCCCAGCAAAGACAAAACGATGGCCCACAGCAAGGGTTTAATACCAATGCCGAAGAACGACATAAACACGAAAATGATGGCTAACAGCGCTAAGCTAGCACACAAGGTGTAATTGGCGATGCTCGATTTATTTGGCATTTTCAATAAGGCAAATGCGGTCAAAATATAAATCGGAAGATTGGCTGCGGTAACCACCAAACTCAAGAAAATATAGCCATCGGCCAAAGAATCGCTGTAGCTCATCAGTGCCAGAATTGTGCCCAAGATGCCAGACAATACTAATGCTTTGATGGGCGCACCAACTGAATTTAGCGTACTCAAGCTACGCGGCATGGTGTCGTTCAGTGCCATGGTGCGGGTCATTTGCCCCACTAAAAGCGTCCAGCCGTTCAACGCGCCAAGGCCGCTGATAATCACAAAAAAGCCCATCCACTGGCCAACATTTTCACCGAGAAAGCCGCGCAGCATATCGACAAACGGCGCTTGCGAACTGGCCAACTGTGCATACGGCACTAAAAACAACATCACCGCAGTAACACTTAAATAAATAAGCGCAACGATAATAGTGCCGGCATAGGTGGCTCGTGGGATTGTCACCTCGGGCCGATCAACATTTTCCGAAGGAATACACGCCGACTCAATACCGAGCATCGCAAATACGCCCAAAGTCGTTGCGGCGATTAAGTTCTCGAAATTATTTGGCGATGGCGCTAGGCTAACCGCTTTAAATTCCGGCTGCGTGAACAGCACCCACAAACCAACGCCAATCACTGCGAACAAAGGTACCAATTTCAATAGCGTGGTTAGCACTTGCGCCATGCCTCCAGCAATTGCGCCACGGCTGTTTATGCCAACGAACAGCCAAATCAACACAATGGAACTGATTGCGCCATTGGGCAAGGGCAAATGCGGAAAGGTGCTTTGCATATACGCCACAATCGCTATTGCTAAAGCTGGCAGGGTTACCCACGAGCTAATCCAGTAACACCACATGGCGATGAAAGCCGGCAGGTTACCGATATTTTCCCGAATATATCCGTAAGGGCCATCCGCCTTTGGCATTTGTTTGGCCATAAACGCAAACACACTGGCAATAAATAAAAACCCAGCTACAGTGATTATCCAGCCCCAAATGGCGTTTGAGCCGAGCGGCGCCATGGCCACCGGCAGCATGAAAATCGCCATACCAATGGTGTTGCCAATCACCAGTGAAAGGCACATCCAAAATCCCAGTTGTTTTTTGTTAGTCATGATTTGCATTGCCCTTAATTATTTCACCGGATTTCATTACCCATTGCACCTGCGCAGTGCATTCGATTTTTTCGATTGGATTGCAAGTCATCACGGTTAAATCAGCCGATTTCCCCGCGCTGATTGAACCGATGTTTTGTTCTTGTTGCAGCAAGCGTGCACTATTGATGGTTGCTGTTTGTATAGCCTGCATAGCTGTTAAACCATAGCGCAGCATATACGGAAACTGCTTGGCATTATCGCCGTGCGGATACACGCCAGCATCGGTGCCAAACGCGAGATTGACGCCCGCTTTAACGGCTTTACGAAAGCCTTGCCGTTGTGCATCGGTGGTGTCCAGATTTTTCTGCAAAGATTCTGCGCTCCAACCCTGCGCCCGGCCAACGGTATCAATATAATCGCCGTTGTAGATATCCATCACTAAGGTCGTGCCGTGTTGTTTAGCTAGCGCAATGCCTTCATCGTCAATTAACGAGGCGTGTTCAATGGAACGCACACCGCCGCGAATCGCGTTTTTAATGCCTTGCGCGCCGTGCGCGTGGGCAGTCACGAAATGCCCGCGTTTAGCCGCCGCTTCAACCGCAGCACGCACCTCGGCTTCGCTGTATTCGGATTGATTGACGTTAGTACCATCGGTCAGCACCGCGCCGGTCACAATCATTTTGATCCAATCGACATGGTGATCCAGTATGTAATTTGTTTTTGTCGTGACTTCAACCTCGCCCTTGGCCACGCCTGCACGCATGCGCGCAGGAATGCGCGCCGCATCCACCAAGCCCGATACCTCGCCACCGCCACCAGGAATAGTCACATACGCACCGGCCACAAACATGCGCGGCCCAACAACCCAGCCTTTGGCAATCGCATCGCGTAGTGATACATCAACAAACGCGTTGTAGCTGCCCACATCGCGCACGGTGGTGAAACCCGCTTGCAGGGTTTTTCGGGCATTGCCCACGCCAGCTAATACATCATCTTCTGGTTTAGCTTTTAAGTAGGCTTCAACATTATAATTTTGAATATCGCCGGCTAAATGCGTGTGCATATCCATAAAGCCAGGCGAAACGGTGTATGCCGACCAGTCAATGATTTTGTTGGCCGTAGTGTTTTTGAGGTTAAAGGCCTGCACCGAAATAATTTTACCGCCGTCAATCACAATGGCTTGATCACTCAGCACAACGCTGTGCTCAACATCAATCAGCTTGCCGGCGCGAATAATCGTTTGTTCCGCATGTGCCGCCTGAATAAGCAAAAAAACAGCGCTGAAAACACTGGCAGTTTTAATAAATATTGTCACGCGTCATTGCTCCAATTTTAAGTATCGAGTGTACCACTCGATATTGCGCTGAATGCGATCTTCGATGTAGCTTGGCACAGTTAGGCTGTGATGCTGATCGGGATACACCACCAGTTGCGTCGGCACATTCAAAGAACGCAACGCTTGATACATCTGCATCGCGCCTTGGCACGGCACGTTGTAGTCGAGCTCGGCACATTGAAATAAAGTTGGCGTTTTGATTTTATCGGCATGCAAAAATGGGTAGCTAACGCGCTCATAGACATCTTTGCTGGCCCAAGGCGTGCCCAGCTCTAATTCGTATTCGCGCGTGTATTGATCGAAGCCATAGGAACCGAAGGCATTCGACGCGCCCGCACCGCTAATCGCGGCTTTGAAGCGCGCATCAGAGGCAATCACGTAATTCGTTAAAATACCGCCATAGCTCCAGCCACCCACGCCCAAGCGCTCGGGATCGGCAATGCCCTGCTGCAGCACATAATCCACACCAGCCAACACATCTTGCACATCTTTATTGCCCCAGTCGGCATAGATGGCTTTGGCGAAATCAAACCCTTTGCCTGAACTGCCACGCGGATTAACACCCAGCACCACAAATCCGGCATTGGCATACGCTTGCCAGTCAAGCATAAATTCCTGGCTGAATTGATACACCGGCCCGCCATGAATGCGCACAATCGTTGGGTATCTTTTTCCTTTCTGATAATTCACTGGCTTTAGCAGCAAGCCTTGCAAAGCCGTGCCGTCTTTACTGGTGAATTGAATCACTTCTGTTTTCGCCAGTTCAAGTGTTTGTAAAAATGCATTGTGTTGCGTTAAATACACGGGTATCGCATTCGGCTGCACACGCTGCAATTCAAACGGCATAGTCGGCGTACTGCTATTCACCACCACTTGATCGAATTGATTGACTGCTATTCCATAATCAAAACGCGCACCTTTGGTTAGCGGTGTCACTGCGCCGCTGTCAATATCCACTTTCACCGCATGCATAGCTTGCGGCGATTCCAACAGCGCAAACACACTTCGGCTATCAGCGCTCCAGTGCGGCTTAATCACAAATTGGTCGAGCAAGGCCGGCTGCCATTCTTTGCCTGATTCCAAATCCACAATCGCCAATTGCCACGGCGCGTAATAAATCCATTGGCTTTCGCCACTGCGCGCGTAGGCGATTTTTTTACCATCCGGGCTCCATGCGGGGCGCGTTTCCCAATACGGATCTAAATCCGAACCGATGAAATGGGTGACTTGTTGTTCAGTCGCACCGGCGTTGGCAGCAATACGGTAAATATCCCAGTTTAAATGTCGGTCGGGGTCCTCGCCGCGCTTAGTAACGAACGCAATTTGCTGGCTATCGGCCGAGAATGCGGGCAAATAATCATCAAACGCGCCATGCGTTAATTGCACAGCACGGCCATCATCGGTGCCCACTAAATACAGATGCAAACGCCGATCATCCAAGTAGCCGGTGATGTCTTCTTTAAATTGAAAGCGCGTGGTCACCAGCGGTTTCGGGTGAATCGGTTTAGGCGTATTGGCATCAGGCGCGTCATCGCGGACAATCACCGCAAGCAATTTGCCATCGGGCGAAAGCACATAATCCTCAACGCCTTGCACGAAGGCCGTAACAGAATGCGCCAAACCACCGCGCGCTGGCATGCTCCAGACTTGGCTGATTTCATCCGTGCCGGCATCGGCAAGAAAATACAGGTGTTGGCTATCGGGCGAATAACTCGGTTGCCATTCGTTATAGGGTGTGTGCGTTAGCCGTGTTGGCGCGCCGCCGCGCAATGGCACGCTCCATAAATCGCTGAGTTCTGCATCTTTGGCTTTGTCCACTTCGCCCACGCTGTACACAAGGCCTTGGCCATCGGGCTGAAAGATTGGATCCGACACGCTTTGCAGGCGTTGCACGTCGGCCGGCACAAAGCCTTTGGCATGCACTATGCCTGCCAAAAAGCCAAATACGATTATGCCGCCAATTCTCAAGCCCCGATGCCTTGCCACATTCATCCCCAAAAAAATGCCACCCGCCTAGCTTAGCCTGTTGCCAAGCAAATGCTCAATAGCCATACAGGCACTGATTTGCCGGCAACGCATGGGCAGATGGCGTATTTAGACGTATGCTATGGTTAACTCTTAAATTCGATCACCCAGAGAAAATACACATGGCCGAGATGTCTCCTGCAACACCTGAATTCGATGGTCAACTGAGCCGAACACTAAAGTCACGGCATGTGTCGATGATTGCCATTGGCGGCATTATTGGCGCGGGCTTATTTGTTGGCTCATCCACCGCCATTGCACAAATTGGCCCGGCGGTTGCGGTCAGTTACGCCATCTCGGGTTTCATTATTTTATTGGTGATGCGCATGCTGTCGGAAATGGCGATTGCCACGCCCGGTGTGCAGAGCTTCCCGGAATTTGCCCGCTTAGGTTTAGGGCACTTGGCCGGATTTATGTCGGGCTGGCTGTATTGGTACTTCTGGGTGGTGGTAGTGGCTATTGAAGCCATTGCCGGCGCAAAAATTATTCACGACTGGTTCCCACAATTCCCGCTATGGTCCATCGGTGCCAGCTTGATGGCTTCATTAACCGGCGTCAATCTGATGTCAACCAAATCGTATGGTGAATTCGAGTTTTGGTTTTCCTCGATTAAAGTAGCCGCCATTATCGTGTTTATTTTAGTTACCGCGGCCTTTGTGTTCGGCATAACCGGCACACAAGCACCGGGCCTGGCGAACTTAACTGCGCACGGCGGCTTTGCCCCGAATGGTTGGGCAGCGGTTTTGGCCGGCGCAACCTCCACTATTTTTGCTTTATGCGGCGCAGAAATTGCCACCATTGCTGCGGCGGAATCGGAAGAGCCGAGTAAAGTGATTTCGAAAATGACGGTGTCGGTAACCTTTCGGATTTTGGTATTTTATATTTTGTCCATTTTGCTGATCTGCGCCATTGTGCCGTGGAATACCGTGGTGCCCGGTGTATCGCCTTTTGCTACTGCTTTAAAAACCATGGCCTTGCCAGGCGCTGATGTGGCCATGAATGCGCTGGTTCTGGTTGCTGTGTTGAGCTGTTTAAACTCCGGCTTATATGTGAGTTCACGGGCTTTATTCGGCCTGGCAAAATACCGCGATGCACCGCAATGGCTGGTTAAAATCAATGCGCGAAAAGTGCCGGCGCGCGCCATTTTAGTGGCTAGCTTGTTCAGCTACGCGGCATTGGCGATCAATCAAGTATCGCAGGATTTATTCAGCTTTTTGATTAACGCCTGCGGCGCAACCATGCTGTTTATTTACATCATTTTATCGTTTGCGCAATTGAAGCTACGCGCCAAAACCGAACGCGAAGCACCCGAGCGTTTACAAATCAAAATGTGGTTTCATCCCTTTGGCAGCTACTTCGCCATTGCCGCCATGCTGTCGGTGCTGATTTTTATGGGCCTTTCGGCCGATTTGGCTGAACAATTATGGCTAAGTGTGGTGGTGGCTGCGGTATTTTTCGTTGCCTTCATGCTTTTCCGGCGCGGCAAGTAAGCTTTACTGCAAGGTATACTAGCCACACGTCCTCGTAGCTCAGCTGGATAGAGCGCACCCCTCCTAAGGGTGAGGCCACTGGTTCGACTCCAGTCGAGGACGCCACTTTCGCGCTACAATCGCCGCATGTGCGGACGTTTTTCTCAATTGCCCAGCCAATCGCCGTTTCAGGCCCCACGGCCTGAATTAGCCCAGGCGTTTGCGCGCATTCCAACGCGCTACAACCTTGCCCCTGGGCAAACCGCCAGTGTATTGATTAAGCCAAATAACCAGATTGAATTAGCCACACTGCAATGGGGCTTATTGCCGTTCTGGGCCAAAGAACTGAGCCTAGCGTCGCACACCTTTAATGCCCGTTTGGACACCGTAGATGATAAGCCCTCGTTTCGGGCTGCTTTCAAAACGCGGCATGCGGTGATTCCAATGGCAGGCTATTACGAGTGGCAAAAAACACCGGACGGCAAACAGCCATATTATTTTCACGCCGAAAAAGCCGGTGAGATATTGTGGGTAGCTGGCTTGTGGGAACCGCGGCACGCGCTGCAAACCGATGCCAGCCATGGCACCTTCACCCTCATCACCCAGCCCGCCGAAGGCTTGCCGGCCAGCATTCACAACCGTATGCCGGTGTTTATGGATACCGGCGATGTGGAAAAATGGCTAAGCCTGAAACCTGGCCCTTCCATGCCGTTTTTATTGACCCGCAGCCTGCCGGCATTAAAAACACAGGCGGTGTCGAAACGCGTGAATGCCGCGCACGATGACGATGCCGGTTTGATTGAATCGATCGCGATACCGTAGGGGCGCATCGCGATGCGCCCATTGAATATATTCCAAATCCATCACGGGCGCATCACGATGCGCCCCTACAATTGTTATATTTATTTAAAAAGGATTACCCATGAAAATTATTTTTATTGTAATGGCTGCATTGGCATTGGCCGCCTGTTCGGAACCGCCAAAACACCAAATCACATTTAGCCATGAAGGCACCTGCCGAATCATTATCAACGATCTGCAATTTGGGCAAGCCAATGAAACCGACCGGCCATGCGGCATTGAAACCGATGCCGCGACCCAGGAAAAAATTGTATCGGTGAATTTTTTAAGCGAAACCTGCAATGCCTACCGATACCGTTACCGCGCCGCACGCGAGGGCAGCGAAGGCGAGTTTCATTTTAAACCGGAAGATAACATCCCAAATCCAAATTGCACCTTTCTGCCGCAATATGCCGACCCAGCAACGCCGTGGGTGTTGAACGCGAAATAACGTAGGGGCGGCCCCCTGTGGCCGCCCT
>JAYTVJ010000051.1:0-26093 GCA_043744535.1 Arenimonas sp.
TACCCAGAGGATTTTTTCGATTTCATCATCATCGACGAATGCCATCGCGGCGGTGCGAAAGACGAAAGTACTTGGCGGGCAATTCTTGAGTACTTTAAACCCGCTGTGCAGTTGGGTTTGACTGCCACGCCGAAGCGAAAAGCCAATGCCGATACCTATGCCTATTTCGGTGATCCGGTGTATTCGTATTCGCTGAAAGACGGCATTAACGATGGGTTCCTGACCCCGTTCCGGGTTCGGCAAATTGCCAGTACCATCGACGATTACACCTATACCCCGGACGACAGCGTGGTCAAAGGCGAGGTTGAGCAAAACAAGTGGTATGAGGAAAAAGACTTCAACCGCATTATCCTCATTCCCGAACGCGAACAGTTCCGGGTCAACACCTTCATGGCGATGATTAATCCGCGCGAAAAAACGCTGGTGTTCTGCGCTACGCAAAAGCATGCGCTGATGGTTCGCGATTTCATCAATCAGATCAAACCTATTTCAGACCCTAATTACTGCGTACGGGTTACTGCCGAAGACGGCATCATCGGCGACCAATTCTTGCGCGCTTTCCAAGACAATGAAAAATCGATTCCAACCATCCTGACCACCTCGCAAAAACTGTCTACCGGCGTCGATGCCCGCAATGTCCGCAATATTGTGCTGATGCGTCCGGTCAATTCGATGATTGAGTTTAAGCAGATCATCGGGCGCGGCACACGCTTGTATGATGGCAAGGATTATTTCACCATCTATGATTTCGTCAAAGCCCACAAACATTTTGCCGACCCCGAATGGGATGGTGAACCGATTGCGCCTGAAATACCCGAGCCAAGCGCACCTTCCGAATCAGTCGGCATCAGAGAGCCACGCATAGATGCCGAGCGACCGCAACGGGTTGAGGTCAAGCTAGCCGATGGCAAGCTGCGGCGCATTCAATCGATGACCGCTACCAGTTTCATTGGGCCGGATGGTCGACCGATGTCGTCCGCGCAGTTCATGATGCATCTTTATGGCAAGTTGCCTGAGTTGTTCAAAGATGAAGACGAACTGCGCCGACTGTGGAGCAACCCGGACACACGCGCCAAACTGATTGACGGTTTAGCGGAAAAGGGTTTTGACCGCGACATCATGAATGAGATGCAGAAACTGATTGAGGCTGAGAGCAGTGATCTGTTTGATGTGCTGGCACATGTGGCTTATGCCTACGACCCAAAGTCGCGCGAACAACGCGCCGACTTGGCCAAGAAAACCGGTTATGGCCGATATAGCGATCCGCAACGCGAATTCCTCGATTTCATCCTATCGCATTATCAAGTGCAAGGCGTGGACGAGTTAGCCAGTGAACGTCTGAGTAAACTGTTGGAGCTGAAATACCATGCATTACAGGATGCTACGGAAAAATTGAATGCCAGCCCCGCCGAGATCCGAAACATGTTTGTTGATATACAGCAATATCTTTATTCCGACCGATTGTCGGGATGATGCCTGATCGAGCCTAGAAGGCTCTCCTACATAAAATCGCTGTGCATTTGTAGGAGGACCTTCTAGGTCCGATTTTGAGTATTCGACATTCCCATCATTCAAGCATACCCTTATCAAAACACGGAGGACTTATGCGCACATCACAGACATTTATACTTCTTGCTGGATTACTGCTCTCGGGCAGCCAGTCGGCCTTTGCATCTAGCGAGAAAGATATTGCCAAGGCTTTGGCTAACCCTGAGCGCAGGGCCCTAGACCGCGAACGCGATGTGCGTGACAAGCCACAGCAAGTGTTGGAATTAGCCGGCTTCAAGAAAGGCATGGTAATTGCCGATGTGTTCGGCGGTGGTGGTTACTACAGCGAAATATTGTCCGGCGTGGTGGGCAAGAAAGGCAAAGTGCTGCTGATTAACAATCCGCAATATGATGCGTTCACCAAAAAATTTATAACGGCGCGCTTGGCCGATAATCGCTTGCCGAATGTGCAATACAGCGTGGTGCCAAGCAATAACTTGGGTTTAACGGCCAACAGCTTAGATGGTGCGCTGATTATTATGTCGTATCACGATTTGTTTTATGATGATGCCGAAGGCGGCTGGCCGAAAATTGATAATGTGGCGTTCATAGATCAAATTGTGGCGGCGCTAAAACCCGGCGCGCACTTTTTGATTGTGGACCATTCCGCCAAAACCGATAGCGGCATTTCCGACAGCAAAGAACTGCATCGTATTGACGAACAATACGCCATCGCCGAATTAAAAGCGCGCGGTTTGCAGTGGCTTGGCGCAATTGATGTGCTGCGGAACAAGGACGATGCGCGCAACTTAAGCGTGTTCAACCCGGCCATTAAAGGCAAGACCGACCGCTTTGTGCACGTGTACCAAAAACCGGAAAAATAAATCCACGACTCAATGGGAGAATGACCTATGAAACACTTTAGACCTATCTATATTGCATTCGCTTTATTACTACTGCCAGCCTTGGGCTTTGCAGCGTCCAATATGTATCTTAAAATTGAAGATGTAAAAGGCGAGTCGCACATAGTGCAATGCGTGAATGGTGCGTGTGTGGTGCCGAAATTGGCAGCTGGAAATTACACAGTTCAAGCCTGTGATGCCAGTGGTAAGGTTTCAATGCAAGATATGTCGTTGATGTATGCAATCGTAAGTCCGCGAGATGCGGCTTCCGGCATGCCGACAGGTAAGCGCATGCATAAACCGCTAACCCTGACCATGGAGCTTGGTCGGGGAATGGCGCCAGGTAATGTTATCACTATCGTTGATGCAGACTCCCAAGTGGCTATTGGTACAAATGATGCGAACGTGGATGCGGCACAGGCAAAAATCGGCAAATCGCGTTCCAATATTCAGAACAATTAACGCATCTTACGCGTTAGCAAGCACAGGCCGTCTATTCGGAAACGCATAACGGCCAATGCGATACAGCACGCCTAGATATTGTTTCCAGAAGCCGCCGGTGTTGTAGTGCACGCCATATTTTTCACAAATAGCTTTCACTTGTGGGGCAATTTCGGTGTAGCGGCGGGCCGGCATGTCGGGAAATAAATGGTGTTCAATCTGATGGCTTAAATGCCCGGTTAGAATATGGAACCAACGGCCGCCTTCCAAATTGCTGGAGCCTTGAATCTGCCGCAAATACCATAAACCACGGCATTCGTTACGTGTTTCTTCGCGAGTGAACGCGTGCGCATGGGTAGTGAAATGGCCACAGAAGATAATCGCATTGGTCCACACATTGCGAATGCCATTGGCAATCAAGTTGCCCAGCAGCACGCGCGGCCATTGCCAAAATGCCAGTAACGGAAACAACACATAATCTTTCACCAACTGCGAGCTGGCTTTCTTAATGAACGGCTCGGCGGATTTTTTTAATTGCGCCCATTTCATTCGGCCTTTAAATAAGCGCCCGAGTTTTAAATCTTGAATGGCTATGCCCCATTGAAAATGGGTGGCCAGCACCAAATAGCTAAACGGTTGAATTAAGTTAGCGGGCTGCCATTTTTGTTTTGGCGTTAAGCGAAACATGTCGTAGCCGTAGTCGTTGTCCACCCCTAAAATATTGGTGTAGTTATGGTGCTCAATATTGTGCGATTTACGCCAGTTCTCCGGCGCACAAACCATATCCCAGGAGTAGGTTTTGGAATTGAATTCAGGATCATTCATCCAATCGTATTGGCCATGCAATACGTTGTGGCCTAACTCCATATTCTCCAAAATTTTGGCGTGCGCAAGCGACAAAATACCCGCCACCCAGCTAATTGGGCCAATGCCAAACATCAACAAGCTACGCCCGGTGATTGCGCTGATTTGAGTAACGCGGCGCACTCTGCGAATGTATTTGGCATCCGCCGCACCCACATCTTGCATGGTGGTTTGGCGAACCAGATCAAGCTCAGCTTGGAAGTCGGCCAGTTGTTGGCCTTCTAATCGGATTTTCTTCATCATAAAATCAATGCTCAAGTTGTAGGTTGCTAAGCGGTGTTGAAACGCACAGTTGAATCCATTCTTCATCGTTGCTAGAGGCTACTTGGGTGAGTTGATTCATCACCACACCGCTGATTTTTTTACATTGGCAGCTCATGCATATGCCGCGTCGGCAGCCATGTTTCGGTTTCAGCCCGGCGGACTCGGCTGCTTCCAGCAAGCTTTGGCCATTCTTAGCATCAAAACTGGCCTTGGCCTCGGCATTGAACACGGTGAATTGCTCGGCGTTGGGGTCGGCGCTGAAACTCAGTTGCCCAAAGTATTCTTGTTCAAGCTGTGCGCTCCAGCCCTGTTGCGTGAAATGGCTTTCAACCATCGCCATAAATGGCACTGGCCCGCATAAGTAGGTTTTGCGCATCGCCATATCAGGCACCAAGCGGCTGAGCTGTTCTATGCCAAGGCGCCCGCGCTCGGCGCTGAAATGGGTATGCACCTGCAGTTCAGGCCATGAGTGAACAAGTGTTTGCAATTCGTTGGCCAAGATTAGCTGCTCCGCCGATTGGCAACTGTGCACCAAAACTACCTTAGGCTTATCGGCGCGTTGCGACCAGCTGTGTAATAAAGACAGCATCGGGGTAATGCCGCTGCCGGCAGATAGCAACAAAATGGGCTGTTCAATTGGGCCGCTTGCGAAGCTGCCACTGGCCTGGCTAATGCGCACAATCTGGCCGGGTTTTAGCAAGCTAGCCGCTTTCGAGACCGTGCCGGCGCGGTTAATTTTAATGCTCAGACGCAACTCGCCATTGCCTTTTACGGCATTGGAAAGGCTGAAGTAGCGGGCTTTGCGCACACCATCGAGTTCTAACTGCAAGGCAATATGCTGGCCGGGTGTGAAGCCCTTGAATACATGATTCGGTTTTAGATACAGGCTAAATACGTCGGCGCATTCCCACACCACGCGCAGCACTTTGGCGCGAATTTCAGTTAGCGACCAAAGCGGGTTAACGGTTTGCACAAGCCGATTCCAAGCCTGCGCATCGTTCAAGGGCTTAAGCCATTGAATGTTCCAGAAAGCGTTTAGCGGTTGAGAATGCATTGCCACGCCAATGAATTAAAGTAAACATATGTTCACTCAAACACGGTAGAATGTCAAACACGCATTGCGCAAATGTGCTGAGTGTTTATACTGAATTCATCCAACCAAGGCGTTGCGCTTGTCTATTCCGTTTTCCATCATTCCTGCTGCCCCGCCCATACGCCGCGATGTCCGTAAGCTGCAGACGCGTCAGCAACTTATGCAGGCGGCACTGAATTTGGTCAGCACCGGGCGTGGCTTCACGTCCTTAAGCCTGCGCGAAGTGACCCGCGAGATTGGTGTGGTGCCCGCTTCGTTTTATCGACATTTCAAAGACATGGACGAACTTGGCCTCGCTTTGGTGGAGCAGGGCGGCGCAACCTTGCGGCGTATTTTGCGCGAAGCACGGCGTGGCGGTTTCCCGCCCAAAGATATGCTGCGCAATTCGGTGCTTATCTATAAACGCTACCTTGAACAGAACAAATTGGAATTTGCGTTCATTGTGGGCGAGCGCAGTGGCGGTTCGCCGGTAATCAGAAAAGCCATTCGGCGCGAAGAAGAGCATTTCATTCACGAAATGGCGCAAGATTTACGCGATCTTGGCACCGTGCCGGGTTTGTCGAGCCAAACCTTAGCGCTGATCTGCAGTTTAGTGGTCACCACCATGCTCAATGCCGCTAACGATATTATGGATCTGCCAGCCGATCACAAGCAAAGCGAACAAGAATTGGTCGACCATTTTGTTTTACAATTACGGCTGATATTTCTGGGTGCGCGCTTGTGGCGCGAGCCGTAATCGATTAGGCGAAAGGAGCGGGGCTGTGCTGAAACTGGTGGGGTTTGATGCCGACGACACGCTCTGGCACAGCGAAGGATTTTTTCGCACCGTGCATGATGAGTTTGAACGCATCCTTGGCACGTATCTTGATTTAAGCAATGCCAATGTGCACGACGGCCTGCTGGAAGTGGAACGCCGCAATATTAAATTATTCGGCTACGGCGCCAAAGGCATGACGCTATCCATGCTTGAAACCGCGATTGCATTAACCCAAGAAAAAATCAGTGCCAAACATCTGCACGACATCATCAACCTGGGCAAGGAAGTGTTGATGCATCCGGTTGAGTTAATTGAGGGCATCGAGAAAGCCGTGGCAGACGTGGCTAAGGACTATCAAATTGTGCTGATTACCAAAGGCGATTTATTTCACCAAGAAAGCAAAGTGGCCAAGTCGGGCTTGTCGGCATTATTCGGGCGCATTGAAATTGTCTCTGAAAAAGATCCGGCTACTTATCAACGCGTGTTATCGGAATTTGGATTAAGCGCGTCGCAATTTCTGATGGTCGGCAACTCGCTGCGTTCAGATATTGCGCCGGTGCTGAAAATCGGTGGCTATGCCGTGCATATTCCGTATCCCATCACTTGGGCATTAGAAATGGATGATGCGTTTGTGGTCGATGAAGACAAAATGCGCAGCGTGGAACGCGCCAGCCATATTCCTGATGCGGTGCAGCAGCTTGCCCTAAAAGCTGCACGCCTGCATTAAGCACTATGCGTTTTATTGCCCCTGCACGATCCGAGCTGGATGCCGCGATATTTCAGCACCCGGTATTTTTATATCTTCACGAAGCGCATAGGCAGCTTTGCCGTAGCCAGCTATGGCCCGATGTGCAGGCTTTAAATAGCCTTTGGCCAAGCCCGGAAGATTCGCTGTATCAGTTCGTTGCGCAGGAATCACTGAGCGACAACTTGCATTACGAACAGCGCATTGCTGAGCATGGCGCCATTGCCACGCGCACTGAAAATTGGCACGATTTGTTCAATGCGTTTATCTGGTTGCGGTTTCCTGCCATTAAGGCTTCTTTAAATGCACGGCAATGCCAAGACATTGCGCAAGTGGGCGTGAAGCAACGCACCCGAAGCCAATGCGCGCTAACCCATTTCGATGAAGCCGGCGCGCTGATTCGATTATCCGACAGCACATTGCTTGCGCATTGGGATGCGCACGATTGGCCGGCGTTTTTTGCTGCTTGGCAGCCTGCCTATGAAGCCGGCACTGCGCAACTGTGGTTATTCGGCCATTCCATTTTTGAGCATGCGCTAAACCCCGATATTGCCTTGGTGGCGAAAGCCTTGGTATTCATTCATCCTGAACCCATGAGTGATGCCGCGATGGATGCCGCTGTGGCCAATGCTATTGGCGACCAGAGGTGTTTACTGGATCCGCAGGAACTCAGGCCTATCCCTTTATCCGGGATTGCGCATTGGCATGCGTTGTATGGACAAGTCGATTTTTATCAGCAGGTGCCTTGTTTTCGCCCTAAACGCCCCGGCAAACTGTACCCAGAGCCACTGCAATTGCAGTAATCGCTTGTTGTTACGGCAAGCGGTCACGTAAAATGAATTATGCGCTTGCCGAACCCATTGTTGTCCTTACTCCTGCTGATTTCTGCATGCCACGCAGATGCCGCCGAATTATTGCCGGCTAAAATAAATGGCTTGGATGAAACGCTAACCCGCTATGTGCAATCTGCTATTGATTTGCCCGAATCCAAAGGCAAAGGCATGGGAATCTCGGAAGGCCGTTTAAGCTATTACCTCAGCAACATCAATAGCATGGTTGAAAACACTTTGGAGCCACTGGGCTATTACCATGTGGTGGTTAGCAATCGGGTGGAACGCAAAGCGCAATTGGTACAGATAATCATTGATGTGCAATTGGGCGAGCCGGTAAAAGTGACCGACAGTTCTATTCACGTGTTGGGTGATGCAAGCAAAGACCGCTTCATCGGTTTTTGGTTGGAAGGCTTTGAACCGGCCAAGGGCGAGGTGTTTAATCATGGCGAATACGAAGACAATAAAGCCAGCATCACCCAAGCCTTGCTCGACCGCGGCTATTTCGATCAAAGTAATCCGGTTCACGTGGTGCAAGTTACTCGCGCTAGCAACAGCGCCGCAATTGATCTAGCTTGGCAAAGCGGGCTGCGTTATCGGTATGGTGCGGTGCGTTTTGAAGGCCATCCATTCGAACCCGGCCTGCTCGACAAACTGGTGAATTTTGAACAAGGCAAGCCGTATTCGCAGCCACAGATCAATCGCTTGCAAGAGTCACTTAGTAAGCTCAATTATTTCAGCTCAATCCATATTGTTCCCGACCTCGACAATAAAGCCGATGGTGTGGTGCCAATTTTAGTGAACCTTACCCAAGGCAAACGCAGTAGCTACAATGCCAGTGGCCGCTACGGCACAGAAACCGGGCTGGGTGTGGAGTTTGGGTTAGAGCGCCGCTGGTTGAATCGGCGCGGCCATAAAATGAACTACGACATTGCTTGGGCGCAAAAAGAACAATCGTTCGCCACCGTGTACCGCATTCCTGCTTTCACGTGGTTGGATGGCTGGTATGGCTTTGGCTTGCAGGCGCGCAACGAACAATATTTAAATTCGCCTAGCCGCTACGTGGAGGCATTTGCCAATCGCAGCGGTGAAATACGCAATTGGAATTTGTTGGCCAGCGTCAATGTTCGCCGTGAACGCTTTGATGAGTTCATTCCGAAAAATGATAATCAAGCACTGCCAATAAATCTGTATACGTCCACGCTATATGCCGAATTAAATGCCATTAATCGAAGCAATAATGAGATCAGTTATCCCACCGAAGGCAGTGCTTGGTATTATCAAGCGCGCGCCGGCTATGAATATGAAGCAAGCAAGGCGCCGTTTATTCAAGCCTATGTTAAGAATAAACGCGTATATAGCTTGAACGACAAAAGCCGCCTGTTATTGCGCTCGGAACTGGGCGCTACGCTTAGTAAAGATTTCACCTTATTTCCGCCGTCCTTGCGCTTTTACGCGGGTGGCGACCAAAGCCTGAGAGGCTACAGCTTTAAAGAAATTGGCGATTATGTGAATGGTCTAAATTTAGGCGGGCGCTATCTTGCCATTGCCAGTGTTGAATATGAATACCGGATTTTGCCCGAATGGGCTATTGCGGGCTTTGTGGATGCTGGCGATGCCTTTGATGCAGACCCGAATGTAAATATTGGTGCGGGCTTGGGTGCGCGCTGGCGTTCGCCGATTGGCCCGGTGCGTATTGATGTGGCGTATGGCTTTAATGGCCCCGATCCTGGCGTGGCATTGCATTTCACGATTGGCTCGGATTTATAAGATGCGCAAAAAAACCCTCGTTGCGCTCGTATTCACAATATGCCTAGCAGTGCTTGCGGGGCTTGGCTACTGGCTAACACACAGCAATGGCGGCCGCGATTTTGTGTTGAAGCAAGCACAGGCCGCTTTGCCAGAAGGGGCAAGCCTGCAATGGAAATCGGCCAGCGGGCAACTTGCCAATGGCCTGCAATTTGAACGCCTGGTGTATGCCGATGCCACACAACGGTTTGAGGCCGGCAGTCTCGAGTTCAACATCAAACTTTCGCCATTATTGTTTCGGCAAATACACAGCGATTTTGTCAATGCCAAGCATGTGCGCATCTATCTGGCCAAAGACGATACCCCGTTCGAATTCCCGCGTTGGCCAGAAAGCTTGCCGGCCTTGGATGTGCCGGTTAGCGTGACGTTAAAAAAATTGCATGTGGACGATGTGCAGTTTTTCAAAGAAAAGACCTTGGTGTATGCACTCAATTCCCTTGAAGGCGGCGTGCAGCTTAAGCCAGGCGCTTTGCAGCTCAACAACATCAAAGCGCAATCCGCCGACGGCACGATACGTTTGAGTGGCTATTATCAGCCCAATCATGGCTTCGCAACGAAATTAAAAGGTGGCGTGCAATTGCGTGTGGCTGGTGCTGCTAAGCCACAAACACTGCGTTTCAGCGCCGATGGCAATGCCAAGCGTTTTTTGTTGGATGTGCAAGGCGCAATGCCTGAGCCAATCAGTATTCGCTGGCAATTGCAAGATCGTGATCAGAAGCCGTTCTGGTTCTTGAGTGCTAGCACCGAGCGCTTTGAACCGCGCTTGCTGGGCTTGGTGGACGAACATGCCTATCGCCTGCAATTGGCGGCTTCAGGCAACGACAACAGCACACAACTGGCTGGCGAACTCAGCCGTGATGCTGAAACAATTATCATCAATCCATCGCGTTTATCGCTGCATAACGACGCGATTCGAATTGATAACTTGCAAGCGGAATATGCTGGCGGATTATTTACCGCCACTGGCTCCTTGCAAGCGGGCGAGCAAATTTCCAGTAAAGGCTTGAATCTAAGCATTGCGCATTTTGCCTTGCCGATAGCGCAGGATGCTGCAGCGGTTAAACAACCGCCGGTCATTCTCAATAGCCAGCTGGCCTTGAATGGAAGCGTGCAGCAATGGAACCTGCGCGCCACCGGCAATTTACTGCGCGGTAAAGAATCAGCCACATTTAGTTTAGCTGGCACTGGCAGCCAAGAAGCCATTCGCTTGTCGGCCTTGAATGTGAAAACAGCGAAGGGTGGGCTAACCGGCAAATTGCAAGCGCAATGGCAGCCTGCGCTGGATGTGGCATTTGAAGGCACGCTCAATCAGTTTGATCCCAGTTACTTTTATGCAGACTATCCCGGTGCGATAAGTGCCAATCTAAAAATTGCCGCCAAACAGCCAAAAGATAAGCCATGGCAAGGCACGCTACACATTAAAAAGCTGGGTGGCCAATTGCGTGGCCGCGCGCTGGCGGGGCAGGCCGATATGCAATTTGAAGGCCTAAAGCTTGCCGGCAATGCCGATCTTAAAGTGGGCAGTTCCCATCTGTTGGTAAAAGGCAAAGACGGCGCACAACTGGATGTGCTGGCACAGGTATTGCCGTTAAATCTCAGCGATCTTAACCCTGCGTGGGCCGGTGTGTTTAACGGCAAGGTGTTGTTGCAAGGCACCCGCAGCAACCCGCTGTACGACCTACAATTGCGCGGCGAAAACATCGCCTTGCTCGATTACCGCGCACAGCAGCTTAACGTACAAGGCAATACCATTTCCGGTAATCGCACGCAGCTTGACGCCAGCGGGGTGCTTGTTAGCGGCCAAGCCATACAACACGTGCACGCCGAGCTGATTGGCAAACTAAGCGATGCCCAGCTGATGGCAAGTATACAAGCCGCTGAGTACTCAGCCAGCAGCGCTGGCCATCTGCAATGGACCGACACCAAGCAAGCGTATAACGCGCAAACTTTTCAAATTCAGGGCAAAGAGTTTGGTGTTTGGCAATTGCAAGCGCCCATGCAAATTCAGCTAACAAAAGAAAGCTATGCTTTCTCGCGCCTGTGCTTAGCCAATAGCAATCATTCGGCGCGCGTGTGTGCCGAAGATGCCGGCACAGCGATTGCCATTAATGGCAGCGATTTCCCACTCTTTCTGCTTGAGCCTTGGTTAAATAACGCCGGCAAAGAATTTACCTACACCGGCAGTGCCAGCATGAAAGGCGAGCTGCCGAAGAACTTCACCTTAACCGGCACTGGTTTCGTTAATCTGCAAGTGCCGTTCTTAAAAATCGGGGTTAAGCCGAATGCCGATAACTTCATTACACAGATTGATGCGCTTAATTTAGAAGCACAGTGGATTGGGCAACGCATTACCGCCAAAGTAAGTGCCAAACTGCCGCAAATGGGTTTTATTGAAGGCCATTTAAATACTGGATTTGCAGACAATGCGCCCTTATCGGGAGAGCTTAAAGCGCAAATCACCGACTTGGATTGGCTTGAGCTGTTTTCATTGGATATTGCCCAGCCCAAAGGGCATATCAGTGGCGATATTGTGCTGGCTGGCACACGTGCTGAGCCGCTGATTAATGGCTCGTATATGTTGAAAGATTTTAATGTGCAAATTCCGGCATTGGGGTTGAAACTCAATGACGGGCAATTAACTGCGAAAAGTACCAATAACTTGGCGTTGTTAATTAAAGGCTCGATAAAATCCGGCGATGGCAGAATGGCAATCACTGGCTTATGGGATCCGGCGGATCAGTTGGAGCAGCCGATTAACCTGCGTTTGATTGGCAAAAACTTTGTGTTGGCCGATACCCCCACTATGCAACTCACCGCAAACACCGATGTGATTTTAAGCTACGAGAAAGGCATTTATGCCCTAGATGGCGACCTGAACTTACTTAAAGGCTTGATAAATCTTGAGAGCATTGATTCTGCAATAGCCATTTCCAATGACGTGGTGGTGATGGACCCGGTGCCAGAAAAATCTAACCGCGATTTGCTGAAGCTTGCCTTGAAACTGAAGGTGGCGGTTAACGAGCAGGTGAAAGTGAATGGGTTTGGCCTGATTGGCAATGCCGAGGGCAATCTTGTTGTGAATAGCCCGTACGACAGCCCAACCAAATTAACCGGAACGCTTAAGCTGCTGGGTAAATATGAATCGTATGGCCAAAAGCTGCAAATTAAACGGGGCGATTTAATCTATAGCAACAGTTACATGACCGAGCCGCGTTTGGATGTGCTAACCGAGCGTTATATTGAAGACGAAGATATTACCGTTGGCCTGGAAATTACTGGCTATGCATCTAATCCAAAAACACGGGTGGTATCAGACCCAGCTATGTCCGATTCAGAGGCTTTGTCGTGGATGCTGTTTGGACGTCCGCTAAATTCGGTAAATTCCAGCCAAGCACAAGCCATCAACACCAAATCCATGGCACTGAATGCTGGCGGCAGCTTGTTGGTGGGTACCTTGGGCAAGCAAATTGGCTTAGATCAGGCGTCTATTTCGGATTCCCGTGCGTTGGGCGATTCCACTTTAACCATTGGCAAGCAATTGTCGCCGAAGTTTTTTGTCAGTTATGGTGTTTCATTACTTGGCATTGGCCAAATCATCACGTTGAAATATTTATTACAAAAAGGCTTGGATATCACCCTTGAAACCGAGCAATCGGACAAGCGTGAGCAATCCTCTGCGGCGCTCAACTGGCGTAAATAAAACCATAGTAATCAGTACGATAATTACGAACTGCGGTGCAAACAGCAATTCTATACAATTTCTATTGACATACATTGACCCCAACATTAATGTATCGTGAACGTGAAATTAATAAATAATCGAATTAATACGCATGTTGTTCCACAAGAACGTGGAGCGTGCTATCTCAGGGACCTTTTTAACGCGATTGAATAAACAATATGGCGTAGCAGCTTGTATGTAGCCATGTTTTTTTCATTATGAATAGAATTAACTAAAAAATTATTAGGAGATTGAATTACATGTCAGGTCAAAATAAGTTATTAAGTGCAGCCATTTTATTGGCGTTATCGGGTTCCGTGATGGCAGCTGGCAATCCAGCAGAACGGGCGCTGGGTTTTTCAAAATCGCATGCGTCTGATTTGAAGGCGTCGCCAAACGACACCTTTACAGCCAGAGCAATCATTCTTGACTCCAAAGGCGCAGAACATGTGCGCATGGACCGTAAATACAAAGGTCTTGAAGTGTTTGGTGGCGATATTATCATCCATTCGCGCGACGGTGCCTATTTGTCGAGCACGCATACGATGCGTACGAATCTGAATCTGGATATCAAACCTACCTTATTAGGCTCGGCTGCAATTGAAAAAGCCGCTGCCTTATTGGGCGGTGCTTATACCAATGCGCCTAAAGCCGAGTTGCTGATTTATGCGCGTGGCAATACACCTGCGTTAGCCTATCGCGTTAATGTGTTGAACGACAGCAACGACATGGTTTACATCATTGATGCTAAATCGGGCCGTTTATTGGATCGCTGGACCAATATCCAAACAGCTGCTGCAGTGGGTACAGGTAAAACCCTGTACTTAGGCAATGTTGCAGTCACCACCAATTCGGTGACCGGCAGCTACCAAATGGTCGATCCATCGCGTGGCAGTGGTTCAACTTATGATGCCAAAGGTGCTGCCTACAACCGCGCTGCACGTGGTGCAACGCTTTACACCGACGCTGACAACATCTGGGGCAATAACTTAACCTCCGATGGCGCAACTGTGGCTGCAGATGCGCATTACGGCGTTGCCGCAACCTGGGATTATTACTTAAACGTGCATGGTCGTAGCGGTATCTTTGCCAATGGCGTGGGCGCCAAGAGCTATGTACACGTGGGTCGCGGTTGGGACAATGCCTCGTGGTATGCCAATGCCATGTACTACGGTGATGGCAATGGTTCAACATGGAGCCCACTAGTAGTGGTTGACGTAGCCGGCCACGAAATGAGCCATGGCGTGATGCAGGCCACTGCCAACCTGACCTATTCGGGTGAATCCGGTGGTTTGAATGAAGCCAACTCCGACATCATGGGCACCAATGTGGAGTTCTTTGCCAACAACGCCGCCGATACACCGGACTATGAAATTGGTGAAAAAATCTATATCGCCAACAATGGCAGCAGCGTGAAAGCCTTGCGTTATATGTTCAATCCAATCAAAGACGGTGCATCACCAAACTGCTACACCAGCAGTATTGGTTCGTTAAATGTGCACTACAGCTCCGGCGTAGCTAACCATTTCTACTATTTGTTAGCCGAAGGTAGCGGTGCTAAAACATTCAGTGGCGTTGATCACACCTCGCCAACCTGCAATGGCCAAGCCGTTACCGGTATCACGCGTGCCAAAGCAGAGAAAATTTGGTATCGCGCCACATCCGTTTACATGACCTCCAGCACCAATTATGCGGGCGCACGTACGGCAACCTTGAACGCCGCATCCGACTTGTACGGTGCAGCCTCGGCTGAACGTGCCGCTGTTGCTGCTGCGTGGTCTGCCGTTAGCGTCAACTAAGCTACTCGGCAATACCTACAAAACGGCTCGCTTCGGCGAGCCGTTTTTTTATGGCGCGATGCCGGTTGTCACGCGTTTGCTACTGAATCGGCGATAATAGAACGACTTCATGCATGATTGAGAAGGTTTAGATGTCTGTCGAAACACCCATCGCTGCCCTGGCCTATCACAGCAGCATCCGCCTAAGCGTTGCGCCAATGATGGATTGGACCGATCGGCACTGCCGTGTGTTTCATCGTTTGTTAGCGCCGCATGCGCGCTTGTATACCGAAATGGTGCATGCGCAAGCGGTTTTATTTGGCGACCGGCAGCGCATGCTTGGCTTCGATGCCAAGGAGCATCCGCTGGCATTGCAGCTAGGCGGCAGCGACCCATCGCATTTAGCGCAAGCCTGCGTTATTGCGGAAGATTATGGCTATGATGAGGTCAATCTGAATGTTGGCTGCCCGTCGGATCGTGTGCAAGCTGGGCGCTTTGGCGCTTGCTTAATGAAAGAGCCGAACGTGGTGGCAGAGTGCATACAAGCCATGCAGCAGGCAGTGCGCATTCCCATCACAGTGAAGTGTCGCTTGGGTGTAGATGAACACGAAGACTACGACTATTTCCGCGAATTTATTGATGCGGTGGCCGGCATTGGCTGCCAGGAATTTATTGTGCATGCGCGCAAAGCGTGGCTAAGTGGCTTAAGCCCAAAAGAGAATCGCGAAATACCGCCGTTGCGTTACGATTGGGTGTATCAATTAAAACAGCAGCGGCCCAATTTGCGTATTGTGCTTAATGGTGGTTTGGTGGAGGTTGCGCAATGCCAAGACGCGCTGCAGCAGCTGGATGGGGTGATGATTGGCCGCGCCGCGTTTCAAGAACCGTATCGCTTGCATAAAATTCACGCGGCTTTGTTCAACACCCCCATACAAACGCGACAGGATTTGCTGTTGCAGCTTGAGCCCTATGTTCGCCAGCAACAACAGCAAGGTGTGGCTTTAAAGCACATCACTAAATGTCTTTTAGGTTTATTCCATGCCCAGCCCGGCGGCCGACTGTTTCGGCAGATATTAAGCGTAGAAGCGCCATCGCCAACTGCCGATTGGCAGGTTATTCGCAAAGCGCTGGCACAAACGGAAATAGGCATAGCCGAATGATTACGCGCGATACGCAGCAGTTTTTTGCCTATGCCAAAACGCTTGCGGCCGATGCTGGACCGGCCTGCGCGAAAGCGGTGTTTATGGTTAGCCCTGTTGATTTTTCACTCGCCGTGCAATCAGCGCACGATAATCACTATATGCAGATGCATCAGACGGTTGATGCGGCATTGGCGATAGCAGAGCATCAGGCCTTGCAGTTGGCGATACAGCCGTTTTGCCCGGTGATTTGCTTTGCCGGCGATGCGCAAACGCCGGATGCTGTCTTTCCCAATAACGCATTCGCTACGGCGCCGGGCAAAAGTATTATCGGCCATATGCGCCACACTGTGCGTCAGCGTGAAACGCAGCGCGGCGATATTCGCCAGTTTTTCACGGAGACCTTAGTGCGCCAAGAAATCGATCTTAGCCAGCAAGCGGGTGTGTGCGAGTTAACCGGTTCGATGATTATTGATCGCGCGCGTGGCATTGGCTTTTGCGGCTTAAGCGAGCGTTGCGATGCCGAAGGGGCTACCGCCATGCATCATGCCTTTGGCTTGCGTGCCACCTTATTGTTTGATTTAGCACAAGGCGAATACCACAGCAATGTGGTGCTCAGCATTCTTGCTTCGCGCGCCTTAGTGATTGCGCCATCGGGTTTTGCCGCACCTGACGTGGCACAAGCCATTGCTGATTTTTACCAGCCTGCGGTGATTGAACTTAACGCTACACAAAAGGCAGCATTTGCCGCAAATTGTATTGCGCTTAACCCCAGCACTGTTTTTATGAGTGCACGTGCAGAACGCAGTTTAAGCGCCACGCAGTTGGCCGCTTTGCACGCCATGGGCTTTACGGTGGTGCACGTGACAATGCCCACACTGGAACTGGCTGGCGGTTCTTTGCGGTGCTGTGTGGGCGAGGTATTTTAAGTGCGTTCAGAACAAATTCACCTGTTTCGTGTCAAACTAACTTTTATTTAACATGGCTGGTCATAGATGATGCCAATCAGAGTTCGCTACGTTGTTGCATGGTGTGCCATAGCGTGCATGCCGGTTGCTTTTGCGCAATCGCACAATGCCAAGCCAAACCAAGACTCGGGCCAATCGCGTAAAAATGAATTTAGCAATGCTGCTGCGCCATCGCAGGATGTTGCAAGCTTCAGATCTTCGCGCACTAGCCTGCCAAATACCAAGATGCCGTTAAGCACCAGCAACATCGCGCGTCCGGTCACCTTAAATCAAGTGGAGCGCCAAACCGGCGGGAAAGTCATCGGTTCCAAGCCTGTGGTTTATCAAGGGCGTCAACTCAATCAAATTAAAGTGCTTATGCCGAATGGCCGAGTGGTTATCCATCAGCAATTATTTGACGAACAAGGCCGTTCAGTAGAAACTGTTAATAATGCCGATTCCGATCCTGACTTCAGGACTAAATCAACAGACCATTAACCTGTACTCTGAAAGAGGATGAGCAATGCGTATTTTGTTAGTGGAAGACGAAGCGCCACTGAGAGAAACTCTCGCGGCGCGCTTAAAACGTGAAGGTTTTGCGGTTGATACCGCCAGTGATGGCGAAGAAGCACTTTTTCATGGCAAGGAAATTCCTTTCGATATTGCCGTTATTGATTTAGGACTGCCCAAAGTGTCGGGCATGGATGTGGTGAAAGGGCTGCGCGATGCCGGCCAGAAATTCCCCATTATTATTCTCACCGCCCGCGCAAGCTGGCAGGATAAAGTGGAAGGCCTGAAATACGGCGCCGACGATTATTTGGTCAAACCTTTTCATGTGGAAGAATTATTGGCGCGCATCAATGCGCTATTGCGCCGTGCGGCTGGTTGGAGCAAGCCAAGCTTAGAATGCGGGCCAGTAAAGCTAGATTTAGCTTCCCAAAAAGTCACCATCAACGATACGCCAACCGACTTAACCAGCTACGAATACAAAGTGCTGGAATATTTGATGTTGCATGCCGGCGAGTTGGTTTCGAAAGCCGATTTAACCGAGCATATTTATCAGCAGGATTTCGACCGCGATTCCAATGTCTTGGAAGTGTTTGTTGGCCGGTTGCGTAAAAAACTGGATCCTGAAGGCGTATTGAAACCGATTGAAACGGTGCGCGGCCGAGGTTATCGCTTCGCCATTCCGCGCAACGAATAAAACCCGGTATGAGCGCAACGCAACGCGCCTTATCCTTGCATGCCCGCCAATTGATTTCAGCAAGTTTAGGCTTAATCGCTTTCCTTGGGCTAACCGGTATTGCGCTTGATAAAGCCTTTCAAAGTTCATTAATCAACAATCTTGAACAACGCATGGCGCGCTATGCCAGTGTCTATTGGAATGAGGTGGAGCTTGATGAGCTTGGCCGGATTGACCGAACGCAAATGGATAACTCGCCAGATGCGCGCTTTAATAATTTCCGCAGCGGCCTGTATGCACAGATTGAAGGTAAAAATGCCAGCTGGCAATCGCAGTCTGTGGCCTTGTTTAGTTTGCCAAAAATTCCGATGGGAAAAACCGGGCAAACGGATTTTTCTGGGCCATTTAAGCTGCAAACCGGTGAAGACTCCAGCATCAATGCCTACCAATACACAGCCACCAGTGAATTCAGCTCCTCGAATGGTCCGGTGACACTTACCTTGCGCATTTATGAAAGCGAGGAAGAAGTGTTTATGCAAATTAAGGAGTTTCGGCAATCGGTTTGGGTATATTTAGGCATTGCCGGCATACTCTTGGTGTTGGTGCAGATTATTATTTTGCGTTGGAGCTTGCAGCCGCTGCGAATTCTTGAGCATGATATGCAATCGCTGCAATCGGGCAAGCAGCAACGCTTGAATAGCGCCTATCCGCTTGAGCTTAAGCCGATTGCAAATAGCATTAACGCGCTTATTGACAGCGAACGTAGCAATCTAGAAAGCAGCCGAAACACGCTGGCCGATTTAGCACACAGCTTGAAAACACCCTTGGCAGTGCTGCAATCGCAAATTGAAAATGACACTGATTCAAGCACGTTCAAGTCGGATGTGTCCAATCAAGTGCTGCGCATGAACGATATTGTTTCGTATCAATTATCGCGCGCTGCGCGCTCTGGGCATGCCTTATATTCCGCGCCCATTGATGTTTTGCAGCATGCCGAAAGCATTGTGCAAAGTTTGGAAAAAATTTATCAAGCAAAAGGTATTTATTGCGAATTTGAGATTGACCCGAAATCACAATTTTCTGGCGAACTGGGCGATTTGCAAGAATTGCTGGGCAACTTTCTTGAAAACGCCTTCAAATGGGCCAAGACCCGCGTTTTGCTAACCGCCAAACCAATCTATGAACCGGCCGCAAAACGGCCCGGGCTTTTTATTGTTATTGAAGACGACGGCGTGGGAATTGCTAGCGAAGACATTAGCAAAATCCTGCAACGCGGTGTTCGTGGCGATGAGCGCGTGCAAGGTCATGGCATTGGCATGGCCATTGTGCAAGACATCATCAAATCGTATCACGGCGAGTTGTCGGTGGATCGCTCTGAAGAACTGGGCGGCGCGCGATTTACCATTACGCTGCCATGCTTGTCTTAACCAAAACACCGTAAATCAAGACAATGATTTCCCGTGATTTGATGGATAGTCGAGTCGCCTATTTACTGTATTAAAGGCTATAGGTGTGAAAAAGGTTGCAAGATTCATGGCAGTAGATTAAAAATGACTGTCGCAATTATTTTCTCACCCAATTGGTTAATAAAAAAATAACAAATGAATGCACAAACCCTTGCGTCAGATTCACTGGTCATTCGAGCACCTATGTTGCGGCGCGCATTAATTTCAGGCATGCGCCGTGTTATTTCTCAGCGGGACCACTTAAACAAAATCAATGTATTTCCAGTGCCCGATGGCGATACCGGCAGTAATATGGCGTTTACGCTGGGCAGCGTGCTCAGTGGCGCGTTAAACCGAAAGGCGCACAGCACCGGTGAATTATTCCGGCGCGTGAGTGAGCAAGCCATTGACGGCGCGCGGGGTAATTCGGGCGCTATTTTAGCGCAGTTTTTCACCGGAATTTCCGAGCGTATTGGCCCGTCGCATGTCACCAGTTTGGAGCAAATGAGCCAAGCCATTTTGCACGGCGCAAACTCCGCGCGGCAAGCGTTGTCAGAGCCAAAAGAGGGCACCATTCTTAGCGTTATATCGGTGTTTGCCGAGTCTTTGCAAGGCAATGCTGAACATTTTCATTTCAAGCAATGGTTTGAATCGGCGCTGCAAAATGCCAAGCAAGCTTTAGCCAATACGCCCAATCAATTGCCGGTGTTAATGAAGGCTGGCGTGGTGGATGCCGGTGCGCAGGGTTTTGTGGATATGCTCGATGGTGTTTTTCAATTCATCCAAGAGGGCCATATTGAACTCAACGACGAATGCGAAAATCAAAGTGCCGACTTGGAAGTGGCCAGCGCACATTTAGAATTTGCCGAATGCGACAGTCCGCATCGCTGGTGCAGCGAATGCCTAATTCTTGGTGATGGTTTGGATCGTACCGGGTTGCGCGCGGCGGTTAGCGATATGGGCTCGTCGTGCGTGGTGATTGCGGGCTCTTCCTCACGCCTGCGCTTGCATGCACACGTCAGTAATCCCATGCAGTTATTCGATATTGCCGGCCAATTTGGCCGTGTGGAATCCACCAAAGCCGACGATATGCAAGCCCAAGCGCGCACGGCGGCGGGAAGCCAAAGCGTGGTGGTCATCACCGACACCTCGGCGGATGTTCCAGAGACATTATCCGAGCAGCTGAATATTCATTGGGTGCCGCTGCGGATTAGTTTCGGCGAGAAAGATTACTTGGATAAAATTGGTTTAAGCACTGCCGATTTTTACCACAAGTTGCGTACTGAAATTGTGTTGCCGAAAACCAGTCAACCGTCGCCCGGCGATTTTCGGCGCCAATTCGAATTTTTGTTATCGCATCATCCGCAGTTGGTGTATGTGGGCTTGTCGCGTACGGTTTCAGGAACCATTCAATCCGCTGAAGCAGCGGCGGCACGTGGCCATAAAGAACGCATTCATGTGTTCGATACCGCCAATGCCGCAGGCGGCCAAGGCTTATTAGTGATGGCGGCAGCGGAAGCGGCCAAAGCGGGCAAGTCGGCCAATCAGATTATCCAAATGCTCCATGTGTTGCGTCCCATCACTCAAACATGGGCCATGCCTGCAGATATAAGCCATGTGGTGCGCGGCGGGCGTATTCCCGCGTGGGTTAAGCCGGTTATTCAATTTCTTGGCGTGTCGCCCATTGCGAAAGTTACACCACAGGGCAAACTGGCGGTGAAAAGCGGTTTGTTCGGCAAGCGCCATATTATTCGTCGCTTTGCAAAACATGTGTCCAAGCAAATGGATCTTAGCCAACGCTATCGCGTCATCATTGGCCATTGCGATGATCTCGCCGCTGGGCAACTATTGCAGCAAGCGTTCTGCGCTTTAGTCGATTGCGAGCAATCGTGGTGTGTTGAAACCGGGCCAGCCGTTGGCGCGCATGCGGGGCCGGGCGCACTGGTGATTTCATTTCAGCCCATGTTAGTGGCGTCGCCGTAATGTTTTTGTTGTTGATTGTGTTGTCCTACTTGCTTGGCTCGCTGTCGGGTAGTTTGTGGGTGGGAAAATTATATAACGTCGATATTCGCACTCAAGGCAGTGGCAATGCCGGCGGCACCAATGCCTTTCGCACCCAAGGTCTGAAATTTGCTTTGGCGGTGGTCGTCATCGATATCGGCAAAGGACTGCTGGCTGCCTATCTAGCACATTGGATGCTGCCAACAACAAACTTTGCGCCGTTTGCGGCGGTATTTGCTGCAGTCGTTGGGCATATTTGGCCAATCTTTCATGGCTTTCGCGGTGGCAAAGGTGCCGCCACCTTAGTGGGCGGGCTTATTTTAATCTGGCCGCAAGCGCTTGCGGTGCTCATTGGCGTTTGGCTGCTGTGTTTGTTGTTAAGCGGCTATGTGGGGCTTTCCACGGTATTAGCGGCCTGCAGTTTAGTATTCAGTGCCTATCTGTTTGATGGCAGTGTAACGCATTGGCCATTCGCCATTGGCTCGGCAATGTTGCTCACCTTTAGTCATCGCAGCAATTTACAACGCTTACGGCAAGGCACAGAGTCGCGTTTCGAGAAGGCGCGGATTTTAGGGCGTTTGCTGTTTCCGCACCGTGGATAATTCGGCGTTACTCATCGCCTTGATTGCCGGCCCTAAAACCGGCACTGAATTGGCAGAAACACTCGGGATGTCGCGCGCCGCTGTTTGGAAACGCATTGAACATTTGCGTGCACAAGGCTTGGAGATAACAGCCGTTGAGCACGAAGGCTATGTGTTGCCCAATCCAACGGCGCTTCTGGCGCTTGAGTCTATCCGTGCGTTGCTTTCTGCCCAGCAAAATAGTGAGATTAACTCGCTGCATATTGATTTCCAAACCGGCTCCACCCAGCAAAATGCCTTAGCCCACAGTGCGCCCGAACACGGCATGGCTGTTTGGTTGGCAGAATGCCAAACAGCAGGCATTGGCCGGCGCGGCAAGGTTTGGCAATCGCCGCCGCTAAGCAATATTTATTGCAGTGTGAATCGGCGGTTTCCGTGCTCCATTTCGGCGTTGTCGGGTTTCAGTTTGGCGGTGGCGGTGATCTTGGCGGAGTCCTTGCAGCGCGTTTGTTCAGCCGGCGCCGTGCAGTTAAAATGGCCGAATGATATTTGGCTAGACGGCAAAAAATGCGCCGGCTTGCTTGTTCAAGTGCGCGGCGAGGCCAATGGCCCTTGCGATGTAACGCTGGGATTCGGCATCAATGTACAGATGTCTAAACACGCTGGGCAGGGCATTGATCAAGCGTGGACCACATTAGCTGAGCACAGTGCTACGCCGATCAATCGAAATACACTCATTGCCAGCATTCTTGCCGATTTACTGCATGGCTTCGCGCAATACCAAGCGCATGGCTTGCCGGCATTTATAGCGCGTTGGCGGGCATTGGACGGCTTGCTAGGCCAGCCTGTTTCACTGCAATCCGGAACAAGCAGCGTGCACGGCATTGCGCGCGGCGTTGATTCAGACGGGGCTTTGTTGCTTGAACACGAACAGGCCATCAACCGTTACCATAGTGGAGAAGTGAGTGTTCGGGTGACGCATGGCTGATTGTTTGATTGATAGCGGCAATACACGGGTAAAATTCGCGCGCCGCGAAAGCTGGCAATGGCAAACCATTGGCATTGTCGATTTTGACGATCCGCTGTTTGTTGAGCGTTGCCTTGAGATTATTGATGGCGGTAATTTTCAGCAAGTGATTTCCGCATCAGTCAGCAAAGGCTGGCGTGCAGAGCGTTTTGCGCTAATGCTCGCGAATATTCGTTTGCCGGTATTGCAGATTGAAACCTTAAGCCAAATGGGCCGTTTGCAGATAGCCTATGCACAGCCTAAACAACTGGGCGTTGATCGGTTCTTGGCCTTGCTAGCCGCCAGCGAACAAGAAATAGCGAGCGCCATATTGTCGATTGGATCAGCAATCACCTTGGATGTGCTGGATGCCGATGGCGTGCACCACGGTGGTATTATTGCGCCTAGCCCCGAGTTTCAATGGATGGCCATGCGTGATCACTTCCCCGGTTTGTTTGAAACCCAAGGACAACCGCAGGCACTGGCCAGCAATACCTTAGACGCCCTCGCATCGGGCATTGCGCATCAATTGCTGGGCATGGTCGAACGGGTAATGGCTGAGGCATTCAACGCGCAAGACGCCAAATTGTGGGTAACCGGTGGCGCAGCGCAAGATTGGTTGCCGCGCTTGCCGGCCTATACCGAACACGCACCGGAAATATTGTTTAACGGCATGGTGCGCTATATTGAACTTAGCGGCTTATGAATGCGCTAAGATCCTTTTGCTTGCTGCTCATCACCACTAATATTGTGCTGGCCTTTTGGCAGTTCTGGCGGCCTGCAGAAATACAATACGCCAAACCCGCCTCAGACCCGGATAGCCCAAGCCTGATTTTGCATCAGGAATATTTAAAACTTGAACAATCGAAGCAGCGCCTTGCGGCCGATGCGTGCTGGATTTTAGGCCCGTTCGATACAGAAAAACAGATGCAGGTGGCGTGGCAATCGCTTGAATATATTGCTTTAGACATGCAGAGCAGCAAAACGCTGCAAGTTAGCCCACAGGGCTATCGCGTTATTATTCCGCCCAGTGTGAATGAAGCAGAAGCCAGGATTTTGCTGGAATTATTGGTTGCCGCCGGCGTGGATAGCGGAAAAATTATGACGGATGGTAGTTTGAAAAATGCCGTATCCATGGGCCGGTTCAGCAGCTTGGCGGAAGCGCAGAAAAAGCAAAAATTGGCGCAAGGGCTTGGGCTAGAAGCACAACTAACCAGCGTTCAGTCAGAAAAATCCCAGTGGCACATTGTGGCTACACTGCGAAATCAAGCCGGCTTTAGCCAATGGCAGGCAGAGCAAAGCCCAAAAGTGCCAGCGCAAGCGTGCCAATCAACGAATTCTGTTTCGTCAGCGCCTAACTAGCGTATAATAAGCAGTCCAAAATGCCGGCATAGCTCAGTTGGTAGAGCAACCGCCTTGTAAGCGGTAGGTCCCCAGTTCGAATCCGGGTGCCGGCACCATCTACTGCATCGTTCGTTTCGTTGCGCACAAATGCCTTTTATGGCCTATCTGCTCGGTTTGGCATAATTTGCCTAGTTAAACAGCCACTAAGTTCGTTAAACTATCAGCCTGTTCCCCATAGGCTGGCTATGAAACTCGATTACCCCAAAATTGCTTTAATCGGTGTACCCACCGACATTGGCGCCGGCCATCGCGGCGCGTCCATGGGCCCCGAAGCCTTGCGCGTAGCTGGCTTAGAAAGTGCTTTGCGTGGGCGCGGCCTAGAAGTGCAAGACTACGGCAATCTGCTTGGCCCAATTAATCCATGGCAACCGCCAGTCCACGGCTATCGCCACTTGCCTGAAGTGGTGGAGTGGAATCGGCTGACTATGGACGCCGTATATGCCAGCTTGTTACGCGATGAACTGCCGGTGGTTTTAGGCGGCGACCATTGCTTGGGCATTGGCTCGATTACCGCGGTGGCGCGCTATTGCCGCGAAAAGAATAAAAAGCTGCGCGTGCTTTGGTTGGATGCGCATGCCGATTTCAATACCAGTGACGTGACACCCTCCGGCAATATTCATGGCATGCCCGTGGCCTGTTTGTGTGGGCTAGGCCCTGATGCATTAACCCAATTGGGTGGCAGCAAGCCCGCGTTGTTGCCCGAACAAATCCGTCAAATCGGCATCCGTTCGGTGGATATTGGTGAAAAACGCTTGGTTAAGCGCTACGGTTTAGATATTTACGATATGCGCCATATCGATGAATTAGGCATGAAAAAATCCATGGAAGCAGCGCTTCAAGGCGTTGATGAAAATACCCATATCCATGTCAGTTTTGATGTGGATTTTCTTGATCCAACGATTGCACCGGGTGTGGGTACCACCGTTCCAGGCGGCCCAAATTATCGCGAAGCGCAGCTGGTGATGGAAATGATAGCCGATACCGGCTTGATGGCTTCGTTAGATATAGTTGAATTAAATCCGGCTTTCGATGAACATAATCGTACCGGCATGTTAGCGGTTGATTTAGTCGAAAGCCTGTTTGGTAAGTCCACCTTGATGCGTTATTGATCTTTACTTAGGAGCGTTTATGAAAAAGTTGACCGTTGCAGCATTGTTAGTCTCGTTTGTATTGTTGTTGTCTGCCTGCAATACCATTAGCGGTGTTGGCAAAGATGTGCAAAAAGCCGGCGAAGCCGTTGAGGGTGCGGCAAAGAAAAACTAATACTGATGGCAATTCAACGCGTTTTAACAGGTATCACCACCTCCGGAACACCACATCTGGGCAATTACGCGGGCGCAATTCGGCCCGCGATTTCGGCAAGCTTGTCTGCCGAGGTGCAAAGTTTTTATTTTTTGGCCGATTATCACGCGCTCATTAAAGTACAAGATCCGCTACGTGTGCAGCAATCGACACTAGAGATTGCTGCCGCATGGTTGGCATGCGGATTAAACCCAGACAAAGTGTGGTTTTATCGGCAATCGGATATTCCTGAAATTCCTGAACTCACCTGGCTACTCACCTGCGTGGCTGGCAAAGGCTTGTTAAACCGCGCACATGCTTACAAAGCCGCGGTCGATAAAAATTCTGCTGATGGCGCCGATGACGATGCCGGTATTAACGCCGGTTTGTTTATGTATCCGGTGCTGATGGCGG
>JAYTVJ010000052.1:0-6733 GCA_043744535.1 Arenimonas sp.
CTAACTACTCAATCCAGCGGACAGTCCTCCGCAGCCGTGTTTGTTGCTTCATTTCATTCTCGCAACAAACACTTGCTGCTTCGTTCTGCCGCTAATTTCGGGTGTTAGGTGCCAAAGAAATGACAATGTCAGACGAAACCATCTCTATTATTTCGCAGCTTAAACTCGGTCGCATGCCGAGTGAGATATTTCGCAACATGTTCGAAGCTGGTACCGTTACCTCTAACTCCGAGCTAGTTGATTTCATAATTCGTGAATCCGAGGAGCTTGGTGTCGCCGTGGGACCGTCAGTGATGTCATGGAATCGAGGCACAAAGCCAGAGAGAATTGGAATAGGTTTAACTGACAGTCGATTTGACGAGGTATTCTTAGATTCTATGCGGATTGCTTTTCAAGGCACTAAATAGACATGTGTTTTAACAATCCGCAGTTGGCACCTAACTACGCAATCAAGGTGACCTGAATCTTCACCCGCTTTAGTTGACACTCTTTCCTAACTGGAGGTGTGTATGGCTAAGCCCGGTCTTCGCAAGATTTATCGTTATTCCGAGTCGTTTCGACTCTCTGCCGTGAAACTCAGTTTTCAGCCCGATGTGACGGTAAAATCAGTGGCTGAGGCACTGGACATCCACCCGTTTATGCTGTCACGCTGGCGTAAAGAATATCGGGAGATGGCGATGCGTAAAAAAGTGCCAGTTGATGAGGAAACTGCCAATCAGTTGCGTGAGTTGAAACAAATTAAACGCGATTATGCTCGGCTCCAGGAGGAGCATTCCTGCCGTGAAAATCCAACATTCAAGCTTTGCATACAGTGTGTTGGCACCTTATTATGGTTGTTAGTGGTCAATAGAGAATCCTCCCATGTTTGCAATAGCACCTCTCATCGCAACCCCCATACTGCTGGCTGTTGCACTAGCCGTTAGGTTTGCGGGCACTAGCCAGATTCTCAATATCGTTGACTACGCCAGAGTTGCCAATGTCACCGGTCTGCATCGCTGGGCGGGCAATCGGTTACTTTTATTGCCTGTAATTTCTCTTCTTCTTGGCGTATTGTCGCTGTACCAACCCGCTTATTCTGTTATCTGCATTATATTGTTTGTGGTGTCGGTTATCAGCGTAGTCGTTTGGCTCGCTATTGGATCCAATCAATTCACGCGTCGCCTTTAATAACGCCATCAAGGTGAGCTCCATAGAAACACTAGATTTAAGCGTGTTATTATTTGGCGCGTTAGCAAATGTGTTGGTTGTTAAGCAAAAAGGGAAATTATGGCCAGTTCAGAAGAAAAAATAATTGAATTAAGCAAAATCAAATTACTACTGCTCATAGCTGGGGCTCTTGCGCTCGCTGGCATTGGGTTTTGGATGGCGTCTCTTGATGCAGCCAAAATCGACGCTAATCTGCGTTTCAACAATCCGCTCTTTGTGCATGGCATAGGCTGGTTTGGCATCGTGTTTTTTGGTTGGTGTGGCGTTATTGGAATAAGAAAGTTTTTTGATAAAAAACCTGGCCTAATTTTTAGTCCTGTTGGAATTACTGACAATAGTAGTGGCGTTTCTGCTGGCCTGATTCCATGGAGTGAAATCAGTGGTTTTAATGTTTATGCGTTTCAACGACAAAAAATGCTCATTGTTCTACTCAAAAACCCAGACAAATACCTCGAAATTGGAAGTGCAATTAAACGCACCTTGAATAAAACCAACTACAAAATGTGCGGCAGTCCGATTGCTATTACATC
This sequence comes from Arenimonas sp., assembly GCA_043744535.1. Classification (GTDB taxonomy): domain Bacteria; phylum Pseudomonadota; class Gammaproteobacteria; order Xanthomonadales; family Xanthomonadaceae; genus Arenimonas. The sequence continues at coordinate 1,737 of JAYTVJ010000052.1, forward strand.
TAATTCACTAAAAATAAATTTTGACGAGCTTCTGAAAATCAGTAACACGTATTTCACTAAATATGGCAATTCTGCCTAAGCCATCATCTAAGCCAACAGCCTCCCCGAAACTTAAGTAAACTGAGCTTGTCGTGCACAACAAAGAGCAACGCCATGCCTAGAAAAATTTACGTTAATTTGCCGGTCAAGGATTTAGAGAAATCCAAGGCGTTCTTTTCTGCGCTTGGTTTTGATTTTTTCGCGCCGTTTACAAATGAATCGGCTGCCTGCTTGGTTCTTGGCGAGAATATCTATGTGATGCTTTTGCTTGAGACGTTTTTTGCAAGCTTCACAAACAAGATAATTACGGATGCCAAAATAAGCACTGAAGTACTGGTGTGTATCTCGTGCGCCAGCCGCGATGAAGTTGACAATCTTGTTAGGCTTGCTTTATTGGCAGGAGGCCGCGCGCCACGCCAAGCGGTGGAACACGATTTCATGTATGGGCACGGATTTGAAGATTTAGACGGCCATCTATGGGAACTCATTTATCAGCCATGATTGACTTAAGCACACAACTATTGAATGCAACATAGATATAATTAATTTAAGCGCATTTGTACCTTCATGCGGGTTAAGAAAACAACAGGAATCTTTACGTTATGTTTAAAAAAATCACCTTCGTTGCAATGGCATTTTTAACGATTAACCTATGCCACGCGTCGGAAAGCAGCGCGTCCAAAAACTCGATGAATGCCGCTTTAAGCCTCGCCTTCGAAACAATCTACGAGAAAGCCGAAGGCCCGGGTGGCGGGCCCTTTAATCCTGTGCTTGTCATCGCTGATAACGTGCAGCCGCTTGATGGAGTTTCAGCATTCAAGATTCCTCTGGTTATTAAAAGCCGAAATACAGCTAAGAATGAACAACTGGCTTGGTTTCTTTATGTTTCAAAAATTAGCTTCACTGAAACAGAATTAGAATTGAAATACGACAAACCTTATAACGGAAAATTCGGCACCGTAAAGCTTGCTAAAACAGGCGAGACATGGGCTTTAGTTGACCATCAAGCGATGCACTCTTCGTCTGGCGCCAGAATGTTCTATGGCGAATTATACGAGGGTGTTACGTGTAAAGATGGCGCTGAAATGGCACTGCGATGGAATGGCTATATTGATGCAATTGAGGCATTCACCGCAAAACGGCCGCGCAAGGAACTAAAAGACCTGCCCAGCAAATGCGCAGGAGACGTTTTCCCCGATGTGGCGGCCTACCTTCAAGCCAAACAGCTTGGCATTGTCAAGTAATATGCCTCGGCAATTCGCCGTTAAATGCCTATTAAGCATAACTGGTTACAAAGTGCGGAACCTAAGATTATTAAGCGATTTGCAACTAAACCCGTGTTGCTATTCGATGCTCTGACTATGTAATAATCGTAACTGTGAACTATACTTAATCTCTAGTAGAGTTACAGTTTAATTTGCGCTATTCCAACCATAACTGAGTCTTACCATGACCTTTACCTTCGACCCGATTTGGAAAAAAATCACGCCCGAACTTTCGCAAGAAATTATTGAATTCTGGGCCGCAGAAAACGCTTTGCCAAAAGCTGAAAAGCCGGAACAGCGCGCCCAACAAGCGGTGATTGCGATGCGTGACGAGCAAGGCAAAATTGCCGCTGTCTGCACTGCAGTGCTGCAGATTACGCCGCGCTTGCGCCAACCCTTGTATTATTACCGAACATTCTGTGCCGAAAAATTCCGTGGCAAAAACACCAGTATTCCAATGATGCGGGCCAGCCAAAAAGCGTTGCTCGACTATAATCTTGGCCTTGAAAAACCGGAAGCGATTGGAATGTTCATCGAAATTGAGAATCAAATGATTGCTGGCCACTACAATGCAGCATTTTGGCCACAAACTGGATTCAGCTTCATTGGCTATTCGCCGCGCGGCTTAATCTTGCGCGCACATTATTTTCCAGGCTTCGCATTAATGAAACCTGCGCCTGTTAAGCAACGGCAATCGCAACAAAACCGTAACACGTAAGCCCACCAAACCGCGCTAAAAAAACCCCGGCTAAACGGGGTTTTAATTTTAGCTTGAGTTATTTTTTAGGTGGTGTACTCATTTTTTCTACGAAGCCTAGATATTCGCGAAAGCTGAGTTTTTGATCTTTATTGACATCAAACTCTGCAAATTTTGGCTTGGGTTCTTTCGCCTGCTTCATGCCCGGCAGATTACTGAATTCGAGCGGCTCAAGTGTGCTGTTTTTATTGGCATCAACCGAGCCGAACACACTGCCTAATTGCTGCAACATCATGGATTGACGGCGCTCGGCTATGACACCGAATTTGAATTCTTCAAAACTCAATTGCTTGTTTTTGTCTTTATCCAAGCTATCAAACATCTGATCGATGCCTTTTTCGATATTCACAGGCTGTTGTGCTGGCGCGGCGGGTTTTGCAGCTGTATTCATTTGCGCAATAGCTGTGCTTGATACAAACACACTCAAAAAGGCAATTTGATAAAAGCGTGACGTTAATTTCATGGTGCAATATCCTCAGGGGTAGGAATGTCCGATTCAAAGGTAATCAGCTCACGTATTTCAGCAGTGCGCAAGCCAACCATCATTGGATTACGAACACCTGGCAAGAAACTGATGTCGAAAATTTCACTGATATCGCCTTCAAAGCGAATCCACTGCAACACATCGCCATTGGTGAGTGACACAATTTGCACACCACACCACGCATCAGCATCACGTTTTTTCAATTCGTCATCTAATTCCAAACCCGAAAAGCGGCCGTTACGTGCTTTTGACAAGCCAACCGCCGCAACGTTCCCAATCATTGATAAGCCGCGCAAGAAACCGGGGCAAAAGGTGAATGGCACGAACGATTTGGTGTCAAAATCAACCCAACCCAAATAGCCGGTGCCGGCATTGAGCACCCAAAGCTTGCCATTGTGCCAACGCGGTGAATGCGGCATCGACAACCCTTCGCAGACAATTTCATCGGTATCCACATCAATAATCACACCGCCGTCTTTGCGGCGATCTCGCCAGCCATCCACAGCATCTGAGCGGCACACGGCAGTTACATATTTCGGCTCGCCATCTTTCATGGCTAAACCGTTCAAATGGCAGCGATCTTCCGGCGCCAATTTGCTAATGAATTTCGGCTTCCAGATGGCTTTAAAGCTATGCACCATATCTAATTCGGCCAAGCACGAATATTTGGTGTTCACAAACACCACTTTGCCATTTTTGCGAATGCCAAGTTCGTGGATATCCAAATCGCCAATGGTTTGTGCATTGCGTGGCACGTAGCATTTATCGAATACGCCATGAATCACTTGGTTTTTACGCAATACATTTTCAAAACGCCAGAGCTGATACAAGCCGCCAAGGAAAATACGCTGCGAGTTACCGACAATGCCCATGGCACGTTCAAATATGCGTTCAAAAAATGACACGCGGCCATTCGGGTCGCTGCCCACCAAATACACGCGGCCGGTTTGGTAGGAGGTGATGGCTAAAGAAATGCTGTGGCTAGCCAGCCAACCACCCATGCCACGCGAACAGCTTTTTTCAACTTTAAGCTGGGTGATGTCTTTCGGTTTGCCTTCGCCATTCACCGGTGTTTCGGTAATGGTTTGAACTTGCTGCGTCGAGGCGGGCGCATCGGCATTCACCACGGGTTGCGTTTCGGGTGTGGCTACTTGGTTTTGATTTGATTCTGTAGATGAAGCAGGCGGTTTTTTGTTAGACAAAACATTCTCCATTGTTTATTGTTCTACGCTAGGCGCAGTGTGTTTTTGTATATCGATTCTATCAGCACAGATATGCTTCCGGCAAAAAAAAACCGGCTTTCGCCGGCTTTTTTCTGACCCAAGAATTACCAATCGTAACGGACGCTTAATTGGCCGCCAAACACACTGTCGTATGCACCGCCATCGCGCCAGTTAATACCACCGCTGATGCCGAACTTACCGATAAGCCCAGTTGCGCCGGCTTCAACCAAGGTGCTGCCACCGCTGGTGTCTACATCGCCTTCTAGCAAACCACCCACTTGGTAGGTGTTGGCACCATCGCTTTCATCCAAGTAGCTCAATGCGCCGTAAGGGGTCCAGTAATTGCCGCCTGCGGTTTTGTACGACTTACGCAACGCCACACCAACGCGCATTTCGGTGGAGTCGCCATCGGTTAAGTCGTAACCATAGCTGCCGTAAGCAATTGTATCTAAATCAACATCAACCATGCTGTATTGGAATTGCGGTTCAATCACCAAGCCACTCGCGGTTTGATACCCAAAGCCCATTTCCAAGCTGTAGCCGTCGGCTTTGCCTTTGATGTTGAACTCATCCGAACCGCCGTTGCCGTGACCGTCAAAATCCATAGCGCGGTAGCTTAAATCAGCATAGAAGCCATTGCCTGGGGTGTAGGTCACGTAAGCACCGAGGGTATCGGCATCAATCTTCACGCGGCCGCCTTGGTCAGGCTTCACGGTGTTGTTGGATGTGCCGCCCAAGATACCTGCCGTCCATTGGTTGTTGAACGAATAGCCTGCACCAAATTCGTAGCCCGATCCGTTGTAATCAAAATCATTTGAACCGCCGCTACCGAAGTTGGCATGATTGGCATTCGGCGATACACCGCCGCCGCCCGAGAAGCCACGGAACCATGCGCCGGCCGAGCCTTTATAATCGGCCACATAGCCACCGTTGCCGGTTTCTTTGTATTCATGGCGTGAACCTTCGCGTTGGAACAAGGTGCCGGTGCCCATATGCCATAGGCTTTGTACACCAGGAGCCACCGAGCTGGCCGCCACACCGGTGCCACTTAGGCCGTCAATAGTAAAGCCGAGCGAGAACAAATCGTTGGTACCGCTGTAGTTGATGTGTTTGTTCAGCGCGGTGCTGAACACGAATAATTCATCGACATTGACATTGACAATACCAAGGCTGAAGTTGGCCGCTGTGCTAACGCCGGTTACGCCGACAATATCAATCTCTTCGCCATC
>JAYTVJ010000053.1:0-2064 GCA_043744535.1 Arenimonas sp.
CCATCGGTGCAGGCATACAGCCCTAACACCTTGGTGCACATGGCATTGGCCATATGCGCTGGGCCAGAATCGGGCGTTAATACTAAATCGGCTCTGGCCAAAAGTGCCAGTAATTGTTTTAGGGTGTCTTTGCCAATCAGATCAATAGCAGGCTCTGGCATAGCGGCTAAAATGGCATCGCCCATCTCGCGCTCAAGCGGGCTGCGGCCGCCACAAAGAACCACTTGCCAGCCCTTACTTTGCGCATAAGTAGCCACGGCTGCGTAGCGTTCTGGCAGCCAATTGCGCAGTGCATGGCTTGAACACGGTGAAATCAAGAGGCAGGGTTTGCCCTCTGGCCATTGTGCTTTCGCCCATTCGTGGTCTTGTTCGCTAACCGGCATATTCCATACAACCTCGGTTTGGCTGAACCCGAGTGGCTCGGCAAACAAGCCAAACACATCCAAGACATGCTGATGGTTATGCGTAATGCGCTCATTGATGAACAAACCATGGCCTTCTTTGGCGCGTTGTGTGTCGTAGCCAATGCGCCTTTTGGCCGGGATCACGGCAGAAATAAGATTGGCTCGAAGCGCCAGTTGCATTTGTAAAAGCACATCGAAGCGGCGCCCAGAAAGCTGTTGCGCCAATTGCTTAACGCCCTTCAATCCGGATTTCTTATTGAAAGCGATCAGTTCAACATTTTCCAAGCCGTGCATCAGCTTGGCTTCGCCGATGCCCAAAATCCAGGTAATTTTCAGCTCTGGCAGATTTTTTTGCAGGGTACGGATTAACGGCAGCACATGCGTTGCATCGCCCAGCGCCGATAAGCGTAAAATGCAGAGAGTTTTTACTGTGCTTGAATCGTCCACTTGCTACACTCTTGTTATGAATGAAAATGAATCCCGTGTCAGCATCAAACACATCAATGGCCCAGAAGGGCATTTTGCGTTGCTGTTCGATGCCGACCGTTGGCCGCAACTAAGCGAGCACCAGTTTAACGCAAGCGGCTATGCCGATGCACAGCCTGTGGCAGGGCAGGGTGGCCGAGGCGGCGCGTGGTTTGTGCAAACGCCTGTTGGCAATGCCGTTTTGAAGCACTATTTACGCGGTGGATTTTTGGCTAAATTGATCACTGAACGCTACGTCTATCTTGGTGTTGCGCGTACGCGCGGCTTTCGGGAGTTCGAGCTGTTGCAGAAACTATCAGCGCTCGGACTGCCGGTGCCTAAACCATTAGCCGCTTTTTGCCTGCGTGGCTTATTCAGCTATCGCGCGGCTTTAGTGACTGCGCGATTACCAAATGTATTTTCCTTGCTAAGCGCTGTGCAGCAATCCATTGCGCCATGGCAATTACTGGGCGAAACATTGGCGCGCTTCCACAAAGCAGGTGCACACCATAGCGATTTAAACGCCAATAATATTTTAGTAAACTCACAAAACGAGGTGTTTATTATTGATTGGGATAAATGCGCGCTTGAAGCGGCGCCAGGCGCTTGGTGCGAAAAAGTATTGGCTAGGTTGCATCGCTCCTTGTTGAAAGAGTGCAAGCAATTAGACGCAGCACAATTACAACAAGGCATTACTCAAATGCTTGGTGCGTATCAGCAGGCCATGACATGAACTGGAGCTTGAGATTTCTCGGCGTGGGTAATTCGCAGGCAGCTCCCGTGTTGGGCTCGGCCAGCGCGGTGATTGAATGCGACCAACAGCCGTGGCTATTGATTGATTGTGGCCAAGAAACACTCACGGCTTTTGAGGCCCAATACCAAAAACTTCCAGAAGCTATTTTTATTACCCATCTGCATATGGATCATATTGGTGGCTTGGAGCGCTTATTCATTAAAGCGTATTTTGATGCAACGCTGCGCGGCAAACTGAAGCTATACGTGCCAGCCGCCTTAGTGCCTGCCATGCAAGCGCGGCTTGCCGATTATCCGGGCGTGTTGGCGGAAGGCGGCGCAAATTGGTGGGATGCCTTTCAGCTGATTCCCGTCTCGACTGGTTTTTGGCATGCAGGTTTTCATCTTGAGGTATTTCCGGTTCGTCATCATCTGGCTAACTCGGCCTTTGGTTTGCGCTTGC
>JAYTVJ010000054.1:0-25641 GCA_043744535.1 Arenimonas sp.
AACTGCAATTTATTTGCTTTGGTGAAATTTTTCAAAGCGGCTGAAAGTGCCGGCATTAAGCCCATTGCGGGTGCCGATCTATTCCTTGATAACGGCCAATCCGGTACACAGCGTATTACAGTACTGTGTCAAAACCAACAAGGTTTTCTGAGCTTATCGCGTTTAATTTCGCGCGCCTATCTTGAAGGCCACCAACACGATATTCCGCTAATCAAAGCCGAATGGTTATTTGCCGACAACCAAGGCTTAATTATTCTGCAAGGCCGGCACAGCCCGCTGGCGCAGCTTATTCAACAAGGCAATAATCCCGATGCAATCGCACAAATTGCTGAATGGCTGAGCTTATTTCCGCGTCGACTCTATATTGAAATTAGCCGCTTGGGCTTAGCCGATGAAGCGTCATTTAATACACGCGCCGTGGCGTTTGCCAACCAACATCAAATTCCTTTATTAGCCAGCAACGATGTACGGTTTTTAGTGGCAGACGATTTTGAAGCACATGAAGCACGTGTGTGTATTTCATCGGGCCGCGTGCTTGATGACCCGAAACGTCCGAAAGCCTATCATCCTGAGCAATACCTTAAATCGCCAGAGCAAATGGCTGAGTTGTTCCAGGATATTCCTGAAGCTTTAAGCAACACCGTTGAGTTGGCAAAACGCTGTAATTTAGAGCTTTCATTAGGCACCTACTACCTGCCCGATTTCCCAATTCCAGAAGGCTTTACGCTTGAGAGTTTTATAACGCAGCAAACCACCGATGGCTTGCATGCACGCTTAGAAAAAAATGCGCTGTCGCCCAATTTAACGCGCGAAGATTATGACAGCCGTTTAAAACTTGAACTCGACGTCATTATTTCGATGGGCTTTACCGGCTACTTTCTGATTGTGGCGGAATTCATCAATTGGAGTAAAAGTAAAGATATCCCCGTTGGCCCAGGCCGTGGCTCGGGTGCGGGCTCACTGGTTGCCTGGTCTTTAGGCATTACCGACATCGACCCGATGCGTTACGATTTGTTGTTCGAACGTTTCCTTAATCCAGAACGCGTATCGATGCCCGATTTCGACATCGATTTCTGCATGGAAGGCCGCGATCGAGTGATTGATCACGTGGCCGACACCTACGGCCGCGACCGCGTTAGCCAAATCATCACCTTCGGCACCATGGCCGCCAAAGCGGTGGTGCGCGATTGTGGCCGCGCCTTAGGCATGCCATATGGCTTGGTGGATTCGATTGCCAAATTAATTCCAATGACACTCGGCATTTGCTTAGATGATGCCTTAGGGCTTTCAGATGCAGCCAAGAAAGACAGCAACCTCATTTCGCAAGATTTAGTTAGCCGTTACCACAGCGAAGACGATGTGCGCGACTTAATCGATTTAGCGCGCAAGCTGGAAGATTTAACCCGCAATGCCGGCAAACACGCCGGCGGCGTGGTGATTGCGCCGCGGCCGCTGACCGATTTTACACCGCTGTATGCCGATCAAAGCAGTGCCGGCGAAACCGCTAGCAGTATTGTGTCGCAATTCGATAAAGACGATGTGGAAACCATTGGCTTAGTGAAGTTCGACTTCCTTGGCTTGCGCACACTCACCATTATTAAATGGGCGGTTGATGCCATTAATGCGCAACGCATGCAAAGCGCGCTGGAAGCCTTAGAGATTCTAGATATTCCGCTTGATGATAAAGCCACCTATCAGCTTTTATCAAAAGGCCTCACCACCGCCATCTTCCAGTTTGAATCGCGCGGCATGAAAGACTACATCAAAAAACTGGAGCCAGATTGTTTTGAAGATTTAATTGCTTTAGCGGCTTTGTATCGGCCAGGGCCATTGAACTCTGGCATGGTTGACGACTTCATCAATCGCCGACATGGCCGTGCCGCTGTGAATTACCCGCATGCCAGCCTTGAACCAATTCTGAAACCTACTTATGGCGTGATTGTCTATCAAGAACAGGTGATGCAGATTGGCCAAGTGTTGGCCGGCTATTCCTTAGGCGGTGCCGATTTACTGCGCCGCGCGATGGGTAAGAAAAAACCAGAAGAGATGGCCAAAGAGCGCGTCAAGTTTGAACAAGGTGCCGAAGCCAATAGCATTGATGGCAAAGTAGCGACCGGCATTTTCGATTTGATGGAAAAATTTGCTGAATACGGTTTCAATAAATCGCATTCGGCTGCCTATGCCTTAATTGCGTACCAAACTGCCTGGCTGAAAACCCATTACCCTGCTGAGTTTTTGGCCGCTACCATGTCGGCAGACATGGACAATACCGAAAAAGTCGTCAATCTTTTACAAGATTGCAAAGTGTTCGATATTCGCGTTTTGCCACCCGATGTAAACGCCTCGGTGTATCGTTTTAAAGCTTTAGACCGGCACACCATTCAATACGGCTTAGGCGCCATCAAAGGCGTTGGCGAAGGCGCCTGCTTTGCCATTAGCGAAGAGCGCAACGCAAACGGACGCTACCTAAACTTATTGGATTTTTGCCGACGCGTGGATTCCAGCAAACTCAACAAACGGGTGTTAGAAGCACTGATTCAATCGGGTGCGCTCGATAGTTTAGGCAGTAATCGCGCGTCACTTAGCCTGCAATTGCCGGATGTACTAAAAGCTACCGAACAAATGCAGCGTGAGGCACAATCGGGGCAAGTTTCCCTCTTCGGGGCAACGGCCAGCAGCAGTATTCGTATTGAATTAGCGCAGGTTGCCGACTGGAGTTTTGACGACAAACTCAAAGCTGAGCGCGACACCTTAGGCTTTTTCCTTAGCGGCCACCCAATGGATCCGTGGCAATCGGAATTAAAGCAACTCGTGGCTTGCTCATTGGCCGATATTGAAAAAATCTGGCAAGAGCGCAAAGATCGGCGCGGCGAAGCCAGTATGGTGGTGGTTGGCTTAATTAGTAACATGCGCCGGCGTGGTGAAAACCAGGCTTTTGTGCTGATTGAAGACCAAACCGCCAGCCTTGAGTGCGCGTTCTTCAATGAAAGCTTCATCGAATCATCCGGCTTGCTCACCCGTGATCGGATTGTGTTGATAGAAGGCAATGTACGCGTGGATAGCTTTAATGGCGGTTTTTCCATGCGCGCTAAGCAGTGTTGGGATTTTCAATCGATTTTGTTGAATCACAGTAAAACCATCCAATGCCAAGTTGATCTGCGTGAAAAAAACACATGGCAGGAACTGCAAGCCTTAATCAGCAGCTATCGGCCCGGCCAAACACCGCTAGTACTGAAATTACTAACCCAATCAGCCGAAGGCAAACTTAAAGCACCAGCCAGCTTTGCATTGCGCTGTGAGCCGGGCTTAATTAGCCGTTTGCGTCAAATTGAGGGCATCTCCAGTGTTTCTGTGCAATTGAACAAACCTTGGGCTGTCAGCGTGGCGTCAAGTGCGCTAGCCTAAGCATCTGATAAAATAACCTATCTAGCCAGAGTTGTGATTATGAACCCCAATTATCTCGATTTCGAACAACCCATCGCCGACCTGCAATCCAAGATCAATGAATTGTCGCGCGCCAGCCATGGGCCAGGTGTCAATATCGATTAGGAAGTGGGCGGTTTGCAAAAAAAATTATCGGAGCGCACCGCTGAAATTTTCAGCCATCTCAGCCCGTGGCAGATTTCGCAATTAGCACGCCATCCGCAACGCCCCTATACCCTCGATTACTTAGAACTGATTTTCGATGAATTCCATGAATTAGCAGGCGACCGTGCATTTGCCGATGACGCCGCCATTGTCGGTGGCTTGGCGCGCATTAACGGCCGCGCGTGCATGGTGATTGGCCAACAAAAAGGCCGCGACACGAAAAATAAAGTGAAACGCAATTTTGGTATGCCGCGCCCAGAAGGGTACCGCAAAGCCCTGCGTTTAATGAAAATGGCGGAACGTTTTCAAATCCCATTATTCACCTTCATTGATACGCCAGGCGCTTACCCTGGGATTGGCGCGGAAGAGCGCGGTCAATCGGAAGCCATTGCAAGAAACTTGCTGGAAATGGCCGAACTGAAAATCCCCGTCATCTGCACAATCATCGGTGAAGGCGGCTCTGGCGGCGCGCTAGCCATTGGTGTTGGCGATGCCACATTCATCCTGCAATACAGCACCTATTCGGTGATTTCACCGGAAGGCTGCGCCTCGATTCTTTGGAAAAGTGCAAGCAAAGCCGAAGACGCAGCGCAAGCGCTTGGCCTTACGGCTGAACGATTGTTCGAACACAAACTGGTCGATAAAATCATTCCCGAACCGCTCGGTGGCGCACACAGAAACCCCACTGAAATGGCCGACACCTTAAAAGCCTATCTATTGCAAGAACTCAGCGCACTGGATGCACTCGATATGCCGACTCTGCTCGAACGCCGCTACCAGCGCTTGCGTGGCTACGGGGCTTACGCTGTTAGCTAAGCACCCTCATGAGTAACAAACTGCTGGATTCAACACCCCTATCGCACACCGTTTTTGTTGGCTTGAGTGGCGGCTTGGACTCAAGTGTGTTGTTGCATCAATTAGCACAGCACCAAAAACAACGTGGCTACACCCTCAACGCCATTCACATCCATCACGGCTTGCATCCGCAAGCCGATGCGTGGGCCATGCATTGCCAGCAACTGTGCGATGCTTTATCGATTCGCTTGCATACCGTTCGCATTACGATTGCTGAGCCGCAACATAATCTCGAACAACAAGCGCGCGATGCCCGCTACGCGGCCTTTGCAGACATTTTGCAAGCCGGCGATACTCTGGCCTTGGCGCACCATCAAAACGACGTGGCTGAAACCTTGCTATTGCGTTTGATGCGCGGCTCTGGCACACAGGCGTTGGCCAATATGCAGCGCTATCAGGTGCGCGATAATTACCACATATGGCGGCCACTCTTGCAGTGCTCGCGTGCTGAATTGGAACGTTATGCCGTCGAAAGTCAATTGCGTTGGATTGACGACAGCAGCAACGTTGATCAACGCTTTGACCGCAATTTTATTCGGCATGCGTTGTTGCCCTTGCTGGAGCAACGTTTCTCGAACGCCGCACAACGGCTTGCGCATAGTGCCAACTTATTACGTACCGATGCCGAACTATTGGCACCAATGATTGCTACACACGCCGAACAATGCACAGAAGGCGATCAACTGCTAGTTACTCAATTGCTGGTGCTTGAGAAGGGATTAGCCACGCATGTTATACGCTATTGGTTGGCAACCCATGGCCAACGTATGCCGGGCTCAGCGGCTTTGAATGAATTCATCCAACAGCTCGGCAAGCAACGCTCCGATAGCGACACACAATTGGTTACAACTGACTATGCGCTGCGTGTTTGGAATCAGCGCCTGTTTATTTGTGAAAGATACTCAACAGAAGCGTATGCCGAATTCGAGCACAGCTGGGATGGCAAACACACTTTAACGTTGCCGCGTGGTGGCTCCTTGCACTGGAGTGGCAAACCGCCATGCACCACGCGCGTGTGCTACAGGCGCGGCGCTGAAAAAATCCAATTGGCTGGGCGTGCTCACCATCATAGCGTCAAGAAATGTTTATCGACGTGTGTGCCACCTTGGCAACGCGATAGCTTGCCCTTTGTTTATAATGACAGCGGAGAATTGCTAGCGGTTGGAAACCAGCTCATTTCCAACTGTTTGCAACAATTACAGCAACAGCATGCCAGCACACTTTGTTGGCAGCCTGAATCGGAGTAAGTACGATGAGTAAAACCACAAAAACCCAAGAACCTTCGCCGGTGGCGGCTTTTGAAAAAGCCTTGGATGAATTAGAAAAAGTTGTTGCGGGTATGGAACGTGGCGAACAAAGCCTGGATGATTCACTGGCCGCCTATGAGCGCGGCATTGCATTGTATCGACAATGCCAAACGGCCTTGGAGCATGCCGAACAACGGGTTAGCATAGTGAACAACAGCGCCAAACCCGATGAACAAACGCCGTTCACTGAAGCCAGCAATGATTGATAACGCTAGCCTTTGGCGCGCGCGTTGCGAACAAACGCTTGATGCCTTATTGCCGCCTGCTGAACAAAGCCCTGAGCGCTTGCATCAGGCTATGCGCTACGCCTGTTTGGGCGGTGGCAAACGGCTACGTGCGCAATTGGTGTATGCTACCGGTGCATTACTGCAGCGCCCATTCACGCATTTGGATAACGCGGCCGCAGCCGTTGAAATGATGCACGCGTATTCTTTGGTGCACGATGACTTGCCAGCCATGGACAACGACGACCTACGGCGCGGCAAGGCCACGGTGCATATAGCCTTTGATGAAGCGACTGCCATTTTAACCGGCGATGCGTTGCAAGCTTGCGCTTACAACGCGTTACTGAAAGTTGAGTGCGTTGCGCATAAAAAAATAGCGCTACTCGACATATTAATTAACGCCTCAGGCTCGGAAGGTATGTGCGGCGGCCAGCAATTGGATATTGATGCTAGCCACCAGCAACTTGCCTTGCAAGAATTGCAGGTTTTGCATGCCATGAAAACCGGCGCATTGATTGTGGCTAGCGTGCAAATGGCCGCCATCATTGGCGAGGCGAATGCAGACGCATTCGCAGCACTATCCGCATTCGCACAAGATTTGGGTTTGGCGTTCCAAATCCAAGACGACATTCTTGATGTGGAAAGCGATACCAAAACACTCGGCAAATCAGCCGGCAAAGATCAAGCCCAAGAAAAATCGACCTACCCTGCTCTGCTTGGCTTAGATGAATCAAAAAAAATGCGGAATGATTTGATGCAAAGTATGCGCACGCATCTCGACATTTTTGGCGCTAATGCTGAAGCGCTGATAAGTTTGGCGGAATTTGCGGTTAATCGACGGAATTAGCAACGATAAATGTAGGGGCGCATCGTGATGCGCCCGCGGAAAATGTATAACGGTTAAACGGGTGAATTGCGATGGGCACGGCATGCCGTGCCCCTACATCAATCATTGCCCGCCACAGTCATTTGGCCAATCAACATGGAGCCAACCTGAATGTGCGAGCGTTTATCCACATCGGCGCCAATCGCTTCAATAGCTGGAAACATATTGGCTAGATTGCCAGCAATGGTGAGTTCATCAACCGGGAATTGGATTTCGCCGTTCTCAACCCAAAAACCGGCCGCGCCGCGCGAATAATCGCCAGTTAAGGTGTTCACGCCTTGGCCCATCAATTCGGTAACTAACAATCCCGTACCCATTTGCAGCAGTATCGATTTCATATCGGTGGCATTGGCGCTAACGAACAAATTATGCACGCCGCCAGCATTGCCGGTGCTGGCCATGCCGAGCTTACGCGCCGAATAACTGCCAAGAATATAGCGTTCAATAATTCCGTTCACCAACAAAGGTTTTTTGCTGGTGGCCACGCCTTCGGCATCAAAATACGCGGAACGCAAGCCACGCACAATATGTGGATCTTCAACAATACTGAGCCATTCGGGAAATAGTTTTCGGCCAATGCTATTTTGCAAAAAACTGGCATTGCGGTACAAACTGCCGCCCGAAATGGCGCCTAAAAAACTGCCGATTAAGCCGCGCGCTAATTCCGGCACAAACAACACCGGATATTGCCCAGTTTTGATTGAGCGCGGATTCAAACGTGCCAGCGTGCGTTCAGCGGCTTTCACACCAACGTCTTGGGCGGCATCCAAGCCATTTAGCATGAGGGCAACCGAATACCAGTAATCGCGCTGCATGGCGTTGTCTTTACCGGCAATCAAGGAGCAACTGATCGAAAAATTGGTGCTGCGCTCTGCGCCCATAAAGCCATGTGAATTGGCATATACGGCAATGCTGCGGCCACTGCTGTACGAAGCGCCATCGGAGTTGCTGATATTTTTCTGCTGCAAGCCGGCCGCTTCGCATTCCAGCGCTAAGGCAATGCCCTGCTCTGGTGGCAATTCAGAGGGATGCCATAAATCAAAATCTAGCGTCTCAACCGCCAATAATTCTTTATCGGCCAAGCCAGAAGCGGCATCGGCTTCGGTGAAGCGCGCAATGGCGCAGGCCTGCGCTACGGTTTCAGCTAAGGATTCTGGGCGCAGATCGGCGGTGCTGGCCGTGCCTTTTTGTTTATTCACATACACCGTAACCGCCACACCTTGGTCGTTGGTGCGCTCAACGGTTTCAACCTCGCCCAAACGCACATTGGCAGAAAAACCGGTGTCTTGCGAGAGCGAAACTTCGGCTTGCTCAGCGCCGCGGCAAAGGCATAAATCGAGCACCTGTTCGGCCAGGGTGTACAATGGGCGGGCGTAGAGCTGATTGGAACGATTGGATTTCATGATGACTACTTAAAATTTATGGAGAAGTGGCTGTTATGCGTGGAGTGGATGAAGAAACCGGTGAATTTTTAGGGCCAAGCCGTGGTGATGATCGCCGCGCCGCCTTAGCTGTTTTGGCTTTGGCCACGCGTATGGTGGATATACCGTATGCGCGTTTGCAGCAAATGCCCATTTCCGAGGACATGCTGCACCATTTTCAAACAGCGCAGCGTATTACGCAACAAATTGCCCGCAAACGCCAACTGCAGTTTGTAGCCAAACAAATGCGCCGCGAAGAACCTGAAACCTTGGAAGCATGGCGCGCTTTAATTGATTTCGACAAAGCCGATGTGCGTCGTGAAATTGCCGAAGCGCACCGTATGGAAGCCTTGCGTGATCAACTGATTGCTGGCGATAGCGCGCTATTAACCAAACTGGTGGAGCAATTTCCGCAGGCCGATATTCAGCGCCTTCGGCAATTGATTCGCAATGCGCAATTTGAACAACAGAAAAACAAACCGCCTGCCGCGTACCGCGAATTGTTCAAAGTGTTGCGCGAATTGCACCGCGATACCAGCGTTTAAGCGCTACTGTTTAGGTATTGGTTCCTCCGACGGTCATACGATCAATTTTTAAACTTGGCTGCCCTACACCGACTGGCACACTCTGCCCGTCTTTGCCACAAATACCCACGCCTGCATCCAGCGCTAAATCGTTGCCGATCATGCTGACTTGATTCATAGTTTCTGGGCCATTGCCAATTAGCGTGGCGCCTTTCACCGGGCGAGTGATTTTGCCGTCTTCAATTAAATATGCCTCGCTGGCGGTGAACACAAATTTGCCGGAGGTGATATCAACCTGGCCACCGCCGAAATTCGGCGCATACAAGCCTTTTTTCACACTGGCAATAATTTCTTCTGGCGCATGATTACCGGCCAGCATATAGGTGTTGGTCATGCGCGGCATAGGCAGATGCGCAAAGCTCTCACGCCGGCCATTGCCAGTTGGCGATACGCCCATTAAACGCGCATTCAAGGTATCTTGCATGTAGCCACACAGAATACCGTCTTCAATCAGCACGTTGTATTGGGTGGGTGTGCCTTCATCATCCACGCTCAGCGAACCACGGCGCTTAGCCAGCGTGCCATCATCCACAATCGTCACGCCTTTAGCGGCCACACGTTCGCCCATGCGCCCCGCATACACCGAGGTGCCTTTGCGGTTGAAATCGCCTTCCAAACCGTGGCCCACGGCTTCATGCAACAACACACCCGGCCAACCCGAACCCAGCACCACCGGCATCACACCGGCTGGTGCATCAATCGCTTCTAAGTTCACCAGTGCTTGCCGCAACGCTTCTTGCGCTATCTCGAACGGGCGATTGCCGCTGAATAATTCCAAATAATCGAAACGCCCGCCACCACCGGCATAGCCCGATTCGCGGCGGCCATTTTGCTCAACAATCACCTGCACATTAATCCGCACCAACGGCCGAATATCGGCCGCCATCACACCATCTGAACGCACCACCATAATGGTATCTAACGCACCCGCCAAACTAACCGTCGCTTTCAGCACGCGCGGATCGGCGGCGCGCACAAAGGCGTCCACTTTGCGCAGCAATGCCACTTTATCTTCGGCTGGCATTTGCGCGATGGGGTCTATGCCGTCGTATAAAGCCGATGGCTGCACCGCTTGGCGTTTACCGCGCGAATAAGACTCACCACCGCCGGAAATAGACCTTGCCGCCTGCGCCGAATCCAGCAAGGCCGCAAAATCCATGGCATCGGAATAGGCGAAGCCAGTTTTCTCGCCACTGATGGCACGAACCCCCACGCCTTGTTCAATGGAATGCGCACCGTCTTTGACGATGCCATCCTCAAACGTCCAGTTTTCGCGTTTGCTGTGTTGGAAATAGAAATCGCCAAAGTCGATACCGGGGCTCATCAATTCGCCCATGGCGCGGTCGATGCCGTCTAAATCGAGGTTTTGGGGAGTGAGTAGTTGCGTCTGTACGCGGGAGAGTATGTCAGTCATGGGTTATTTTAACAGTAATGTTATGAAATGTAGGGGCGCTGCTTGCTGCGCCCTGAAATGGCGTGTGTTCGTTAGGCTGGTTTGGAACCCGCCCCTACTGGTTAATCAAGGGCGGATTGCAACTGACTTGCCAAGGAGACTACATTAGAATACATTAGAATACATTGTAGTCAATTCAGGAGGACAACCCGATGAGCGTAACCACCGTTCGCCTACAGCCAGATATTGAGCAAAGCCTGCAAGACCTGGCTAGCGCAACCCATCGAAGTAAGAGTTGGCTTATTAATCAAGCGATCAAGGAGTTTATTGAACGTCAGAACAATGACCAGATTCGCTGGCAACAAACCCTTCAAGCGATGGAGTCTGTTGCGCAAGGCCGCGTGGTATCCAGCGAGGCTGTGCATACTTGGCTTCAAAGCTGGGGCACCGATAAAGAACTAGCTGCTCCAGAAAACCAAAAATGAAACTGATTTATTCTGCTGAGGCAGTGCAAGATCTTGTGCGCTTACGTGCGTTTATTGCAGAAAAAAATCCCTCTGCGGCAACGCGCATAGCCACCGAACTGGTCGCTCGCATCAACCAATTATGTCAATTTCCAGAAATGGGCCGCAATGTTGAACAAGCACCAATAGCCAATTCAATTCAAGACTTCGTGTTTGGCAACTACATTGTTAGATATGCGCATCACGGCAGCGCAATCAGCATTTTGCGAATATGGCATCATTATGAAAATCACGAATAAAATTTTTAATGCGGGCTGATGAGGTTCTAATACACGGAACCGTTTTTGATTGACGGATTTGGTTGGAATCTGTCTAATGGAAGTTACTCGGCACTTTGGTGTCAGCTAGTTTGTTACCCTCTGGAGCAGTGCTTAAAAATGAAGCTGATAACCACTAATATAGAGCTTAGAATTAACTTATCACGTCTTACGAAAAAATATAATAATATTGCATTTGCTGTAGCGTGGGCCTCGGCTGGCACTAAGATATTTGAAGAGTTACTTGCTAAGAAGGACTGCATACGTCATGCCATAATAGGCACACATTTTTACCAAACACATCCAGATGTCCTTGATGTATTTGCCGAATCAAATAACGTTCGTTTCATGCTCCAGCCACAAGGGGTATTTCACCCGAAGATATATATCTTCTGGAACGAAAGAAACTGGGAAATACTAATGGGAAGCGCAAATCTCACTGCAGGCGCGTTGAACAAAAATGCTGAGGCAATGGTATTAATTTCGGATTTAGATCAAGGCGCATCATCTTTAAAAAACGACGTAATAAGTTTGATTGAAAACTACTGGAATAATGCCCGTACGGTTAGCAAAGCCGACGCAATCTCATATCGTGCGCTTTGGATGAAACAACAACCAGCATTGCAGCGAATATCTGGACAATACGGACAAGTCAGTACAAACAAAGCCCCTTCTGAATCTGCAGTAATGGCAATGACATGGACAGAATTTTATTCTTTAGTTCAAATGGACGCTCACCACGGCTTTGAAAACCGTTGCGACTTACTGAAGTTAGTACATACAGCATTCGAAGCCAATAATAATTTTGAGCGAATGGAGCTTGGCTTGCGCAAAACTATCGCGGGGCTACCAACAGACTTCAATGCACATTGGGCTTGGTTCGGAAGTATGAGAGGTGCAGGCTATTATCATCAGGCGGTGAATGATAACAATCCACACATTTCACAGGCATTGGATGAAATCCCACTAAACGGACCTGTTTTACGAGAACACTACGACGCTTATGTGGCTGAGTTCGTCAAAGCTTTCCCTAATGGTAGAGATGGCATTGGCATTGCTAGCCGCCTGCTAGCACTTAAGCGACCAGATTACTTCATTTGTTTTGATTCAAAGAATAATGTTGAACTCTGTAAAGATTTTGAAATTAAAAAATCTGGTATGAACTACGAACGCTATTGGGAAGAAATTATTGAACGTATAACTGATTCCGCTTGGTGGAATGAACCTCGCCCAAAAGACCTCTTGGCTGCTACAGTGTGGGATGGAAGGGCAGCAATGCTAGACGCAATTTTCTATACACCATGAGGCATCAATTAGCGCCTCGCATATCATCAATTTAGTAACCCTATTATGAACCCAGACGAATCAATAAATGTATTCGGCGAGCCATTAGAAGTTTGCGGACAAAATCCAATGACGGGTTTTTTTCGGGATGGCAAATGCAATACCTGCAAAGACGATTCGGGTTCGCACACCGTTTGCGTTGAAGTGTCACAAGCATTCTTAGAATATTCCCGATTCCGTGGCAATGATTTAACAACACCCATGCCCGAATACAATTTCCCAGGATTACACCCCGGAGACAGCTGGTGCTTATGCGCGGCACGTTGGCTTGAAGCCGCAGAAAGCAACATGGCGCCCAGAGTTCACTTAAAAAGAACGCATAGTAAAGCCTTAGAAATTGTGCCGCTAGAGCTGCTAAAGAAATATGCGGTTGATTTGAATTAACGGCGCATGAACTAATTGACCCATGCCTAACACCTATCTTTTCACCGTTGTGGACGCGTTTGCCTTATCAGGGAAACTGACGTTGGTGCCTGGCCTTCCGCAAAATCCCGACTTGCCAACCATTCGCATCGGTGCGCAAATACGCCTTATTGCGCCAGATGGCGCAGCGATTGAAACGCAGATTGCCGGTTTCGAGAAAATCAGCTACGGCCGAAAGCAGCCGCGCGACAAAATTTGTATGCCCATTTCCTTGCCTGCAACAATATCAAAACAGCAGGTTCCGGTAGGCACCGAGGTTTTTCTTGTCACGTCAAAGTCTGTTAGCGCGTAGAATGATTTTTTAAAGTGCTATTACTGCAACAAAGGAAATCGACATTCGATGAACACCAATGCAGTAACCCCAAAACCGCCTGCTCAGCCTAAAAGCGAGTCCGCACCGCCGCCATCGCCGCAACAGAATCATCTTCTAGCCGCTTTGTCACCGGAAGTGCAAGGCCGCTTGTTTCCGCACTTGCAATTGGTGAAGTTGCCGCTTAGGTCGGTGCTGTATGAATCTGGCCGCCCAATGCGGCATGTGTACTTCCCCACCGACTCCATCGTTTCGCTGCAATATATGATGGAAAATGGCGCTTCAACCGCCATCTCAGTGGTGGGCAACGAGGGTTTGTTAGGCATCACCTTGTTTATGGGTGGCGAAAGCACACCCAACCGTTCACTGGTGCAAAGTGCTGGCTATGCGTATCGACTTCCCAGAGCGCGGGTGAAAGAGGAGTTCAACCGTCACGGCCAGCTTCTGGTGCTCATGCTTCGCTACACGCAAGCACTGCTAACACAAATCGGTCAAACCGCGGTCTGTAATCGACACCACACCATCGACCAACAAATTTGCCGCTGGCTTCTCTTATCCATGGATCGCTTGTCGCACAATCATTTAACCATGACCCAGGAATTCATCAGTAATATGCTCGGTGTCCGCCGTGAAGGGGTCAGCCTTGCGGCATTCAAACTGCAAGAACTTGGCGTCATTTCGTATTCGCGCGGCTTGATTAGGGTGCTAGATCGGCCAAAGCTTGAAACACTAAGCTGCGAATGCTATCAAGTGGTCAAGAAAGAAACAGACTTGCTGCTTCATTACGTGCCGCAACGACAGATCATCAAAGATGTTAGCGCTATTCCAACAGTGGCATTGCAAACGCCACAATAACAAAATACCTCGTATGTTCAGCCAACAGGAAACGAAATGCCATGAACACCAGTGCAGCAATCCCAGAAAAACCTAAGGGCTGGCAAACGCATCGCCTGCGAATTGTGGTTTGGGGTAGCGCTGCCTTGCTATTACTTCTGCCATGGTTAGCCATGCAATTCACTAAAGAAGTGGCTTGGAGCTTAGCTGATTTTATGGTGTTTGGCGGCATGCTGCTTGCCGCTTGCGCTGCGTTTGAAATGGCTATAAAAATTGCACGCAACAAGGCGTATTTGCTTGCTTTCAGCGTGGCCATTGGCACAGCATTTATATTAGTTTGGATGAATCTTGCCGTAGGCATTATTGGCAACGAAGGCAACCCTGAAAATCTGATGTTTGCTGGCGTACTGGCCGTTGCGTTAGTCGGCGCAATTTTTGTGCGTTTTAAAGCACAGAGCATGGTTCGTGTGTTGTTGGCAACCGCCATCATGCAAGTGCTGGTAGCGGTTGTTGCACAGATTAACGGGCACTTCATTTGGATTTTGAGCGGCTTCTTCGTTATGCTTTGGCTAACTTCGGCTCGGTTATTTTGGCGAGCTGCGGATACACTAAAATGAATATGTATTATCTGTCGGCAGGCTGTCTGATGTTTTTGGTTGGCCTTGTACACTCCATGTTAGGAGAGGTGCTTATTTTTCGGCATCTACGTGAAAAACGCATCATACCCACGCTCGGTGGCAGCGCGCTAAAGGAACGGCAAGTGCGCATTTTGTGGGCGAACTGGCACATTAGCACTTTGTTCGGCTGGGCGCTTGCCGCAATCATTATTTGGTGTGCGCAACCAAATACTGCATTTGAAGTAAAAGAGTTTGTGGCCAAAGCAGGCTTCATTGCTAGCTTACTGGCTTCGTTGTTGGTGCTACTTGCCACTAAAGGCAAACACCCCGGCTGGCTGGGTCTGCTAGCCGTGGCGCTGCTACTATTTCTTGGCTGATGCTTAGAAAATATCAGCGCAATGGATGCCGTGTACTATAGAACAACACTACATAACGATACGCACAATAAGGTATCCCTCATGAAAAATATTATCGCACTGTTTTTATTATTACTCATCAGCGCGCCGGGTTGCGCCACTGCGCCACAAGCCAAGCCCAAATGGATTGATGCGCGCATTGTACAGTTGCAGAAAGAACACCCTGGCAATCCGCCATTCACTATTTGGCAATACCGCTACAAGGGCCAGACTGTGTTTTATTTTCCACCGCAATGCTGCGACATTCCCAGCATGCTCCTAGATACGAAACAAAAACGTATTTGCTCGCCCGATGGTGGATTCGCTGGTAATGGTGATGGCCAATGTGCAGATTTTTTCACGGCGCGTACTGAAGAAAAATTGATTTGGCGAGATCCACGCAAACGTTAGATTTCTGCGACGTAGTTTGTATTTGTGTAGAAAATTAATTAACCCATTGGCAATATGGAGAACAGATGAAAACAACAACACACATTTTATTGGTAAGCATCGCGTTTATGCTGACTGGCTGCGTGAACCCCAATCCACCGGTTCAAAAAGTAGAAGACACTGAAAAATACCAAGGCCGCGAAGAAACCAAAGCCCTGCAAAACGCCGATAACATCGGCTACGACGGCACTGGTATTCAGAAAAAATTGGATAAAGCGCTCGACCAAAACGACCAACGCGCAGCCGATTTAAACGCACAGATTGATGCACAGACAGGTGGCGAAACAAAGCCGGATGAGCAGTAATACATGGAACATCTTCACTAAAGCCCCAACACCAAACGCAACCCCTGCTCTGCTTTATCCAATGTTTTTGCAGGCAAGGACTTAATCGATTTAATCAACAAGCGCTTATCGAGCGTCATGATTTGTGACACGTTTAATACAGAAGCCTGTGCTAATCCAGACTCAGATTTTGGTAGTCGAACATTGCCTGGCGCCTCTGCTAAGGCTAAATTTGAAGTGATGATTGCCACAACTACAGTAGCAATCCGGCTTTGATTGAACGCGTTACACTGAAGCACTAATACCGGACGACGGTATCCAGGCCCCGAACCATTTGGATCAGGTAATGCGGCCCACCATAACTCACCACGTTTCATGATTCAAGCTTGATAATTGAGCATTGAATAATACAGGCTCAATAGCAGATTCGTTTACTGCATAGACGGCATCTAATTGGCGAATTAGCGTGCCTTCTTGACGACTCGCTATGAATTCACTCAACGCCAAAGCATATAGCTGGCTACGTGGCACATGCAATTGCGCCGCCAAGGCTTCTGCATCGGCAAATAGGTTGTCTGGTAAAGAAATTGCAATTTTCATCGCTTGCATGGTATCACCGGAGTTATACTAGGTCAATAATGACAGTTTAACTTAGCGATAAAGCTCTGTCTGTCAGGCATTTCGGAAAATATTGTCCGATTTTTCTGACTTATGGTTTACGTTTGGGGTCTACTTTTTTCACGTCTGGCTTCGCCCACGGTCCGGTGATTTCATAATGAATAGCGGCGCTGTCTTTCAAGGGTTTGTTAAACATGGCTTGTGCCACAACGCCCGCGGCCGCGCCAATAGGGCCAGCAGCCACAGCACCAATCACTGGCAACAAACTACCCGTTTTGGCGTTCACATCAACGCGCTGATTAAATTCTTGTTTGACTAAATCAGTGCTGCCGGTAATTTTAATATCGGCAGCTGGCGCTAAAATGGTTAAATCTTGCGTGCTAGCCTTGCCTTGCGAAAAGGCAAACTGACCTTTAATTTGATTAAAGCCAAAGCCTTTATCGAAGAAATCGCTGAAGTTAAAGCTTAAACGTCGTGGAATTTCCGCCAAGCTAATCAAGCCAAGTACGCGTCCACCACCTGGCTCAACACCGAGCAATTGGCCCTTTCCCACATCAAGGTTTAAATTGCCATTAAAACTTTGCAACGAAAAATCCATTGGCGAGCCAGCCCATGCGCCAGTGAATTGCGCTTTGGTATCGCCGCTTTTAATCACATCCTGATAATGAAATACAGTGAGTAGCTTGCCTAAATCTTTGCTAACAAGGCTGGCTTGCAAGGATGTGCGCGCCTGACTTTTTTGCCCCCGCCACAGGCCAGTTGCATTTAACGACATTAATGCCGATTGCGTGCTGAGCTTTTGAATGCGCAGGCCTTGAGAGCTTGGCAAGGTTTGTATATCGCAGCGCCCTAAGCCCGCATCACCAATTTGCAGATTCTGAATACTCAGCGTTATAGGTGGCAAGTCGGCAGGATCGCCAAAATCAATCGGCGTATTACTCACGTGCTCGGCGCTGGTGATTTTCTTTTCCGCAGGAAGCATACGCACGGTGCTAAAGTTGGCGCTTATCGTGGCATTTTTAGCTTTCGGCAAAATCACCGAACCATCCAAGTTGGTACCTTGCACACGAATGTTCATGCCACTGATGGTGGGGTTCATTTGTATGCGCGTACTACCAAATTCCTGACCAATCACATTCAAACGATTTACGCTCAAATCAAACGATTGCAAGCCCGCACTCGGTTCGGCTTTATTGGCAATGGCCAGCCAACCAGCTAAATCATAGCGCTCTGCTTGGCCTCGCACCGAAAACCCATTGGCAGGAATTGTGCCTTGTGTTTGATACCCAAACAAGGAAATACCCGACATCGGTTTGTTCAGCGGTTTTTTAAGCAGCAAGCGAAATTGGCTGCCCAGTTTCACCTCAACTGTGCCTTTATCCACGGGCAGCTGGGTAAACAAACTCAAGGTTTGTGCGCTAGCACTGGATTTTTGTAATGGCTCTGGCAAGTTAATTTGCGTGCCCACTAAATCGGATTGAGCGCGTAAAAATACCGGTGCCAACGCTTGGTTTTTAGCCAGTGGCGAACTGATGCTAAACAACCACGGACTTTTACCCTGCAAAGTGGTTTTTAGGTCTTTTAAACTGGGCTCGAAATTTAATAAATAATCGGTGCTGAAATTTCCATGCACAACGGCTTCAAAATGATTTATTTTATTTTGCGTGTAGCTCTGCCCAACCCGTAAATCCAAGGTAACCGGATTATTGTCCAGCAAGCCCGATAAGCCATCGGTATGAAAGCCTTTTTCAGTAAACACGGTATGGCCGGTTGCTTGCTGCATCGCTAGCTTCCATAAAGGCGCACGAATTGCGGTGCCTTTGAAATCAATACTGCCATCAATGGTATGGTATTCAATGCTTTTGTTAAGTGGCATCAGCAAATTAACACGCACATCTGCCGGGCCTTCGCCGCGCAAGCTCGAAACGGTTTCGCCCAGCTTCTGTTTCAACGGTGTTCCGTTTATCACGGGCACCAAGGTTTGCATATTTGCTGCTGACAAAATATTTACCGCAAGCAAGCTATCATGAAAATGCGCAATGCCGCTTGGTTCTAACGTCAGCGCGTTGCCCATATAGTCTGCTTTGCCCACAACGCTAAAGCCTGGACCATTGAAATCGGCATACAGCACAGCATTTTCTGCTGCGGGCCAATCTTGTGCAAATTTAAACTGCTTCGCATCAACCGTAGCGAGTGCACTAAAACGGCCTGCGTTGTCTGTAAACGGCCAATGCGCAAGATCACCTGCAATCACAATGGATGCATCACGCACTTGGCCTTTTTGCAGCGCCATATTCAACCACTGAATGGATTTAGGCGGCATGATATGTTGCAGCCAAAAACGTTTAGCGGTGGCAAAATCAAAAGCGGCCAAACGTGCTGCCACATTGAGCATCGGTTTACGTTTATCGGCATACAACTGCAATTGCATGTCCACATCGGCCTGCATGCCATCGCCTTGCCATTGCATATTCTTGGCCGCTAAAACCCAATCCGGCGACGACTTCCACCACAACAAGGCGCCCTTAAAGGTGCTTGGAATTGTGCGCCCGAACGCGGCTGGCCAATCTAAATGCGCGTTGGAGGGACGAAAACGAAAACTGCCGCCTAACTGATCTGCAACAAAAACGCCGGATACATTTTGAAAGCCAGGATTCTTACCTATGGCTGACATGCCCAAGCCATTGGCATAAGCACTAACCGACCAACGTTTTCGATCTGTATTGCCTTGCGCTTTGAGCTTGCTCAAGTTGCCCTTCAGTTTGGCCTCTTGCAAAAAACCCTGCACCGCTGGCAAATATGTGCTGGTGGCGGGATTCAGCGCCGCTATGGGTTGCAGATTGATTGAGGCCGCACGTGCCTGCCATACCGCGCCAACCGCTTGTACACGAATGTCTTTAATGTGTTGTTGGCTGTGTTGCCCATCAAATTGGATTTCAGGAATAATAAAATCCCAGCCATTTCGGTTGCGCCGCCAATACGATTCAAATGCGATGGCATCAAACAAAGCTGGCGTATTGTTAAACGAGAAAATCTTTTTTTCGACCGACTTTTCAAAAGCTACGTGTTCAATAGCAAGCTTGGTATGCACACGCATGATTTTGCGTTGATGCAAGTCAACCCAAACATCGGCGCGCGTTTGGGCCTGCAAATGCGGCAAGTTCCATTGCGGCACAAGTTCTATCCAGCGCATCATGTTGAGCTTGGGCGCGCCAAGCCAAATTTTACCGGAATAACTGTTTCTGTCTAAATTCGCCACCACAAAAACCGGTAAATCGCCGAGTTTTGCTTCTGCGCGCAACCCAACGGTAAGCTTGGCACCTTGCACGCGCAAGCGCATATCCACACGCGGCAGGCGAATAGGCGCTTTGTTTTTAGCAGTGATCTGCAAAACTGAATTTTCCAGCTGCAATTCACCAAAGCCCGACAAAACATCCAAAGCATCGGCCTTTGAATTGTCTTGGCGCGGAACCCCAAACAATTGCCAGGTATCATCGGGCTGTTGTTCTAAACGGAGAAAAAGTGCTTTGGCTTTAAGCTCGGTAAACGGATGGTTAGGCAATAGGCCGGAATAAATAGACACTAAAAGTTCGGCGCGGCCAATATTCACCATGCTATTGCCCACCCCAACATGCAAGCCAACCAAGCTGATTTTAGGGCCTCGACGCGTCCATTCGGTGTGACTGCTTTGGAAGTTAACCGGCTGCCCTACTTGCTCGGAAAGCCACTGCTTAACTCGCTGTGGGTTATTTTCAATAAACGGCAAAAAAAGATTGGCAATGCTGATTAACAACGCAGCAAAAATGAGCAACAGCAACGCGCCATAGCCGCATGTGCGGCGTGTTATGCGTAACGATCGTCGCCAAGGGTTAGGCATAATCTACGACAGCACCACATCGAATTGATCTTGCGCATATTGCTCATCGGGTTGAAAGCGAATTTCTTTACCAATAAATTCTTCCAATTCAGCAACAGCGGCAGATTCTTCTTCGGTGATTTTTGCCACTACCTTTGGCGAGGCCATAACCATGACGCGGATTGCTTCAAATTGCCGCACAGCGCGTGTTACTTCACGGAAGATTTCATAAATCACTGTTTCAGCCGTTTTGATATAACCGCGCCCGCTGCAACTAGGGCATGGTTCGCATAACTGCCGTTGCAGACTTTCGGTAGTGCGTTTACGGGTCATTTCCACCAAGCCAAGTGGCGAAAAATCGTATGTGGTGGTTTTCACATGATCATTAGCCAAGCCTTTTTCCAATGTTCGTAATACTTGGCGCTTATGCTCTTCATCGTGCATATCAATAAAATCGATAATGATAATGCCGCCCAGATTACGCAAGCGCAACTGCCTTGCCACCGCCTGTGCGGCTTCTAGATTGGTGCGATAGGCCGTTTCTTCCAAATTTTTCTGGCCCAAAAACGAGCCGGTGTTAATATCAACGGACGTCATTGCTTCGGTTTGGTCGAACACCAAATAGCCGCCCGATTTTAACGGCACATCTTTATTCAAGGCACGGCTAATTTCATCCTCAACGCCGTATAAATCAAAGATTGGCCGAGAACCGGTGTAGTGCTGTATTCGCTCAGCCAAGGCCGGGATAAGCTGTTGCGCGAACCCTTGAATTTTTTCAAAGTATTCGCGTGAATCAATCTGCACGGTGGCAACTTGCGTATGCAATAAATCCCGAATGGCACGCATCGGCAAGGGCAAATCTTCGTAAATGCATTCGCCCGTTTTTGCTGTATGTTGGCGTTGCTTCAACACGGCAATGGCGCGATTGAGATAGGCAATATCTTGTTCAATAAATGACGCGTCAACGCCTTCAGCATTGGTACGCACAATATAGCCCACACCAAATTGCTCGGCGTGTTTTTGTAGCATCTCTTTTAAACGCTGCCGTTCGGTGTCATTTTCGATGCGGCTTGACACACCAATCATGTTGGAGTCGGGCAACAATACCAAATACCGTGAAGGGATGGATATTTCGGTGGTTAAGCGCGCACCCTTGCTGCCAATCGGGTCTTTAATGACCTGCACAATAATCGCTTGGCCTTCATGCACCAAGGAGGTGATTAACGGCTGCGGCTTGGTTTCAGATTCTACTGATTCAGAGGCAAGCTGTTGTGCATTTGCCGATACGATGTCGGAGGCGTGTAAAAAAGCCGTGCGCTCAAGGCCAATATCCACAAACGCGGCTTGCATGCCCGGCATAACACGTTGCACGCGGCCTTTGTAAATATTGCCAAATACGCCGCGATTTGAGCTACGTTCAATATGCAACTCTTGCAATAAGCCATTTTCAAGCACAGCAACACGGGTTTCGCGCGGGGTTACATTTATCAACAGCTCTTCGCTCAACAACATAGCTTACCCTGGCCGCGCCGGCACATGAAATTTTTGCAACAGTTGATAGGTTTCGTGTAACGGCAAACCCATAATGCCTGAATAACTGCCTTGAATCGACGCAATAAAGGCCGCGCCACAACCTTGCACTGCATATGCACCGGCTTTGCCAAATGGCTCGCCCGTTGCAATATAGGCGTGAATCTCATCATCGCGCATGGCAGCAAATTGTACGGTGTTACGCACCACACAATGCTGCTCCTGCCCAGCCGACACTAACCATACCGCGGTAATCACTTCATGACTTCTGCCCGAGAGACTTCGCAACAGTGCAAACGCATGCTGCGCACTTTCAGGCTTGCCAAGCACCACGCCATCCAACACCACATCGGTATCGGCGCCCACAACAATAGCTTGTGCTTGCCCTGCCAATTGCAACAAGCCGGCACCAGCTTTTTCTTTAGCCACACGATTCACATAATCCCAAGGCAATTCCTTGGCAAGCGGCTGCTCATGCACATTAACCTCAATCACATCAAATGTGACAGCCAGTTGCCGTAATAGTTCTTGCCGTCGTGGCGATTGTGAGGCCAGATAAATCATCAAATTGCCATATTGCTGTAGCAGAAAGGGGTTAAAATGTTGAGAATTATCATTAATTAAGACCCTTATGAAAAAGCCTACTGGTATTGTACTTTGCTTTACAAGCCTGCTGTTAGCTTCTGCAGCCTCAACCCAAACCTCGCCTGAATCGGCGCAACGTTGGTATTCGGAAGGTGCCAATCGAGCGCATGCATTAGGCTCGGATAAATCCAAAGCAAAAAATATTATTCTGTTTGTTGGCGATGGCATGAGCTTGCCTACCGTTGCAGCAGCGCGTATCTATGAAGGCCAATTGCGTGATCAGCCGGGTGAAGAAAACCAGCTCAGCTTCGAAAAATTTCCTTACACCGCATTTAGTAAAACCTACAACACCGACAGCCAAACGCCCGACTCGGCCGGCACCATGACTGCGATGATCACTGGCGCAAAAACCCGCATGGGCTTTTTAAGCGTTGATCAAACGCCTTTGCGCGGCGATTGCGTCTCTAGCCTCAAAACACCGCTAACCAGTGCTATTACGCTTGCTGAACTGGCCGGATTATCGACCGGCGTGGTAACCACTACACGCATTACCCATGCCACGCCCGCCGCAACCTATGCGCACACCTCGGAACGCAACTGGGAAAGCGATGCCGATATGCCGGCCACCGCAATCCAACAGGGTTGCAAAGACATAGCGCAACAATTGGTGGCGTATTCGGCTGGCAATGGCTTGGAGGTCGTGATGGGTGGTGGGTTGAATAAATTTCTGCCTACCGGCGAAAACCCCGGATTTCCTGGTTCCAAAGGCAGCCGTAAAGACGGGCGCAACCTTGTAGCTGAATGGAAACAAAAACGTCCGAATGCCACCTTCGTATTAACCGGCAGTCAGCTGGCTGCTGTGAAGGCTAAAAACACCCAGAAACTCGTCGGTTTGTTCAACGGCGATCATTTGAACTTTGATCACGACCGAATCAGCAAAAAAATCGATGAGCCAAGCTTAGCCGACATGACCCGCAAAGCCATTGAAGTGCTGAGCAAAAATGACAAAGGCTTTTTCCTGATGGTGGAAGGCGGACGTATTGACCATGCACACCACGCTGGCAATGCCTTTCGTGCCTTAACCGAGACCGTGGCGTTCAGTGATGCTATTGCCGCTGCAAATGCGATGACCAGCGATAAAGATACGCTGATCATTGTTACAGCAGATCATTCACATACCATGAGCTTTGTTGGCTACCCACAACGTGGCAATCCTATTTTAGGCAAAGTGTTTGGCAAGGCCAGCGAAGATGCGAAACCGGAATTGGTAAAAGACAACTTAGGCCGTCCATTCACCACCTTAAGCTATTCCAATGGCCCGGGCTATGTGGGCAAAACCGACAAACAAGACGCTGGCAGCAAAACTTTTCCACACAACCCAAGCAAAGCCGAAGCCTATACTGGCCGCCCGGATTTAACCGACACCAATACCGAAGACCCCGATTACATGCAAGAAGCCTTAGTACCCACCAGCGCCGAAACGCACGGCGGCGATGATGTGGGTATTTGGGCACGCGGGCCTGGCGCGCAATCTGTGCATGGCAATATGGAGCAAAACACCATCTTTCATTTGCTCACACAACCGCAACCCTACATTCGGAAATGGCTGTGCGCAAAAAACTTTTGCAGCAATGGCGTACCAAACAAATTACCGGTTCTGAAGTAAGGAAAATATGCTGGTTAATCCGCAGGGGCGAATGATTATTCGCCCTCAACATTAATAGTTTTTAACTATCGATATCATTTAAATAATTGATTGGCTAAATAGTTAATTACAGCGCAACATACTTTTTGTACTGATTTTTCACCTAAAGGAGAGCAAATATGACCACTGAATCAAAATGCCCATTTGCAGGCGGCGCAGGCAGCCATGCCGTGTCTACCGGCCAGACCAATGCCAGTTGGTGGCCGAATCAGCTGAACCTCAAAATTCTGCATGGCCAATCATCTAAGACAAACCCTATGGGCGAAGCGTTTAACTACGCCGAAGAATTCAAAACACTCGATCTTGATGCGGTGGTGAAAGACCTTACCGCACTGATGACGGATTCTAAAGACTGGTGGCCAGCCGATTGGGGCCATTATGGTGGTTTGTTTGTTCGGATGACCTGGCATGCAGCAGGCACATACCGTATCGCCGACGGACGTGGCGGTGCCGGCACCGGCAACCAACGCTTCGCGCCACTGAATAGCTGGCCCGATAACGGCAATCTCGACAAAGCGCGCCGTCTGTTGTGGCCGGTAAAACAGAAATATGGCCGTAAACTGAGTTGGGCCGATTTATTTGTGTTGGCAGGCAATGTGGCGATGGATTCGATGGGCTTCAAGACCTTTGGTTTTGGTGGCGGCCGTGCCGACATTTGGGAACCCGAAGACGAAATTAACTGGGGCGCCGAAACCGAATGGCTAGCGACTAGCGATAAGGCGAATAGCCGTTATTCTGGTGAGCGCGATTTGGCCAATCCATTGGCCGCTGTACAGATGGGCCTGATTTACGTCAATCCACAAGGCCCAGACGGCAACCCAGATCCATTAGCATCTGGCCGCGATGTGCGCGAAACCTTTGCACGTATGGCCATGAATGACTACGAAACAGTGGCCTTAGTGGCCGGCGGCCATACGTTTGGAAAAGCCCACGGTGCGGGTGATGCCGCCTTGGTGGGTGTTGAGCCGGAAGGCGCAAGCATTGAAGAACAAGGCTTCGGCTGGACCAACAAATTTGGCACTGGCAAAGGTGTGCATGCCATCACCAGCGGTATTGAAGGCGCCTGGAAACCCAACCCCACCACCTGGGACATGGGCTATTTCAACATGCTGTTTGGCTATGATTGGGTGCTTTCCAAGAGCCCAGCGGGCGCACACCAATGGACGCCAAAAGATTGCAAACCTGAAGACCTCATTCCGGATGCACACGATCCCTCGATTAAGCATCCGCCAATGATGACCACCGCCGATTTGTCGTTGCGTATGGATCCGGCTTACGAAAAAATTTCACGGCACTTCCACCAAAACCCGCAGGAATTCCACGATGCATTCGCTCGTGCCTGGTTTAAACTGACTCACCGCGACATGGGGCCACGCGCCCGTTATCTTGGCAAGCTGGTTCCCTCCGAAGTGATGATCTGGCAAGATCCTGTGCCAGCCGTTGACCATGCATTGATTGATGCTCAGGATATTGCTGCGCTGAAGAGTAAGCTGCTTGGTTCTGGATTGTCCATTTCGCAATTGGTCAACACCGCGTGGGCTTCAGCCTCCACATTCCGCGGCAGCGACAAACGCGGCGGCGCCAATGGTGCGCGCATTCGCCTCGCGCCGCAGAAGGGCTGGGAGGCCAACACGCCGGGCGAGCTCGCCAA
>JAYTVJ010000055.1:0-6600 GCA_043744535.1 Arenimonas sp.
AATTATCAATGCGGAAATCGCCATGCACCAGCGAAACGCAGCCATCATCGGCAGGGCAACGCAACGGCAACTGTTCAATTAGAGCATCCATGGCAGCAATCGATTGTGTTTCTGAGTCTCGGTATTGTTTGCTCCA
The DNA here is from genome assembly GCA_043744535.1 of Arenimonas sp. Classification (GTDB taxonomy): domain Bacteria; phylum Pseudomonadota; class Gammaproteobacteria; order Xanthomonadales; family Xanthomonadaceae; genus Arenimonas. The sequence goes on from JAYTVJ010000055.1 coordinate 137, forward strand.
GCGGGTGAGTTGGCGTTCAAAATAATTACCGGGTTTGCCATAATCAGCCAAGCCAACCGATTCAACTGGAATGGAATGAATGGCGGCAAGTGTTTGAATAAGGGCATCGAACATCACGCCGCGTTGATCAGGTGTTCTGTCAGGTAAGGATGGATCCCAGAAAACTTTACCTTCAATGGCTTCCATCACGTAAAACATCGAGCCGATGATGCTTTCATCGGAACACAAATGATACGGTTTAGCCACAGGCACCAAACTGCCATGCAAGGCTTGTAAAACACGAAATTCGCGATCCACCGCATGCGCGGATGCTAATAGTTTTCCGGGTGGTTTGCGGCGCAACACATACGTGCCACTGGCGGCTTCAAGCAAATAGGTGGGATTGCTTTGCCCGCCCTTGAATTTTGTTGACCTTAGCGGGCCGCTAAAACCGGCAATATGCTGCGCAAGGTAAGCAGCTAATGCTGCATCGGGAAGATCGTAGGGTTTTGGTGTATTCATCAGATTTTGTCGTGGGCAGAGCCCACTCCTACAATGGGCGGGTCATGCTGCGGGCTAATGAAGCGATATGCACCTCGTCGGGGCCGTCGGCTAGGCGCAGGCAACGTGCGCCCACATAGGCATGCGGCAGAAACGGATGTTGCAAGCCCTCCGCGCCGAACAGTTGCATGGCACGATCAATCACCGCGCACGCCATACGTGGCGCCACAATCTTAATCATACCAATCTCATCTTTCGCGGTTTTATTGTTGCCCGCATCCAATTTGGCGGCGGCATTGAGTGTCAGCAGCCGTGCTTGCTCAATCTCGCAGCGCGATAGTGCAATCATTTCCTGCGCCATACCTTGTGCCGCCAGTGGTTTCCCGAATGCAATGCGTTGCTGAGAACGCGCAATCATTAGTTCTAGTGCACGCTGGGCTAAGCCAATCAAGCGCATGCAATGGTGAATACGGCCAGGGCCAAGCCGTGCTTGGGCTAGGGCAAACCCGCTGCCTTCGCTGCCCATCAAGTTCGATTTTGGTACGCGTACGTTATCGAACGCAAGCTCCATATGGCCGCTAGGTGCGTCATCAAAGCCCATCGCTTGCAGTGCGCGCACCACGCGCACACCCGGTGTGTGCATAGGCACCAGTAGCATCGAATGCCGCGCGTGTTTATCGGCATTTGGGTTGGTCACGCCCATCACAATTAAAATTTTGCAGCGTGAATCGCCCGCGCCAGTAATCCACCATTTGCGGCCATTGAGCACATAATCATCGCCATCGCTTTCAATGCGCAGTGAAATATTGGTGGCGTCAGAAGAAGCGACATCGGGTTCGGTCATTGCGAATGCAGAGCGGATTTCGCCGTTAAGTAATGGTGTGAGCCATTGTTGTTTTTGTTGCTCGTTAGCAAAGTGCGCCAGTACTTCCATATTGCCAGTGTCGGGTGCATTGCAATTGAACACTTCCGAGGCCCACAACACGCGGCCCATTTGTTCGGCCAATGGTGCATAGTCCAGATTCGATAAGCCTGCGCCATGGCGGGCATCGGGAAGAAAGAGATTCCATAAGCCGGCATCTTTTGCGCGCTGTTTCAGTGTTTCAATAACAGGCGCTGTTTGCCAATGCGTGCTCGAATTCGCCTGCCATGCAGAAACCTCGGCTTCAGCCGGGGTTACATACTGTTGCATGAATTCGGCCAGCTGGTTTTGTAGGGCAAGTGCGCGCGGCGAAAAGTTAAACAGGGCGGTCATAAAGTATTCTCATAGTGTCCTATGCAGAATACTTCAATTTCATCGCTGGGTGGCTTTTGAAAAACAAAATTTGCTGTTTGTAGCGCCGTTTTGGATTACAGGTTTCCGCGTCGGCCCATCAAAAACGATATAACAAACAACACAATGAAAACAAAGAACAGTATTTTTGCAATACCAACGGCTGAACCGGCAATACCGGTGAATCCAAGCAGACCAGCGATCAGCGCAATAATCAGGAATGTAACGGCATAGTTCAACATAATGGGATGTCCTTGAGAGTGAGTTTGGCTATTTTTGCTTAGCTAAGCGAATAGTCGTACTTAAATGGGTGGTCGGCTTAAACGCGGGTTGCGGGGGGAATCCGCGTTTAAACCTACTCGTACCATGATGTCCATCTCTAGTCCGAGTTTGACTACTATAAAGCGCACAAAATACCCAGTCGGTTCGATAACGCACATTAGAAAATATTCAGTAAACATAGCGGTGCAAGCCATAAAGAAATACAGCGTCGCTATGTTCGATAGCGCACCGATAAAATGAAATTGCGCGTCTACTATGAAGTTCCATTGAACGCAATCCGGTTCGTGGCAAGTTGGTTTTGCGGCACAGAGCAAATGCCCACTTGCGTATTTCTACTAATCCAAAGGACAACACTCATGAACAAAACAACACGTACTGCTGCCGCCATGCTGCTTATTTTGGCACTTAGCTTGCTATCGAGCGCTTGCCATACCATTGCCGGTGTTGGCAAAGACACCCAAGAAGTGGGCGAAGAAATTAAAGAAACTGCTGAAGGTCATTAATTACATAAGCCGCAATTGCAACCAATAGTATTTGTTGCAGTTTGCGCAGTAGCGCCACGGATGGCTTGGGTGTAGCCCCTTATTGCCCAGTCAGTAGACTGGGCAATTTGCATTTTGATTTAAGGGTTTAATGCAGACAGTACGCTAATAAAATACGCTGCACCCAGGCTGCGTGCTTTTTGCATATTATTGTTAGGGATGGCATCAATATCGGGGTAGTTGTCGATAGCAATATCTAAGCTGGCTTCACGCAACAGATGCAGCATCGGGTATGGGCTACGGTTGGTGTAGTTGGCGGCATCATCAGAGTCAGCATCGGCAAAGCAATACTCTGGGTGAAAGCTCGCCACTTGGTAAACACCTTCATAGCCTTGTTCGGCCAGCAAATCTTCAGCTAATTCGGTGAGATCAAGATAATGCAGAAAATCCTCAAAGCCGTTCGGTAAAATCAGCAATGTTGTTTCAGTTTCTGGGTTGGCATCAAGGAATTCGCATTCGGCAATAAGCTGCTGAAGCGTTTCCTGCATATCGCCGCTTTCATGCAAGATAAAACGCACCGCATTTTTGCGCAGCTCGCGCTTGGCGAATGGGCAGAAATTTAGCCCGATAACCACCTCTTCAAGCCACTGCTGGGTTTTTTCAATAGCATTAGACGATTGCATGTGAGCATCCTTGGTTTGTTTACATTATAAGGCGCTTAAAAGAAAACCCCAGCAGTGGCTGGGGTTTTTATGTGCAATGAAAAGCGAATACTTACTTTTTCAGCAGTTCTAGCAATACTGCAGCGTTTGCTTTCACGCCTGCAGCAATGGCGGGTAATTCCACTTGGAATTTGGGGTGGTGGTTCATGTATGGCGGCATAGTACCATTTGCCATGAATGCTTTAAGGATTTCTGGTTTAGCCACGCCAACTTCCATATGTAAAAGTTTAACCCCTTTGATGGGATCGCCTAGCATTTGGAAATCTTCTGAGCCCATTTGCATCGGTGTGCCAGGATAAACATTTTCTTGACCGAGTGTTTGAGCAAGAACAGGGCGCATGGCCATCACTAATCCGTCATCATTGGTTACAGAAGTAATCGATTGAATATTTTCATACTCCGGCATACGGTCAGCTGGCATACCATTACCTACAGCAATCGCGTCGGTCATTTGTTTAACCATGGCCACCATTTGATCACGTGCGGTTGGGTTATACCAACGTAAACTTAGCCGCATTGTTACGCTATCGGGAATAATGTTTCCCACTGTGCCGGCTTGAATTGCACCGACAGTCAAAACTACTGGTTCAGTTTGATCAATGCGACGGCTAATGATAGTTTGATACGCCATGATGGCTTGCGCCGCCATAACGATAGGATCTTTAGATGCATGTGGAGTGGATCCATGACCACCAATCCCCTTGATAGTGACAACCATCTGGTCTGCGCCAGCCATGCGTCGGCCAAGGCCTAAACCAACTGAGCCTGCTGGCCAAAGTGGATTGGTGTGTGAGGAAAAAACAACAGAGGGCTCAGGGATTTTTGGATATAGCCCATCATCCACCATGCCTTTCGCACCCATATAGGCTTCTTCCGCTGGCTGGGCAACTATCACAAGTGTTCCCGACCAATTAGCCTTCTGCTCGGCCATTACTTTGGCTACGCCAATCAGCCAGGTTACGTGTGCATCATGGCCACAGGCATGTGTAATAGAACTCTTAATGCCATCCAGTGTTGTGCCGGTTTTGGTGCTGGCGTATGGTAGCCCAGTTTCTTCTTTAACTGGCAAGGCATCCATGTCTTGTCGATATAAAATGACCGGCCCGGGACCGTTTTTCATGATGCCCACTACACCAGTTTTGTTGATGCCAGTCTGAACTTGGTAACCATTAGCCTTAAGCTCTTTGGCAACTAACGCAGCGGTTTCGGTTTCTTGCATGGAGAGTTCAGGATTGGCATGCAGTTTTTTGAATATATCTATTAAGCGTGCTTCATCAGCAGCTACTTCACTATTAAGCATCGCGTTTTGCGCGAAAGCGGGAGCAATAAAAAAAGCGCTTAGTAGTGTTGCTTTTGCACAATGGTTAAGAAATGGTTTTGCTTTACTCATATTAAATTCTCCAGTGAAAAATAGGGAAATAAGTGGCAAGTACTAAAAGCGATGTGTAAAGTAGCAAAGTATGTGAAGTTTTCAACTTCAAAAACCAATAATCTTATAACCAAGCTCTACGCCCCATTTGCCCGGCTTATCACCACCGGCGAACACCGATGGCTTAATGCTCACAATAGCATTGCCACCCAATGCTGGGCCAATGACGCGACCAAAGGTAACTGCCAAGCCCGCAAATTTTTTATCATTTTCCCAGTCGAAATTCAGCGATGGGTCAAAGGTGATGAGATTGCGTGGGTCTTGCAGTTTTGGCACATAGTAAAAATCAAAGGTTGTGAAATTCACATCGGCACGGCTATCTTGGCCCCACAGGCTATTGCTCTGCACCACTGCAGGCGCAAAGATTGCGCCACCTTTCAGAAATTTTGCATAAATCAAGGTGCCCTTCAGCACATTTTGGCCAGTGCCCAGCTCGGGCCTGCTGGCCGTGTCGAAAACCATTTCCGCTTGCCAAATAAAGCCATGCGCCTTGGTTAATCCAAACACATGCGAAACTTGCGCAGACACATCGCCAAGGTCGTGGTTGTTGTTGCCAAATACATCCACTGCGCTGATTGGCGCACGCAAGCGGAAGGAATAATTCTGCTTCTCGCCAAATGGCTGGGTATAGCTTAGGCGTAATGTGCCACTGCTGAAGCCATTTTGCAGATCGATGTATTCATACTTAGCTTCCACTGCAGTGCTTAGGCGGCTTGGATCGGTGCCGTTATCAACCGGCTCTTCCGCGTCTTGGGCAAAACATGAAAGGGGAAATGCAAGGGCGAAACTAGCAACAATTCGGAAAGCTAAAATATGAAAGTGATGCATTTTGAATCCTCGTATGATGAGCATTGATGACAATAATGAGTTTTGTTTTAGCAAATAATTTTTAAGTGTAGTAAATCAAAAATAGGGTTTAATTAGCTAGCCAGCATTAAGGGCGCTGGCTATTTGCTGGGAATACAACGCCTTCAAACACAGTTCCCCAAACTTGAATGTCTTTTAATTTATCACCGCCTACCACATACGGATCTTGCTCCAACACAGCAAAATCGGCCAGTTTGCCAGCCTCAATGCTGCCAAGTTTATCTTCCAAACGCAGAATATAGGCCGCATCAATGGTAATGGCTTTCATGGCTTGATCAAGTGTTAAGCGTTCTTCTGGGCCAAATACCTTGCCAGATTGTGTCTGGCGGGTAATTGCTGTCCATGCCAGAAATAGTGGTGCTGCAGGCGCCATAGCAAAATCAGAATGCAAGGCAACCGGAACGCCGCGCCGAACTAAACCACCAAGCGGCGCCAACCGTGCAGCGCGATCGTAACCTAGACCGATTTCCGCATAGTTATCGCCAAGATCATATAAATAAAATGGATTAGCAGAAACCACAGCACCTAATAAAGCCACTCTGCGCGCCGTGCCGTCGTTTGCATAGCCGTAGTGTTCGAGTGTATAGCGTGCATCAATGCGTGGCTTTTCATTCTGTAATTTTTCAAGGGTATCTAAAGCAAATTTTGCACCACCGTCGCCATTGGTGTGCACATGAATTTGATAACCGGCATTCCAGTAACGTCGAGCGTATTCTTCAAATTTGGCGGGCTGAGTAATCCATTCGCCTTTGTGTCCATCAATATAGCCTGGCTCGCCTAGCTGCATTGCTTGCGAGAAAAATGCACCATCGGCAAATAGTTTTATCGCGCCATTAGTGAATAGGTGTCTTGTGTTTTTCTCAGCAGTCTTTGCGACAAAGTCAAAAGCAGAATCGGCACTTTTCATGGCGGCAGAAAGTGCTGAAACA
>JAYTVJ010000056.1:0-2033 GCA_043744535.1 Arenimonas sp.
GTACCGGTGGCGGTTGGCGTAATATCAATATTGGCGCCATTCAAGAAGCTTATGCTTTGCGCATCCACAAACACAGTAAAGCCCTCGCACTCCAACTGCCATTCATCGCCAAGCAAATCGCCCTGCTCGGCAAACTCCAAACGTGCATCGGCTGCAGGCGTACCAGGATTAATGGCACTAATACGAATACCCACCGCATCGCCACCTTGGGCTTGCAATAATGTTCGGAAATGAATCTGTGCAGTTTCGGTTATTTCAATCATGCCGCTATTTTACCTTAAACTAGAGAAACACCTATGAACCAAACCACTATGAACACACCCTTAGCTGAACAACACTGCACACCACTGAAAGGCGTTGAACATAAACTTTCTGAGCAACACTGCCAAGCGTACCTGTTGCAGCTGAAGGGTTGGCAACTCACAGAACATGGACACGCCATCAGCAAAATAGTTCATTTTGATAATTACTATCAAACCATGGCATTTGTGAATGCGTTGGCGTTTATTGCGCACCAAGAAGACCATCACCCCGATTTAAGCGTGCATTACAATCGCTGCGTAATCCGCTTTTCCACGCATGATGTGGGTGGCTTAAGCCTAAACGACTTCATCTGCGCCGCTAAAGCCGAGCAACTACTCGCCGGCTAATTTATTCAACACCTCATTAAGTTCGGGTGCCAGCGGTGCGCTTAAGGTATACGGCGTTTGACCGTCGTTTAAGGCAAACTGCATGGATGCCGCATGCAAAAACAAGCGTTTCAAGCCAAATTGGCTAGACAGCTTTTTATTGGCTTCTTTGTCGCCATATTTGTCGTCGCCCGCCACCGGATGGCCAATATGCGCGGCATGCACACGAATTTGATGGGTTCGGCCGGTTTCAATGCGCACTTTGCAAAAGCTGTACCCACCTCGGCGTTCCAATAACGTGAAATGGCTAATCGATGCCTTACCGGCCATATCCACCCGCACCATGCGCTCGCCGCCTTGCATCACCGATTTCTGCAATGCCGCTTTTACCGTCATGGTGCCAGCCGGCATTCTGCCCACTAACAGCGTTAAATATTGTTTTTCAGGGCTTTCATCTTCGTCTTGTTCACGCATTAAAGCCTGCAATTGCAGCAAGGCCGAGCGCTTTTTAGCCAAAACCAACACACCAGAAGTGTCCCGATCCAAGCGGTGCACCAATTCGAGCGGTTCATTGGGGCGCAGCGCCCGCAAGGCTTCAATCACCCCAAAACTGATGCCACTGCCACCGTGTGTAGCTATACCCGAGGGTTTGTTAAGTACTAATAAGGCTTTGTCTTCAAACACAATACTGGCTTCTAAACGTTCCAGCATGGCTTTCGGTGGCACACGGTTCGGGTCGGCTACTTCAATTTTAACCGGCGGCACACGCACTTCATCGTCTTCTTCCAAGCGGTATTCGGGTTTTTCCCGTTTGCCATTAACTCGCACTTGACCATCACGAATAATTTTATAAATCAAGCTTCTAGGCGCACCTTTTAATAGGCCTAACAAGAAATTATCCAAGCGCTGGCCATCCCTTTCCTCGGTCACTTTGATCGTTTTTACGCCTGGATTTAAGGAAAGGGTGTTCATTTTTGTTCCATCTGTTAAACTATGTGGGCATTAAGATGCTGATTTCACTCGGTGCCGGCCGAAAACCTGCGCATAGTGTATCCCAATATTCGCTACCACACTCTCAGGGAGTGACCATGTTAAGCGTTTGGCGGGCCTCATTTTGATGCATTAGTCCGAACCACGCTCGGCGTAGTTTGGCCCCTTTAACGAAACAATGAGTTGCGCTCCCGTAGGTACGCCTGTGGTTTAGTAGCGCTGAACAATTTAGCATTCGAAAGCTTGCTGAACTCGGCGATCCTTACGGTAGAGCGCGTGAGGATATTACAATGAAAAGAATGTTGATAAATGCCACGCAGGCTGAAGAACTGCGGGTTGCCATCGTCGATGGCCAGCAACTGTACGATATAGATATTGAGCAACCTGCCAAAGAACAGAAAAAATCTAATATTT
>JAYTVJ010000057.1:0-2024 GCA_043744535.1 Arenimonas sp.
TGCGCATAGCTGTGCAACTGTGCATCGTTTAATGCGGCCACAATCAGCAACACACAATCGGCGCCCAAGGCACGTGCTTCATAAATTTGGTATTCCTCAACAATAAAATCTTTACGCAGAATCGGCAAGCTACACACCGCTCGCACGTCTGTTAAATAAGCATCACTACCTTGGAAAAAATCGATATCGGTGAGTACCGACAAACACGCCGCGCCAGCCGCCGCATACGAACGCGCAATTTCAGCTGGCACGAAATGTTCGCGAATTACGCCTTTGCTTGGGCTGGCTTTTTTGATTTCAGCAATCACCGCGGGCTTACCTTCGGCAATTTTGCGTTGCATGGCAGCCACAAAACCACGCGGCTCGGGCAGATCATTGCAAACTGCATTCAGTTGCGCTTGTGAAATGCGCTGTTTACGACTAATCACTTCTTGGTGTTTGCGCGCTAAGATGCGCATCAAAATATCTGACATCAGCTGTCGCCCAAAGCCTTGCTGGTTTCCACAAACTGCTTCAGCTTGGCTAACGCAGCGCCCGAACGCAGCACTGTTTTGGCTTTTTCCAAACCATCAGCAATTGATTTAGCCTGGCCAGACACATACAAAGCGGCACCGGCATTGAGCGCCACAATATCGTGCGCCACACCGGATTCTTCCGTCAATGCGCTGATTAGCATAGCGGCCGATTGCTCGGCGTTCTCAACCCGCAATGAACGCGTTGATGCCATGGGTAAGTTGAAGTCTTCTGGATGAATTTCGTATTCGCGAATCTGCCCGCCGCGCAATTCTCCGACCAAGGTTGAAGCACCCAAGGAGATTTCATCCAAGCCATCGCGGCCATACACCACCAGCGCGCGCTCAGCACCCAAACGCTGCAAGACGCGAATCTGGATGCCGACTAAATCGGCATGAAACACGCCCATCAACACATTTGGGGCGCTGGCTGGGTTGGTGAGCGGGCCAAGAATATTGAAAATGGTGCGCACGCCCATTTCCTTGCGCACCGCTGCCACATGCTTCATAGCCGGATGATGATTAGGCGCATACATGAAGCCAATGCCAGTTTTATTCAGGCTGGACGCCACTTGCGCAGGGCTAAGCTCAATATTTACGCCTAAGGCTTCAAGCACATCGGCGCTGCCGGATTTGGACGATACACTGCGGTTGCCGTGCTTGGCAATCTGCGCGCCAGCAGCGGCCGCCACAAACATTGAGGCCGTGGAAATATTAAAGGTGTGTGCGCCATCACCACCCGTACCCACAATATCCACCAACCCCACGCCCGGTGGTGTGGGCACTTTAACCGCGAATTCGCGCATCACTTGCGCCGCACCGGTGATTTCTCCGATGGTTTCTTTTTTAACCCGAAGGCCCGTTAAGATGGCGGCAATCATTACATCAGATACATCGCCAGCCATGATTTGGCGCATCAAAGCGACCATTTCATCATGGAAAATTTCGCGGTTATCAATAATACGTTGCAGAGCTTCTTGCGGTGTCATGGTTATCCTTTAATTTTTATTGTTATCGTTTTTATTGTTCGCTAGGAAATTGCCTAATAAATCATGGCCGTGTTGGGTCAAAATCGATTCTGGATGGAATTGTACGCCTTCAACCGCCAAGGTTTTATGACGAAGACCCATGATTTCATCAATACTGCCATCGTCGTTCTGTGTCCAGGCGGTAATTTCAAGACACTCTGGCAAACTTTCTTGTTCAACAACCAAAGAATGATAGCGCGTGGCTTCAAACGGCGATGGTAAGCCCTTGAATGCGCCACCGCTGTTATGGTGAATCATCGAGGTTTTGCCATGCATAATGGTCTTGGCGCGCACCACCTTGCCACCAAACGCCTGCCCAAGGCTTTGATGCCCCAAGCAAACACCGAAAATAGGCACAATGCCAGCCAATTGTTCAAGCACCGGCAAGCAGATGCCCGCTTCATTCGGCGTGCAGGGGCCCGGCGATAGCACAATGTAATCGGGCTTAAGCGCAGCCGCTTCAGCAACCGTTAGCGTATCGTTG
>JAYTVJ010000058.1:0-24979 GCA_043744535.1 Arenimonas sp.
CCAGTAAATCAAAAATCGAAAAAATTTGGGCTTAGCAGACGGCACACGCCAAATGGAATTAAAGGCTTTTTCCACGCTCCACATCGTTAGCCCAACAGAAACAAGCAAGCCTATGATTCCGGTGCTTGGCAAGGTTCTTGCACTGCTGGCAAAACCAGACACCGTGTTTTCCAAATTATTAGCGACATCAGGCACAAAATTGGCAAACACAAAATCCGTGAGTTTTACCGACCATTGATCAAACGCTGGAAACGCGGTGAACACGGCAAATACCACTGCCGCAAAGGGTACAACCGCTAATATGCTGGTATACGACAGCGAACCAGCTGCTTCAAAACAGCGGTCGTCAATGAAGCGCTTGGCTAAATAGCGCATAAAATTGCCGAGTTTATCGATTAACTCAGCATGTGGGCCATTAAGTAGCTTTGTTTTTAGCGTGTGCATTGTTAAAGTATAGCAAGCTAACAGAGAGGCTTTCATGTCCGATATCTTGATTTTGTACTACAGTCGCAATGGTGCGGTGGAAAAACTGGCTAACCTAATTGCCCGTGGCGTGGAAGAAGCCGGCGGCATTGCGCGGCTTCGTTGTGTGCCATCTGTTTCTGCTAATCACCTTGCCACCGAAGCAGCGGTGCCGAACGATGGCGCGCCGTATGTGAGCAAACAAGATTTGGCTGAATGTTCAGCGCTGATCATGGGCAGCCCTACCCGCTTTGGCAACATGGCTGCACCGATGAAATTTTTTTGGGATAACACCGGCGCTGAATGGGCGAGTGGTACCTTGGCGGGCAAAGCTGCCGCTGTGTTTACCTCAACCGCCAGTATGCATGGCGGGCAAGAATCCACCTTGCTAAGCATGATGCTGCCACTGTTGCACCACGGCTGCGTGATGGTTGGCTTGCCATTTACCGAGGCGCGTTTATCGAGCACCCAAACAGGTGGCACGCCCTACGGCGCAAGCCATGTCAGTGGCGCGGATGGCAAAGCACCCATCAGCGACGACGAGTCGGTGTTAGCTAAAGCGCTAGGCAAGCGCGTGGCGCACATCAGCCAAAAGCTCAGCGCATGACAACCCTCGATAAATCACGCTATTCGCTTTCCAAGCGCTACGCCATTCTCGGTGTGTTTGCCATGCTAGCGCTGCAAATTATTTGGTATGCCTGGCTGGCGCCGCCTGAAACCTTGCCGAAATCCGTGGCATTGGCAATCGCGTTAGTGCCCATTGCACCAGCAGCCATCTTGGCTGTGTTTCGCCGTCCTTCCGCGGTGTTCTGGGCAGGCGTTGCATCCTTAATCTATTTTTGCCACAGCATTGCTGAACTTTGGACAACTCCCGCCATTTGGCCGCTGGCCTTGCTTGAGCTTGGGCTTTCGCTATGGATTATTTTTTCCGGCAACTGGGATGGCCTACAAGCCAAATTACTGAAACGCAAATCCCCCTAAATCCCCCTTGCATGCAAGGAGGACTTCCATGGGATGCTGTGGTCTGAAAACGCGTAAAATAAAACAATGGGAAATTGGAGCTGTACATGCATTCACTTTTAATACTTACCACTGGCGGCACCATCGACAAAATTTATTTCGATGACAAATCTGATTACCAAGTGGGCGAACCGCAGATTGGCCGAATTCTAAAAGAACTCGGCGTAGTGATTCCGTTTTGCGTGGTGCCAGTGATGCGCAAAGACAGCTTGCATATCAATCAAGAAGACCGAGAATTGCTGAAAGCCACCATTGAAGCGCGCGACGAAGTGCATATTCTTATTACTCACGGTACCGATTCGATGGTTGAAACCGCCAAAGTACTGTCCAGCATTCCCGATAAAACCATTGTGCTTACCGGTGCATTGAACCCGGCCAGCTTCCGCGGCTCAGATGCCGAGTTCAATATTGGCACCGCGGTTGGCGCTGTGCAATCTCTGCCACCGGGCGTGTATATCGCCATGAACGGCCGCATTTGGGATCCTGCCAAAGTCAAAAAAAACGTGTCAGCCAATCGCTTCGAAGCTAACGAATAATTGCAGGGTGGGTTGTAACCCGCCGACATAAATCCGCGATGCGCAATGGTGGGTCAAGACCCACCCTACAAAACCGGAAGTTCAAGATAGTGTTTTCAGGTTTAATTTACTCTAGACCCTTTTTTGCTTTATTGCCGCATACCAAAAATACTTCTACTTCAGCCTTGCGACTCATATCAACACGTACCGGCTCGCATACAACCTTTCCGTTGTTGCATTCGTTGATTTGTTCAAATTCCATGACTTTGCTCGAAAACCACATCTGCTTTGCTGCTTTTCTCTGTTGAAGTTCGATGGAAGTAGGGACTGTCAGGCCAACTTCCGGATCGCAGTCCTGCAGCAAAATATTGTAGTCCATGATAAAAAGCGCTTGATTTTCAAGACGTACTCTCTCAAATTGCTCAAAAGTCAAAACTAGTCGTCCACGAGCATCTGTCACCCCAGCATGGAAACGATACCGTTCGCGCGTGTGCATATAAAACACTGCGTCGATGGAAATGTTATCCAACTCCAAAGCACCACCCGTACTATCGGTTAGCTGAATCTTGATACTGAAATTGGTATTCACTTATGTAACTCCTTAATCTCCAAAAAAGGGGCCAGAGTAAATTAACCAAAAAAATATTCATAGGCGAGTGAATTCATTCGAAAGTGAAAAACATTCGTAGGGCGCAGCAAGCGGCGCCCCGCCATTTTATTTTGCCAATTCGGTTAGCAACACATGCCAATGCGTTAAGCCGCGCGCCACACTGCTAACTGGCACACGCTCGTTTAAGCCATGCGAATAATCGTCTACCGGCATCAAATACGCACCGGATACGCCGTAGCTTGGAATGCCCTGCGCGCGAAAATACACGCTATCAGTGGCGCCAGACGACATGCTCGGAATCACCGGCAAGCCTTTAAAATTGGCATCCACCGCTTTGCGCACGGCCTGCATCACATCATCGCGCAATGGCGAGGCATCGCTGGCGAAGGCTTTACCCACTTCTTTCACTTGCGCATTCGGGTTAGCAATCACCTCGGCCAGTTTTGCGCGCACCGTTTCAACGCTTACGCCTGGGAAAATTCGGCAGTTCACCGTGGCGGTGGCAAGCTGCGGCAAGGCATTTTCGGCATGGCCGCCGCTCAGCATAGTGGCTACACAGGTAGTACGCAGCGTGCCTACGTATTCTGGATCTGCCGCAATAGTCGCTACGGCTTCAAGATCATTCGGGTTGTCGGCGAAGCGTTGCATGGCTTGGCCTAAGCCGCCGCCAATCTGCTTGCCGGTAAACCGAAATGAGCTTCGGGTTTGTTCACTGCTCTGCGCCGGAAATTCGTAGGCGGATAATTTCTGCAAAGCATTGGCTAATTCATAGATGGCATTGTCTTTGCGCGGCCGCGAACTATGCCCGCCTGCATTACTGACTGAAATTGCAAATGTGGCAAAGGTTTTTTCGGCGGTTTGCAAGCCATACACCAGCGCTTTTTTGTCGCTCGCCAAGGTACCACCGCCGCCATCGCCGTTGAGCAAGAACTCGGCATCGGGAAATTGTGTGCTCAGCGCTTGCGTGCTGAGCATATCGGTTTCTTCATCGCCAGACAGCACCAAAATAATATCGCGCGAGGGTTTGAAGCCTTCTTTTTTTAATTGCAATAAGGTGCTAATCGTTAGCGCCACATCAAGCTTGTTGTCGTATACGCCACGGCCAAAATGATAGCCATTTTCGGTAATCATGGTGAACGGATCACGCGTCCAATCGGAGGCGATGGCTTCCACCACATCCATATGATCAGAAATCAGCAATGCACGCTTGCTGCCATTGCCGCGATAGCGCGCTACTAAAGTTGCCGTTCCAGCTACCTCGGTTATTTTCACATCATCCGGCGCGAAGCCGCCTTGAATCAATTGCTGTGCTAAATACGCGGCCATCACCGGCACTTGGCCGTTGCCTTTCACGGTTTTGAAGCCGACAATTTTGCCGAGCAATTCGGTGCTTTGTTTCAGCTGCGCTGCATTTGGCACTTGCGCGCTGGCTTGCATAGAAAAACTGGCGGAAATACAAAGTGCGAGCAATAAGCTGGAGATTTTTGGGGTTTTCATGGCTGAACGTCTGGAAATGTTACATTCAGATTATCACATCATCCCAGTTTCTAACTGCGCCGCTTCGCTCATCATATGCCGTCCCCACGGCGGGTCGAATACCAGATCAACATCGGCCTCGATAACGGTTGGCACGCGCTCAACTTTGGCGCGCACATCGTCAACCAACACATCGCCCATGCCGCAGGCTGGCGCGGTTAGGGTCATTTGAATATTCACTTTACGCTGGCCATCAGGCAGGCGCTCAATCTGGCAGTCGTAAATCAGGCCAAGCTCAACCACGTTAATTGGGATTTCCGGGTCGAAGCAGGTGCGCAGTTGCGACCAAATCAATTTTTCAACGGCAGTATCGTCTTCGGTGTCGGCCAATTCGAGCGATTTCGGCGCAATTTTTCCGATGGCATCGGCATTTTCACCAGCCACACGAAATAAATTGCCTTCCACAAATACCGTGAACGAGCCGCCTAAGGCCTGTGTAATGTAACCCACTGTGCCGGCCGGCAAGCTGACTTTATCGCCTTGCGGCACAAGCACCACATCACAATCTCGCTCGAATTTAATCGGTTCGCTAGTACGGGAATAAGACACGTGAGCCTTCAACAGAGGTAAACTGGTGTCTAGTTTACTGGAAAGTCGAAATCAGAGTGTCAACAATCGAACGCGCCCTCGTCAAGCCCTTAATAACCAGCTGCTTAGCAGCACTCACCATGAGTGTGGTGTGGTTTACTTTGTCAGCGCAACTGGATGGCGTTGTGGCGTGGTTCGCGCTCATCGCGGCTGTAGATATTGCTTTACTTGAGCGTTTATTGCGCAACAAAAATCGCCGCACATTCGTATGGATTGCACCGCTATTTACCGCGCTATGCTGCTTTGCCAGCTTATGGCTCATTACCGCGCTGAGCGTGCGCTATGCCACCGGCTTTAATTTAATCGACACTGCCAAGCAAATGGGCTTTGGCTTATTCGCACAACTCTTGCATATGCGTTTAAGCATGCAAGATTGGCTGCAAATAGCTGTATCGCCATTATTGGCATACCTTTTAGCGAATCTTGGAACGGCTAGTGCCCGCCATCAATCGATTTAAGTTCGCTGACTAATTCTGCCACTGCCGCCGCGCCATCACCATACAACATGCGTGTGTTGTCGGCATAAAACAGGGTATTCTCAATACCGGCAAAACCGGTGCCCTTGCCGCGTTTAATCACGATGGTGTTTTTCGAATTCACTACATCCAAAATCGGCATGCCGTAAATCGGTGAGGCGGGATCGGTTTTCGCAACCGGATTCACTACATCGTTGGCGCCAATCACCAAAGACACATCGGTCATCGCGAATTCTGGATTGATGTCATCCATGTCTGCGATTAAATCGTATGGAACGCCCGCTTCGGCTAACAATACGTTCATATGCCCGGGCATGCGCCCTGCCACCGGATGAATGGCAAACTTCACTTTCACACCGCGCTTTTGCAGCTGTTGGGTGAGTTCCCACACTTTATGCTGTGCCTGCGCCACCGCTAGGCCATAGCCCGGCACAATCACCACGCGTTCGGCATAGGCCATCATGGCTGCCACGTCCGCTGCTTCAATGGGTTTTTGCGCGCCAGAAATTTCTGCCGCTTCGCCTGTAGCACCAAAACTGCCGAACAACACGCTGGCAATCGAACGATTCATCGCCTTAGCCATTAATTGCGTAAGCATGGTGCCAGCAGCACCAACCACCATACCGGCAATAATCAAGGCCTCAATGCCCAACACATAGCCTTCAAATGCAACGGCTAAGCCGGTTAATGCATTAAATAATGAAATCACCACCGGCATATCGGCGCCGCCAATTGGCAAGGTCATCAGCAAACCAAGCGCTAATGCCAAAACGAAGAATCCGATGATGACAGGCTGCTGCAGATAAACGATAGACAACACCGCTAAAATGAGAGCACCCACAAAAATGGCTAAATTGAACAACTGCTGGCCGGGGAATACAAAACGCTTATCCATTCGACCATCTAATTTTGCCCATGCAATCAATGAGCCGGTCAATGAAATGGAACCGATCAAGGAGCCGAGCACAGCGAACAATACCGCGGCTTTGGAAACGGGCTCTCCGGTGTTAGCCGACATTTTCAGCAGTTCAACCAAGCCAATGGCCGCTGCCGAGCCGCCGCCCATGCCGTTATACAAAGCCACCATTTGCGGCATGTCAGTCATCGCTACTTTCTTGCCGGAAATCCAAGCCGCGCCAACACCAACGCTTAATGCGGCGAGTATCCATGGCATATTGTGCAAGCCTTGGCCTTCGCTGTCTTGATAAAAGAAACTGGCCACTGTGGCCAACAGCATACCAACGCCCGCCCATTGAATGCCGCTACGCGCCTTGAGTGGCGAAGCCATGCGTTTGATGCCGAGAATAAATAATACCGCCGCAATTAAGAAGGCTGCACGTACCAGAAATAAAGAGATGGTCATGCTCATTCTCCCTTCGGCTTGGACGGTTTGAACATTTCAAGCATCCGCTCGGTGACCACATAGCCACCGGCTGCATTGCCAGCGCCCAACACCACGGCAATGAAGCCAATAATTTTTTCGAAATTGCTTTCGGCGTGGCCTAACACCACAATAGCGCCAACCAGCACAATGCCATGCACAAAGTTTGAGCCCGACATTAACGGCGTATGTAGAATAACCGGCACGCGCCCGATAATTTCATAGCCGGTGAACGCGGCCAAAATAAACACGTACAAATACAGAAAACCGTCCATTATTGAGCTCCTTGGGTTGGTTCTGCGCCTTGATGAGCGATGCAGGTTTTGGCGACCAATTCATCCTCAAATGGAATATGCAACTGGCCTTGCGCTGTAACCATTAGGCTTAAAAAATTGAATAGATTGCGCGCATACATTTCACTGGCATGTACGGCGCCCATACTCGATAAATTCAACGGACCTGAAACCAAAACGCCGTTGCAATCGACATCTTTGCCTGGCTCGGTAAGCGAACAATTACCGCCTGTTTCGGCCGCCAAGTCAACAATCACACTACCGCGGCGCATTCCGGCAACCATGCTTTCGGTAATGATTTTTGGCGCAGGCCGGCCTGGGATGGCCGCGGTGGTAACAATCACATCAATGCCTTTTAAATGCTCGCCCAAGCGTTGCTGTTGCAAAGCGCGTTCTTCATCCGTTAAAGCGCGTGCATAGCCGCCTTCACCCGCCGCACTCACGCCTAAGTCAAGAAACTTGCCGCCTAAAGATTCAATTTGCTCACGGGTTTCTGGCCGCACATCAAAGCCTTCCACTTGTGCGCCCAAGCGCTTAGCAGTGGCGATGGCCTGCAAGCCTGCAACACCCGCACCCACAATCAGCACTTTCGATGGCCGAATAGTGCCGGCAGCGGTGGTTAGCATGGGGAAAAAACGCGGGGCTAGTTGCGCAGCAATCAATACCGCTTTATAGCCGGCCATGCCCGCTTGCGAACTGAGAATGTCCATGGCTTGCGCGCGGGTGGTGCGTGGCAATTTTTCCAGTGCAAAAGCCGAAATGTTTCGGCTTAAATACACCGGAAGTTGTTCTTGCGCTTTGTGCGGCGCTAGAGCACCGATGATAATGGCCTGCTCTTTTAGTTGCGCTAACTGCGTCGCATCGGGCGCTTGCACACACAACAGTACGTCAGCCTGCGCAAGCGCTTGTTCAGCAGTGTGGGCAATGCTGGCATCAATATAATCGCTGTCTGAAAAACCGGCGCTAAGGCCAGCACCAGACTCCAATGTGATCGACAATCCTTTTGCGATTAATTTTTTACAGGTTTCAGGTGTAAGCGCAATACGGCGTTCACCCACAGCATGTTCGCGAATCATAGCAACAGTTGGCATAGCAGTACTCTCCCCTAGTACTTCTATCCTACTGCATTGCTAAAATTTCGTCAGCCTTAATTAGCCGAAATCGGTTTTCAAGCGATTCAAGACGCGATCCATGGTTTGTTCAAAGACATTGTCTTCGGCATGAATAATGAGCTTGCCTTGTTTTTTCATTTGAGCGAGTTCTTCCACAGAAACCACCAAAACGCGCACGCCACGGCGATTGACGAACATCAAGCGCGATGAAATGGGGCTAATCCATGCCAGTTTGATGGGCGAATAACTGCCATTGCTGCCTTCAAGCTGCAGCCATGTACCAATGGGCAGGGCTTTAAAGAATTCAGCATCTTCTTGGATGTAATCCAACGCGTCTTTATTGAAGACCAAATGCAATGCTGACTCGGACAAGCCCGACGCCTGCTCGTTCGATCCAGACGCTTGTTCTGGAAGTGCGGACACTGTGTGTTTGTCGGCGTGGAAATATTTAGCGCTTTCTGCAATGCGTTGCACCAATGCCATGGAGGAATCCGACAACACACCGGAGCTTGCAAGTACTGACTCGATGCAAGGGCGCATTTTCATCAAACTTTCATAACGCATTTCTGGCGCATCCGAATTAAGAATGCGAATGGCATCGTCTGCAACTTTCACGGCAACTGTCCATGCGGCGCTGTCTTCGCCTTCGCGCAACGCAATCATGGATAGATGATGCGTCCAATAGCGCGAAAAGAAATCCTGTATCACAGCAGGCAGTTCGGCATGATTGGTTCGCGCCTCAAGCTCTCTGGCGGCTAGCATGCGTGCATTTTCAAGTCGCTCTTGGCCACGTTGCGCTTCTTTGGCACGCTTCTCGGCCAAATCAATGCGCCGACGATGTTGCTCTAGATAGGTTCGTAGCTCGTGTTCAAGCAGTTCAAAAATCGCGATGTCTTCATTGAATCCAGCAACTAACTGATCAACGGTGTTTTCAGCCTTGCCAAGCAATTCACGCTCTTGTGGGCCATCGCCGTGATTACCTTCAATGGCTTCGGTTAGTGCATTTAACAATTTTCTTGCTGGATGTGCTTTGGTAAGAAACAAGCGGCGATCCAAAACTGCCGCTTTAGTGTATGGCACAACCAAGCGTGAAATCAGCGTTTTGGCTTCATCGCGGAAATCACGCTCCGACATCAGCACATCAAACAGCATACCGACTAAATCAACAGCATCTTCATCCGCCGCTTTAATTTCATACGATTCAGAAGACAAGCCAATTTTTTTGGTGTTGTTCAACATTTCCGACTTCATCATGGTTGCAATCGAATTGTCAGAATTTTTCATTGCATTGGCAATGGAATCCGGCATTGGCGACTGCAACAGCGAAAGCACGGAAATCATTTCGTGTGTTGAAAGCATATGACGGAGTTCTTGGCCGCCAACACCAACCGCACCGCGAGTAGCTCGCATAGTAGACTGCGAAGAAGCGTTCTCAGCTTGCGGACGCAGTGTGTGCAGGTAATTACAAATTTCTTCAAACAAGGCATTCTCTGCAACACCCATTTGCATGTCGGAACCTGCAAATGCATTGCCAGAAAGGGACTGTGCCTGACCAAAGCCATTTGATGCCGTTTGCGAACTTACTGGCGCATGCGC
Organism: Arenimonas sp.; assembly: GCA_043744535.1. Lineage (GTDB taxonomy): Bacteria > Pseudomonadota > Gammaproteobacteria > Xanthomonadales > Xanthomonadaceae > Arenimonas. Next base: position 9,590 of record JAYTVJ010000058.1, read on the forward strand.
AGATGCAGTACGTGCTTCGGAGCGCATTGGCTGCTTCTTAGCTGTGCGCAACGGATGCAAATTAGGCAGAATACCCGCTTTAACCATTGGCTGATTAACTTCATCTAGCAACACTGCCACCGAATCCAGCAAAGCGATTTCGTAGTAACGGAACATAATAGCGCGAACTTTCGGCGACAATTCAATACCGTGCATGGCAACGCGAAGCAATTCGGCAATATGTTTTTCAGTCAGCGGTGTTTTAGATTTCTCGGCTAAATCAAAACCAAATAGCGCGCAGAAGCGTTCGCTGGTAATAGATATGGCTTCACTAAAACTGCGTGTAAGCGCTTCTGATACTAATTCAGTGCTAACCACATCATCGGTATCATCAATATCAACCAAGCTTAAATCGAAGCCAGTTTCAATAATGGGTTTTAACTGCGTATAGTATTTTGCAAATTGCAATTCAACAGCTGTTGAAAATTGCATTTCGATGGATTGAGCAGCAGCTCTGAGCAATTTCAAGTTTTCAATATTTGGCGAACCAATCGTGCCTTGATCTTGTTGGCAGATATCATAAAGAAATTTATCGGCTGCGTTGATACATTTATGCAAAATATCTGCGAGCTGTTTTTTGCTCACTGTTGAGATTTGTGCATACAGCGATTCATGACCAGGAAATGGCCGCCCCGCGTTTATCGTTCCTGATTGATTCGTCACAGCTTATCTCCTAACATTCACAATTTATCATATATCAATAAGTTGACGCTTTTATGTGCGTTAGCTCACAATTCAGCGTAAACGAAAATCGGGTAGATGATAAACTAATCTACATGACTCCTACCTTAAGCCTAAATTCAAGAATATCAAGCCCTAGCAAGCATTTATGCGAACCTGGCCCGAGTTCTTCACAACTGCACGACATACTGCAAACGGCTCTGCACTGTCCCGATCATGGCCGACTAAGACCATGGCGCTTCGTTATTATCCGTGGCGAGCAACGTCAAAAATTGAGTGACTTACTCATCGAGCGGGTATTACACGAACTACCCGAGGCTTCAGCGGTGCGTCTTGAAAAGGAGCGAACGCGCTTTAGTTTTGCGCCGATTATCATTGCCGTTGTGCTTAATCCGGTTAAAAATCACAAAGTACCCGAGATTGAGCAAGTGCTATCCGGCGGTGCCTTGTGCATGAATATGCTGCATGCTGCGCATCAATTTGGCTTTGGTGCGCAATGGCTAACCGGCTTTGCTGCGTACGATCAAGCCATCCACCTAGCACTTGGCTTGAGCGCCAATGAACAGATTCTTGGATTTATACATATAGGCACGAAAACGCAGGAACCGCCTGAGCGCGAGCGCCCAGAGGCTAGCAGCTTAAGCACTGAAGCCAACTTATGAGGCCTTTGTATTTAGTTGATTCCAGCATGTATGTATTCCGCGCCTGGTTTTCCATGCCGAATGAATTCTTCGATACCGAAAACAACCCAACCAATGCCGTGCAGGGTTTCACGCGCTTTGTGTGTGAGCTTATTGAGCGTGAAAAGCCCGAGCATATTTTCTTTGCGTTTGATGAATCGCTGGATACCAATTTCCGTAACGAACTGTATCCAGCTTATAAAGCCAACCGCGATCCAGCGCCACTGGAGCTAAAGCGGCAGTTTGGCTACTGCAAACAAATCTGTCGCGCGCTCGGTTTTGGGGTGTTGGCCAATGGCGAATACGAAGCCGATGACTTAATCGGTTCAGCACTGATGCAAGCCAGAGCCTCTGGGCAACACAGCCTGATTCTGTCTGCCGATAAGGATTTATCGCAACTGCTCGGCGAACGTGATGTGCAATGGGATTACGCCAAGAATGTGCGCTGGCAATTGGCTGGTGTGAAAGAAAAACATGGCGTGCATGCGCACCAACTGGCCGATTACTTAGGCTTAACCGGCGATGCCGTGGACAATATCCCCGGCGTGCCGGGCATTGGGCCGAAAACTGCCGCTACGCTGCTCAGTCATTTTGGCAGCTTAGATGCCTTGCTAGAAAAAGTGGATGAAGTGCCGTATCTGCGCATTCGCTCTGCTGCGCAACATGCCCTACGCTTGAAAGAGCACCGAGAACTGGCGTTACTCAGCCGGAATTTAGCCACCATTCGCTGCGATGCGCCAATGCCAGACACACACGCATTTGGGGTTCGGCAAGCCGCCGATACAAATGCACTGACGGCTTTAATTGAGCAATTGCGCTTCGGGCCACTAACGCGCCGACGCTTGCTTTCCCTATAACCTATTGAAGAACAATATGGACACAGATTCCGACAAAAAAACCGTTTATCAAGGCAAATACCTGCGGCTTTGCACGCAACATCACTGGGAGTTTGCAGAACGCACGCATGCCGGTTCAGCGGTGGTTATTGTGGCCAAAACACCCGATAACAAACTGCTGTTCGTTGAGCAATTTCGCATTCCGGTGGGTAAAAACACCATTGAAATGCCGGCCGGCCTGGTTGGCGACACCGATGCCAATGACACCTATGAACTTGCCGCCAAACGTGAACTGCTGGAAGAAACCGGCTGGCAAGCCGAGCACGTGCAAGTGTTGATGATTGGCCCAAGCTCTTCCGGCTTGAGCAACGAACTAATTGCCTTTGTGCGCGCCAGCAACTTAACCCGCATCAATGCCGGAGGCGGCGATGAATCCGAAAACATCACCGTGCATGAAATACCAGCGGCAGAAGCCGCGCAATGGCTTAGCCAGAAAATGGCCGAAGGCTACGCCATGGATCCAAAATTGTGGGCTGGCTTGTGGTTTGTGGACAGAAACCCGGATGGTTCGCTGATTTAACGAAACGAATCCGTTGCCTCAATCAAGGCCGATGCATTCTCGGCTTCAAACGCGGAATGCCCGGAGCTTGGGGAAATAATGAGTTTCGCTTCTGGCCAGGCTTGATGCAAATCCCATGCATTCTGCACCGGGCACACTACATCGTAGCGACCGTGCACAATCACGCCGGGAATATGGCGGATTTTGTGCGCGTCGCGCAGCAGTTGCTCGTCCACCTCAAAAAACCCTTTGTTGACGAAATAATGGTTTTCAATGCGGGCAAAACTCAAGGCAAAATGCGGGTCTTCGTGGGCGCTTAAAAAATCGGCATCAGGCAACAGCAAACTGGTTGCGCCTTCCCACATGGACCACGCCCTGGCCGCCGCTAACTGCACCGATTCGTCGCTTGAACTTAAGCGCTTGTGGTAGGCCAGCATCATATCGCCACGCTCAGCTTCCGGAATCAAATCGCGGTATGGCTGCCAGGCTTCAGGGAATAATCGGTGTGCGCCATCTTGGTAGAACCACTGCAATTCCCAACGGCGCAACATAAAGATGCCGCGCAACACCAATTCGGTGACTCGCGACGCGTGCGTTTGTGCATACGCCAACGCCAAGGTTGAGCCCCAGCTGCCGCCAAACACCTGCCAGCGCTCAATGCCGAGTGCTTCGCGCAATTGCTCCATATCGGCAACCAAATCCCAAGTTGTGTTGTCGGTAACATCGGCGTGTGGTGTGGATTTTCCGGAGCCGCGTTGATCAAAAACAATAATGCGATACGCAGACGGATCATGGAATTGGCGCATTTTTGCATTGCTGCCAGAGCCCGGCCCGCCATGCACAATTAGCACGGGCTTGCCATTGGGGTTGCCGCACTGCTCAAAGTACACGGTGTGCCTGCTATCAACAGGCAAAAAACCTGAGTGAAATGGCTCTATTTCGGGATAAAGTGTGCGCATATAATCTTTCCAATGGCTCTGTCCATAGTATCGCAAGAATTGCTTGCACTTACAAAAAGATACGGTATGCTCTTAGATATGTACTTGCCCACGCCAAATCTGGCTGTTGTGGGCGCTGGGAATGTTTGCCCCCCGGCAGGTCAACTACCCCCTAACGATTCTAGAATCCCGCGCGTGTTGTCGCTTGATGCGCATGGCCATATCCTAAATTGGATGCATTGGCAGGATGCCGTTTGCTTGTATGTGCGTGGCGCGGTGTCGTGGACCATGGGCGAGCCCTGCATGACGGTACACGGCGGTAAAAATCGCTTAACTGGCGAACAAAGCATTGTTGAACTGCACCCGATTGTTGCGGCCCGTGGCCACGCCAATTTTCGTTCTCACTTGCCGTCGCCAGCACTCACCAATATTGCCCTGTTCGCCCGCGACAAACAGCTTTGTTTGTATTGTGGCAAAGCGCATTCTCGGCATGTACTCACCCGCGATCATGTGAAACCCCTGTGTTTGGGTGGCAAAGACATCTGGGAAAATGTGGTCAGCTCGTGTTTCAAATGCAACTCAAAAAAAGGCGGCCGCACCCCGCAACAAGCCAACATGCCTTTGCTGGCCATTCCGTACCGGCCCAGCTGGGTGGAGCATCTGTTGCTGTCGAACCGCAATATCTTGGCTGACCAAATGGCCTTTTTGAAACAGCATTTGCCCAAGCACCCACGCGGCGAACAGTTCAATTTCCAGTAAGCAAGGCTGGTGATTCACGGCAAAACTTGCCGTATGCGCTTAAGTGCAAGACAATATTGGTCTATTCAAGAGCTTTGACTGATGGACCGCGAACGCTACCCCTTACTTTCAAACATCCCAACGCCTGATCTGCTGCGCCAACTTGCTGAAGCCGACTTACCGAAAGTAGCCGATGAACTGCGCGCCTATCTGATTGAAACGGTGAGCCAAGTGGGCGGCCATTTTGGCGCTGGTTTGGGCGTGGTAGAACTCACCGTAGCCTTGCATTACCTGTATGAAACGCCTGAGGATCGGCTTGTTTGGGATGTTGGGCACCAAAGCTACCCACATAAAATATTGACTGGCCGCGCCGAAAGCATTCATACCGTCAAGAAAAAACACGGCATTGCACCGTTTCCGCGCCGCGAAGAAAGCCCCTACGACACCTTTGGTGTAGGGCACTCTTCCACCTCCATCTCGGCAGCGCTGGGTATGGCCGTTGCTGCGCAACGTAATGGTGATAAACGGCAAGTGGTTGCGGTGATTGGCGATGGCGCGATGACCGCCGGCATGGCTTTTGAAGCGCTAAATCACGCGGGCGGCATGGAGCCCGAGCCAAATTTTCTGGTGATTTTGAACGACAACCAGATGTCGATTTCCGAGAACGTGGGCGGCCTGACCAAAATGCTCGGCAAAATGATGGCCTCCGCCACCTTGAACAAAGTTCGCGAAGGCGGCAAAAAAATTCTTGGCGATAAAAACAAACCGGCCGCGAAATTTATGCGGCGCTGGGAAGAACATTGGAAAGGCATGTTTGTGCCGTCCACCTTATTCGAAGAAATGGGCTTCCATTACAACGGCCCGATTGACGGCCACGACCTCCCTGCTTTGCTGAGCGCGCTGAAAACGGCAAAAACCCTGAAAGGCCCGCAATTGATGCATGTACTCACCACCAAAGGCAAAGGCTACAACTTGGCTGAGGGCGACCAAATTGAGTATCACGCGGTTTCTCCGTTTGACCCCAACATCGGCATTGTAAAAAAAGCACCTGGAAAACCCAGCTACACCCAAGTATTTGGTGATTGGCTGTGCGATATGGCGAAAACCGATTCGAAATTGATGGGCATTACCCCAGCCATGCGCGAAGGTTCTGGCTTAGTGCGTTTTTCGCAAGAATTTCCACTGCAATATTTTGACACCGCGATTGCCGAACAACACGCAATCACCTTTGCCGCGGGTTTAGCCTGTGAAGGCGCAAAGCCGGTGGTAGCTATTTATTCCAGCTTTTTACAACGCGCCTATGATCAACTCATTCACGATGTGGCTTTGCAAAATCTGGACGTGTTGTTCGCGATTGACCGCGCCGGCTTAGTTGGCCCCGATGGCGCGACGCATTCGGGGAGTTTTGATTTAAGTTTTCTGCGTTGCATTCCCAACATGTTGATCATGGCGCCTTCCGATGAACGCGAATGCCGATTGATGCTTAGCACCGGCTACTATCATGCAGGCCCTGCGGCGGTGCGTTATCCGCGTGGCAGTGGCACCGGCGTTGCTGCTGGTGAGGATTTAGAAACGATTAACATTGGCAAAGCGCGTGTGGTGCGCGAAGGCCAGCGAATCGCGATTCTTTCGTTTGGTAGCACATTGGCCGCTGCGCAATCGGTTGCCGAACAGATCAATGCCAGCTTAATTGATATGCGCTTTATCAAGCCGTTGGATGAAGCACTAATTCGGCAGTTGGCTGAAACGCATACGCGCTTTGTGACGCTGGAAGATAACGCCATTATGGGCGGCGCAGGCAGCGCGGTGTGCGAATTCCTCAACAAAGCCCACATCCGTGCTGAGGTGTTGCAATTGGGCTTGCCGGATATGTATCAAGAACACGCCAGCCGAGAAGAATTATTAGCCGAGGCCGGTATTGATTCAGCAGGCATACAATCCGCAATCGCCAGCCGTTGGCCTTAAATCCCCCTACGCTGCGCGCTTCCCCCTTTTGCAAAAGGGGGATTAAGGGGGATTCCGCCCCATCGTGACCCGATCACGCAATTCCAAATCTTGTTCGGTTTGAATATTGGTAAATCCATTTTGCGCGAATAGTTCACGAATAGTAGTGCCCTGATTCCAGCCATGCTCGATGAGTAACCAGCCATATGGCTGTAAATGATTTTTAGCACCCGCAAGTATCAAACGGACAGCGTCCAATCCATCAACCCCGGAAGCCAAGGCGCTTAACGGCTCAAAGCGCAGGTCGCCTTGCTGTAGATGTTCATCCGTAGCTTCGATGTATGGTGGATTACTGACCATAACATCAAACGTTAGCCCATCTAATGCGGTGTACCAATCGCTGCGTAACCATTCGATGTTGCGGATTTTTAATTCAGCCGCATTGCGCCTTGCCACCACTAATGCCGCTTCGGAAAAGTCGACTGCCGTTACGCGCGCCAATGGGCATTCGTGCGCCATCGCTAAGGCAACAGCGCCGCTACCCGTGCCTAAATCCAGCACACGACAAGCACGTTCTGGGTGAATGCGCGCCAAAGCAAGATCCACCAAAAGTTCGGTTTCAGGGCGCGGAATCAAGGTGTCGGACGATACCTGCAGATCAAATGACCAAAATCCACGCCGTCCGGTGATATACGCAACCGGCTCGCCCTTTAAACGACGCTGCACCAAGGCCTCGAACGCTGCACATTGCGACTCGCTCAATGCATAATCTCCAAACGCATACAGCCAAGATCGCGGCTTAGCCAAGCAGTGTGAAAGTAAAAACTCTGCGTCAATACGGTGCAAGCCCGCGCCGGTTTCACGGGTGGTTTGTTTCAGTAGGCTAGCTATATCAGTCATTGGCATAGCATAACCGATTGGATTTGGCCGCTTGCATGGATTATTCGATATGTAAATTCAATTAATACTATAATTGCAATAGTTATACCCTATGCAAGGAACCGCTGATGAACCTGCGCGATCTTCGTTATTTTATTGCCTTAGCCGATACGCGGCATTTCGGCCGTGCGGCGGCGCAATGCTTTGTTAGCCAGCCAACCCTTTCAACACAGCTGAAAAAACTGGAAGAAGAACTCGGTGTAACGCTGTTTGAGCGCGCGCCACGCAATATTCTGCTAACACCAGCTGGCGAAACCATACTGCGCCATGCCCGCGAAGCATTGGCGCAAGTAAAGCATATGCACGATATTGCCAAGCACACCAAAGACCCAGAATCGGCTTCTATTAAGCTGGGCATTTTCCCAACGCTTGGCCCGTATTTATTGCCACACGTAATACCGAATATTCGCAAACGTTTCCCGAATCTGGAGCTGTTGCTGGTTGAAGAAAAAACCGAGATTCTTATTCAACAACTGCGCAGCGGCAAGATAGATGCCGCCATTTTGGCGGAGCCGGCTATTGATGATCAATTCGAAAGCCTGGCTTTATTCACCGAACCGTTTGTATTGGCATTGCCAGAAAAACATCCGCTCAGCAAACAACGCACACTTGGCCTAAGCGAGCTACACCAACAGCATCTGCTGCTTTTAGAAGACGGCCATTGTTTGCGCGAACAGGCATTGGATGTGTGTGCGCTGTCGGGCGCCAGTGAAAAAGAAGGCTTTCGCGCCACCAGCCTAGAAACCTTACGGCAAATGGTGGCCGCTGGCGTGGGCATCACCTTGTTGCCCATGCTGGCTGTGCAGCCGCCCGTACCAAAATCGCCATATATCCGGCTTTTACCTTTCAAAAATCCTGCTCCAACCCGCAAAATCACGCTGTTTTGGCGAAAAAGTTCGGTGCGTAGCGCATTCATAGCAGATCTTGGGCAACAACTGCGCAAACTGCCTAAATCTTTATTTGAAATAAAATCCGCATAAGGTTTTTTATTGCGCGCCATAAAGGGTTCGGCGCAATGCGAATACACAGATTGCTTGAAGCACAGCCTGCCTGAACAGGGTAAAATAGGTGTTTATGCCTAATTTAAGCGACATATGAGCACTGAACCCGCCGCCTTACTGCCCGAAAAAAACGATTTTATTCGCCAAATCGTCCGCGAAGATCTGGCATCAGGCAAACACAGCACCATCCGCACCCGCTTTCCACCCGAGCCAAATGGCTATCTGCATATTGGTCACGCCAAAAGTATTTGCCTGAATTTTGGTATTGGCCAAGAATTTAATGGCTTGGTGAATCTGCGCTTCGACGACACCAACCCTAGCAAAGAAGACATGGAATTTGTTGAGTCCATCCAAGAGGATGTGCGTTGGTTAGGCTTTGCATGGAATGAACTGCGCCATGCCTCGGATTATTTTGAGGTGTTTTACCAAAGTGCATTAAAGTTAATCGATGACGGCAACGCGTTCGTCTGCGATTTAAGCGCCGATGAGGTGCGTGAATACCGCGGCACCTTAACCCAGCCCGGCCGCAATTCGCCATTCCGCGAGCGCAGCGTGGCAGAAAACCGCGATTTGTTTATCCGTATGCGCAACGGTGAATTCGCCGACGGTGCGCGCACTCTCCGCGCCAAGATTGATATGTCGAGTGGCAATATCAATATGCGCGACCCGGCGTTATACCGCATTCGAAAAGTTGCCCATCAAAATACTGGCGATGCCTGGCCGATTTATCCAATGTACGATTACGCGCATTGCATTTCCGATGCGCTAGAAGGCATTACGCATTCCTTGTGCACCTTAGAATTTGAAGACCATCGCCCTTTGTATGATTGGTGCGTGGATCGTATCGACTTACCGAATCATCCGCATTTATTTCAAAGCGTATTGGATGCAGGCCTGAGCGCGCCGGTTGCCAAGCCTCGTCAAATTGAATTCTCGCGGCTGAATATTAATTACACGGTAATGAGCAAACGTAAATTACTGGCGCTAGTGCAAGATGGTTTGGTGAATGGCTGGGATGATCCGCGCATGCCAACGCTGTGCGGGCTTCGTCGGCGCGGCTATCCAGCCGCCAGCTTGCGTTTATTTTCAGACCGTATTGGCATTAGCAAACAAAATTCGCTGATTGATTATTCAGTGCTGGAAAATTGTGTACGCGAAAGCTTGGATGAAAGCGCAGAACGGCGTATGGCGGTGCTCAATCCGGTAAGGCTTGTGATTGAGAATTTGCCTGAAGGCTATGCAGAACTTTTAAACTTTTCTAATCATCCAAAAAATGAATCTGCTGGAAAACGCAGTGTGCCGTTCAGTCGAGAGATTTGGATTGAGCGCGACGATTTTATGGAAACGCCAGTCAAAGATTTCCACCGCCTAACGCTGCAAGGTGAAGTGCGCTTGCGTGGTGTGGGTATCGTTAAATGTACTGGCATCGAAAAAGATGGTGAAAACATTGTTAGCCTGCGCGGCACGCTCGATTTGGATTCACGCACCGGCATGGAAGGCTCGAAGCGCAAAGTGAAAGGCACCATTCATTGGGTTTGCGCTAGCATGGCTGTTGCCGCTGAAGTACGTTTGTACGATCGCTTATTCACCGTTGCCAACCCCGACAACGACGAAGACGGCAAATCCTATCACGACTTTCTCAATCCTGAATCAGTAAAAATTATTCAGGCGTTTATCGAGCCGCATGCCGCCAATACACCGCCAGAACAATGCATTCAATTCGAACGTAATGGTTTTTTTGTTGCGGATCGGCATGATCATTCGCCCAGCACGCCCGTGTTTAACCGCAGCGTAACGCTGCGTGACACCTGGTCAGCTAAATAAGGGATTGTATGCTGTACGCACAAGTTCACCTCACGCTGCCTGCCTGGATTCACAGCGAAATAGATCAGCAGAAATTGTATGCTGATGCGTCCGAACAAATGGCGCTAGCGATTCAACTTTCAGCATTGAATGTGCGCAAACAAACCGGCGGGCCATTTGGCGCGGCATTGTTCACCGAATCGGGGCGCTTGCTTGGCGTGGGAGTAAATCGCGTTATTCCAACGAATTGTTCTAGTGCGCATGCTGAAATGATGGCGTTTGCCACTGCGCAACAGCGCGTGCAACAGTTTCGTTTAAATCAGCTGGGCGAGCGCATCACACTTGCCACATCCTCGCAGCCTTGCACCATGTGCTATGGCGCGTCTTTTTGGGCCGGCATTGATGCCATCTTAATTGGCGCACGTAGCGATGATGTGCAACGTTTGGCAGGCTTCGATGAAGGCCCCTTGCCTGCCGATTGGATTGGTGAATGGACGAAGCGCGGTATTAGCGTGCAGTGCGATATATTGCGTGAGCAGGCTTGCGCGGTGTTGAAAGAATATGGGGAGTCCGGCCTTGTCTACTGAAGGACTGATTGCTTATTGTCGGCCAGGCTTTGAGCCAGATTTAGCGGCCGAGCTAAGTTATCATGCCGTCTTGCACGGCCTTCCTGCCTACGCCAAAACCGAACGCAACAGCGCCTATGTGTTGATGCTTGGTGCGCCGCGCGAGCAACTGAGTGAAGCCATCGCGTTTGATCAGCTAATATTCGCCCGACAAAAATATGCGCTGATTGATGAATTGAAAAACCTCGATATTCAAGACCGAATCAGCCCGGTTATTGATGCCTTGGGTGGCAAGGGCCGGTATGGCGATTTAAGCGTTGAACATCCTGATTCCGATGACGCGCGCCAGCTTTCTGGATTAGCCAAAGCCTTCGGCAATGCGCTGCGCCCGGCCTTGCGCAAACGCGGCTTACTAACCGACAAACTCAATGAAAAATTGCCACAGTTGCATGTGGTGTTCATCAGCAACAATCACTTATTGCTGGGCAGTTCCATTGCCAGCGATCGCTCGCCTTGGCCAATGGGCATTGCCCGATTACGGCAAGACACGCGTGCACCGAGCCGTTCGGCCATGAAGCTGGACGAAGCGCTGCTGTGCTTATTAACACCATCAGAACGCTTAAACCTGATTCAGATGGATATGAAAGCCGCCGATTTAGGCGCATCGCCTGGCGGCTGGAGCTGGGTCTTATCGAAACATGGCATCCGCGTGAGCGCGATTGATAATGGGCCGATAAATGAAGACGCACTGGCCACTGGCTTAATTGAACATATCCGCGCCGATGGCTTTCATTGGCAGCCGCAAAAACCGATTGATTGGATGGTTTGCGATATGGTTGAAACGCCAAGCAAAGTGGCGCGCCGCATGGCGCAATGGTTTGCCAATGGTTGGTGCCAAAATGCTATATTTAACTTGAAGCTGCCGATGAAAAAGCGCTGGGAAGAAACGGCGTTGTGTTTGCAACTGTTCGAACAACAGTGCCAGAAACCTATGCTAATTCGTGCTAAGCAGCTTTATCATGATCGCGAAGAAATCACCGTCTTTGCGCGTATCAACAAATAAACTCCAACTGGACATTATTTTATGCCCGCTGAAATCGCTATCACCAAAACGCCACATTCTCGCTTAGCCAGCATTGATTGGAACCATCTGCCATTCGGCCGAATATTTACCGATCATATGCTCAGCATGGATTATGCCGGTGGCGCTTGGCAGCAAGCGCAGATTATGCCGTTCGGGCCGCTCAGCCTGAATCCGGGCAATGCAACCTTGCATTACGGCCAATCCATTTTTGAAGGCATGAAAGCAGTGCGCGCCAAAGACGGTCGTATCACCCTGTTTCGTCCTGAGATGAATGCAAAGCGTTTCAATGAATCCTGCGTGCGTATGTGCATGCCGCCAATAGATGAAAACCTGTTTATCGATTTGATTAAACAGCATGTAGCACACGAGCAAGCATGGATTCCGAATACCGACAATGCGTCGCTGTATATTCGGCCATTTATTTTCGCCACCGACGACTTCCTCGGCGTGCGTCCGTCGGAAAGCTATAAATTCATGATCCTCACTTGCCCTGTGGGTGCGTATTACGCCGAGCCGGTGTCAGTGAAAATTGAAGAGCACTACACGCGTGCAGCGGAAGGCGGAGTGGGCCGCGCTAAAACCGCTGGTAACTACGCCGCTTCGCTGTACCCAACCAAACTGGCCAACGATGAAGGCTTTCACCAGCTAATCTGGACTGACAGTAAAGAACATAAATACCTGGAAGAATCCGGCACCATGAATTTGGTGTTAGTCATTGATGGCGTGATTGTGACACCATCAGAAGACTCCGATACCATCTTGCGCAGTGTGGTAAAACGCTCGGTGGTTGAGCTTGCCAAACACTGGGGCATGCCGGTTGAAGAGCGCCGCATTTCGGTTGAAGATGTGGTGCAAGCGATTCGCGAAGGCCGCTTAAGCGATGCCTTCGGTGCAGGCACAGCCGCCACCATTGCACCAATCGCCAAAATCGGCTATCGCGGCGAAGTATTTGAGTTGCCGCCGGTTGCCCATCGCGTTGTATCAAACAAAATCAAAGCGTATCTAGATGGCATTAAAACCGGCGAATGCGCGGATGAATTGAATTGGTGTGTTGAAGTTTGATGGCGATAACAAACGATATATCTCAGCATTTGCAGGTTGTTGAAGCCTAAGCTTAAATAGGTATGTGAAAAACTTGGATCAGTATTATGAATACTATTGGAAAATTCATTATAAATACATTAACTGGTGGTGTCTTTTTTCTATTGCCACTAGCTGTCGTGTTCATTATCCTAAAGAAAGCTCAGGAAATAATGAGCAAGCTGCTGAAGCCTGTATCTGATCATCTACCTGATAACATGCTTGGTTTAGACGCACGCCAAATTATCTCGATTCTCGTACTGATTATCCTCTGCTTCATGGCCGGCCTTTTGTTCCGCTCAAAGCGCATACGCGGACTAATCGAGAGGCTTGAAGACGGTTATCTTTCAGCTATTCCCGGTTATACATTCGTCATGACCAACGTTGCCGATAAACTGCATTATAAAGATGACGACACGCTAATACCCGTACTGGTGCATCAAAGTGAATCGCAGATTTTCGGCTTTTTAGCCGAAGAAAGCGACGGTCTTTGCAGCGTTTACATACCAGATGCACCGAATTACAAGTCAGGTGGCGTGCATATTTTCAAGGCCTCTGCTGTGCAAAAACTCGATGTCTCGGCAAGTGCTGTCACAAAAAGCCTGAAAACACTTGGCAAGGATTCAATCAGGCTTCTAAAGCCGAAACCCTCTATTTGATTGAAACAGTCGCTGGTGCGGCTCAGTCTGATTTTGAAGTTTCATCATACGGCTTGCCGCCCGGCACCAAAGCAGAATGCACGCGCTTAGAACGAAATAACGGGTAAAACATTTCAACCCACCATTTCTCTTTGCCGAATAGCTGATCATCACGCAATCCAACTTGCTTTGGGAATTGTTGGGTAATGTGCGCAGTGCCGAATAATACATCCCAAAAGAACAGCAAATTGCCAAAATTACCGGTGTAAAATCCCACGCCATCGTTATACATCGCATGGTGCGCGTAATGCGTACTGGGCGTAGAAATGCTCCGTTGCACCAGCCACATAACGGGCGCTAAGCGTTTAACTTTATACAATGGCGCATCCCATTTCACGGCCGAATGCGCGCCAGTAATAACCGCCAGCTTAATCACGATATAAACCAGATACACATTGGCAAAACCGAGATAAATTAAAATGCCCGAAACCCACAAACCGGGCATAGCCAGGTAATAGAAGAAATTGTTCCGGTAAATAATCCGTGCGCTCATGTACTGCGCGCTGTGGTGCGCGCGATGCAATGGCCAAAGCAATGGCGAATGCGATGCACGATGCCACCAGTATTGCAGCATGTCGTCGCCAATCAGCAAAATACCAAACATGGCAAGCCACGGCAAAGAAGACCATGCGCCTTGCAATTCAGGCACCCATGCTAAACCCACTTGACGAACCAGCCAGAAAATAAATGGTTGCGTAAAACCCGCCAAAAGCGCTAAGCAAAGCATATCCAAGATATTATCGGCTTTGCTGGCATTCAGCGTTTTGGCTTTGCCTAAGATAAATTCAAGAATGATAAAGCCGGCAAACAGCGAAAAAAGAAAAATGTTTTGTAGGTTGTTCATTCGATTAGATTCCTGCCGCATAACGCGCCATGGCGTTTTTAAGTGGTGTAATTTTATTGCCCAAACCAAGCATAGGGCCTCGCAATAAACTCAAGGCAAAGTTATTGTTGGAAAACACGCGATTGATATTTTCAAACGCATAAGCGGCCATTGCGTTATCGCTAAAGCGTTGCCGCGCCCAACGCTGCAAGCCCTGTATGGCGAGAGGATCACCTTGCTTCGCTTGCGCTTGCGCAAAAACGTTCTGCAATTCAGCCACATCGCGCAAACCCAAATTCACGCCCTGCCCAGCCAGCGGATGCACCGCGTGTGCGGCATCACCAAGCAAAAGCGTGCGGTCTTTAATCATCGCGTTCGCTAGTTGGCGTTGCAAAGGGAATGCGGCACGTTCGGAAACTAAGCGGGTTTTTCCTAACCATCCAGCAAACGCGGAATCCAGCGCGTGGCAAAACAATTCAGCATCCATTTGCAGCAGTTCATCGGCACGAGCCGTTGGCAAAGTCCAAACAATTGAACAACGGTTTTCGGCAAATGGCAAGAACGCCAATGGCCCTGTGCTCAAAAAGCGTTGCCATGCGGTATCTTGATGCGGCAGCTCGGTTTCAACAAAGGCCACCAAGCCTTTTTGCTGGTAGTTGTGCGATGTGCTTTGCATGCCAATCAGCTCGCGAACTTTGGATCGCGCACCGTCTGCGCCAATAGCTAGCGTGGCATCAATTTCAATGCCGCTTTGCAAAACTAATTGAACGGACTGCTCGCTTGTGTGTATGGTTTGTATTTTATCGGGGCAAAAGAACTGCACGTTTTTTTCTTGTTGCAAGGCTTGCCAAAGCGCAGCAACGAGCACATCGTTTTCAACAATATGGCCTAAATGGCTTTGCCCCAAATCACTGGCCATAAACTGCAAAGGCTCGCCGTGCACTTCATCAAACACCGTCATGCAGCGGTATGGGTTTGCGC
>JAYTVJ010000059.1:0-2015 GCA_043744535.1 Arenimonas sp.
GCTAAAAACCTTAAATGGCAGCTACAGCTGGCTGCTGGTAATCATTGCCTTGTTTTATGCAGGCGAATTGGTGTGGAAAGAGCGCAGCGCAAAACTCGGCGAAGTAACCGATGCCATGCCAGTAGCAAACTGGGTACCATTGGTGGCAAAATTTAGTGCCTTAGTATGCGTGGTATTGTGCTTCCAAGCCTTAGGCGGATTAACTTCCATCCTGATTCAGCTTGGTAAAGGCTATACGCAGATTGAGCCGATGGTGTATGTGAAAACACTCGCCATCAATTCTATCGCGTTTATTTTGATGGGCGGCTTGGCCTTGGTGTTGCAGGTATTCACTAACAATAAATTTGTCGGTTATGGCTTGATGATCTTAGTGTTGGGTGCACAAATTGCATTAGGTCTAATGGATTTCACCCACAATTTATACATCTATGCCAGCAGCTCAAACGCACCGTATTCTGACATGAATGGTTACGGGCATTTTCTCACCGGGCAATTTTGGTTCCAAGCCTATTGGGCTGTATTCTTATTGATTCTGTTGTTGCTGGCGGCTGCCTTTTGGGTGCGCGGTGTATCGCCAACGTGGCGTGAGCGTGTCTCGCTAGCTAAACAGCGCCTGCACGGCATGGCTGGTGCAGCGTTGCTTGTGTCTGTGTTGGTATTCATCGGTATGGGAAGTTATATTTTCTACAATACCAATGTGCTCAACACGTTCCGCTCGCCCGATGAACAACTAAATCTACAAGCGCGTTACGAAACCGAATTGATAAAATACAAAGACGTGCCACAGCCGCGCATTCAGGCCATCGACATTGCTGTTGATTTACGTCCCGAACAACAACGTGCCACGTTCAAAGGCACATACCGTATTAAAAATACGCACCCACAAGCCTTGCGTGAAATTCATATCCAAATGAATGACGACAAAACCCTAACCGCCATTGATTTTGGAAAGGCCAAACTGACCTTTCACAATGAAGAATTAGGCTATCGCATCTATACATTGGCTACACCGATGGCACCCGGTGAGCAACGCCTACTGCACTTTACAATAGAAGCGGGGCAAGACGGATTTAGCAACGGCGGAAACCAGACAGAGATTGTTGAAAATGGTAGCTTCTTTAACAGCCAAATGATGCCGAGTTTTGGCTACAACGAAAAATTCCAACTGCAAGACCGCAACGAACGCCGCAAGCGCAACATGGGCGAACCTAAACGTATGGCTAAACTGGAAGATGAAGCGGCGCGCGCCAACACCTACGTGGGCGATGATGCCGATTGGTTAGACTTTAAAACCAGCATATGTACTGCGCCTGATCAAACGGCACTTGCGCCAGGCTATTTGCAGAAGCACTACAGTAAGAACGGACGGAATTGTTTTGATTACGCAATGGATCGCCCGATGCTTAACTTCTACGCGTATTTATCGGCTAAATGGTTGGTTAAGAAAGGGCAATATAAAAATATACCGATTGAAATTTATTACGACCCGAAACATGCCTACAACACTGATCGGATGATTGAGTCGGTGCAGAAATCGTTGGCCTATTACGAAGCCAATTTCTCACCTTATCAACACAAGCAAGTGCGCATTATTGAATTTCCAGGTTATGCGCGCTTTGCCCAGTCATTCGCCAATACCATTCCGTATTCCGAAGAAATCGGTTTTATTACCGATCTGCGAGATCCTGACAATATAGATTATGTGTTTTATGTGACCGCACATGAAGTGGCACACCAATGGTGGGCGCATCAGGTAATTGGTGCTGATGTGCAAGGCGCAACCGTGCTGTCCGAATCGCTTGCACAGTATTCGGCATTAATGGTGATGGAAAAAGAATATGGCAAAGACAAAATGCGTAAGTTCTTGAAATACGAACTAGATCGCTATTTATCTGAGCGCGGCGGCGAATTGGTGGAAGAACAACCACTGTATCGGGTTGAGAACCAACAATACATCCACTACCGCAAAGGCTCGATGGTGTTTTACCGGTTGCGTGACGAAATGGGTGAAGCGG
>JAYTVJ010000060.1:0-24589 GCA_043744535.1 Arenimonas sp.
CAATCGTTAAACTGGTATGTGTAACGCCAGAGATCAGCATCAAAGTACTCCATGGTTCGCCATGCAAATGATGCACGGCGCGTAATGTGGCCATGGTGATAAATACAAAGCCTGCGTACGGCCAATATTTTAGTAACCCTTGCAATGACGTTTGCTGGTGGCGAATATAGCTAGCAAATAAAATAGCGCCCAGCAATAAGCTTAATTCCAATGGATTGATGATCGGCACGTAAACAACCGGTGCAGCACTGCCCTCTAAGAACAAACCAATAACCCAAGCACCCATTAGCAAGGCGAACGCTGGCAAAAACCAGCCTGATTGATACGCAGAAAAACGATGTTGCATTGGCCACGCAATAATCGACGTCATACGCCATAAGCCTAGTGTCATCAACGCGATTGGCAGACAAATTGCCGGTGCATACCAGCCTTGCGCTAAATGCCAAACCGTATCTACTAAATAATGCCACTGCAAACTAAGCGCCAACGCCGCAGACCATAGCAGCGCAATATGCATAACAGCGCCTACGCGTGAATCTTGTGGCGTCTGCTCTCGCGCATTAATCCATAAGGCATACATACTTGCTAGCGCAAATGCAGCCCAATACCCTAAGCTTGGCTGCATTAATGGTGCGCTGAATGTATTCGTAGCAATAAGCACAAATAACGGAGCGCATAATATGCCGAACGCTGCTAGCTTATTCATCGCTGGCCAATCAAGCCTGCTTTGCAAAAGTGTAGCAATCATGAGGGTGAACGAAAAATACAGTATTGCGTATTGCCAAACGCCAAGACTATAGCTCGCAATATCGAACTCGTGCAACATACCGGCAAACCACCAGATACTTGCCCAACAAAACAAGACTAGCGAAAGCATTTTGTTGCTACTTAAGCGCTTAAATACCAAGCTCAACATAAAGCCGGATACCGCAATAATGAATGCGCCTAAATAGCGCGGATTCAATACTAAATGTTCAAGCTCGCTTGAACTAAACGAAGAATTTGCAACAGACATAATATAAGAACCTGCTGCTAATACTTGCAACAAAACACCCGACACAATAGGCAGTTTGCGTTCTTGACGCAATCCTATCCATGCAACGCCAACGCCTTCCAAAGCCCATACGGTAGCCGTGCTGGCTGCTGAAAAAGCCAACGGCACGGCAAGTGTAGCGAAACCAAGTGCCAAGGCACCATACGCTTCAGCTAACAAGCGATCATTTTTACGGCGATGCAGAAAATACACCAGCCCAGCGTAAATCACCGAAACCACTAATGCGCTAAACGCCAACCCCAAACGGTTGTTAGCAAGCAAGGCGGCCTGCAAAGGAAATGCCAGCAAGGGCGTGCCAAATACCAGTGTGCCATCTACCCAAGGCTTGCGGTATTCGGTTTGCTTTATCACATACATCAAACCAATAACGATATAGAACACGAAGAATAAAATCAGGAACGGCTCAACAGTATTGAACAACTCAGGGCGGTAATATGTTGACCCCCACGCAGCGCCAACGCCGAACGTAAAAACAAAGCCCATTAAATTTAAAACCCGCCAGGATTTTTTCCAGACAATAGCAAACACCGCGGCATTTAAAACTGCGTAATAGCTAAATAATGCAATGTGATTGCCGCTGCCGGTTGAAATGAGCACTGGCGCCAAATAACCGCCTAAAAACCCTAACACAGCAATCCACATGGAATTTTGCAATACCGCAAGCAACGCGGCACCGGCTACAAGCACCACAATTAAGCCGAAGCTGAGGCCAGCAGGCAATAAATTAAAATATTTATAGGCGGCGAAAATGATTAGCATCATGGTGCCAATTGCGCCACCTTGCAAACTTAAACCGAAAGCAGGATTGCGCTCGCGAACTCGCCAGCCAAATGCCAAAGCAAGCAGCGATAGTGTTGCAATCATTATCAAACGGTATTCAATTGGAAAGGTGAAATAGCCCTGTACATAGACATAGCGCAGCAGCGCCGCGATGCCGAAAAAAGTCACCACAACACCAACCTTAACCGGTACATTGCCCTCCGTAAACCAACGTTTAATCGCAGTGCTTAGGCGATCAAAACTACTGGGGCTATCATCAGCGATGGGCTTTGAAGGCGTTGCCTTGCGTTCGCTTTCTGCTTTCCACGCCAAGCTAAGCTTTTCTGTTTGAGCACGATCTGGCCGAACCACAGTGGCCGGTGCAGGCGTAGGTGGCAATTCTGCGGCAGCAACAGGCGCGCTGGGAGCTTCTGTGGGTGTCGGCGCAACGGTTTCTTTGTCGGCCTGCGGCTTTGCGGCACGTTGGCGCTCATCCGCTAGAAACTTAAACGTATTGCGTGCTTTTTGTAATTCACTTTCAGCACTACGCAGGCGGTCGCCATGTTTACTTTGTTGTATCAGTAAATACACAATCGCAATGCTTAAGATCCAAATCATGGTTTTATTTCCAATTAATTGGCAACATCAATCACATCAAAAGTCACCACCGGGTCAACCTCCGCAGCATAATCTACACCCGATACACCAAAACCGAATAATTGTAAGAAATCGGCTTTGTAGTTGGCATAGTCAGTGGATTGAAATAAATTTTCAGTGCTTACCGTTGGCCAAATCGCTTTTACCGCATCTTGCACGGTATCGCGCAGCTCCCAATCGTCCATACGAATTCGTTGATGTTCGTCACGCGTGGCATTGGCGCTATATATCTGGGTGCGGAACATGCGGTCAATTTGTTCAATAGGGCCCTCGTGTAAGCCTTGCGCTTTCATCACTTTAAAGCAAATCGAAATATACAATGGCATCACCGGAATAGCTGCAGATGCTTGCGTTACCACACTTTTTAGCACGGCTACATTGGCAGCGCCATTCACCGGCGCAAGTGTTTGACGCAATTCCTCAGCGGCGCGGTCCATATCTTCTTTGGCTTTGCCAAGTGCGCCATGCCAGTAAATTGGCCAGGTAATATCCGTTCCAATGTAGCTGTAAGAAACCGTTTTCACCCCATCGGCCAACACGCCCGCATCGAGCAATGCCTGCATCCAAAGCTGCCAATCTTCGCCGCCCATTACGATAACGGTGTTAGCAATTTCCTCTGCAGAAGCTGGCTCAATTTCAGCATGAATAATGATGTCTTTGCTGGTATCAATGGCGGTCGATTGGTATTTTTCGCCTATCGGCTTCAAGGCCGAACGTACTAACTCACCCGAATCTGGCAATTTCCGAACCGGCGAAGCCAGTGAATACACCACCATATCCACTTGCCCTAAATCTTGTTTGATGCGTTCAATCACCTGAGCGCGCATGGCATGCGAAAACGCATCGCCATTAATGCTTTTGGAATACAAGCCAGCCTCGTGGGCGGCTTTTTCAAAGGCGGCGGAATTGTACCAACCGGCGCTACCAGGCTTTGATTCGCTGGCCGGCTTTTCCAAAAACACACCGATAGTGGCAGCGTTTGAACCAAATGCGGCGGTAATCCGCGACGCCAAGCCATAGCCGGTTGATGCACCGATAACCAACACTTTTTTTGGCCCACCAACAATTTCACCACGCGCCTTCACCAACGCAATTTGCTCGGCCACATTGGCCGCGCAGCCCGTTGGGTGCGTGGTGGTGCAAATGAAACCACGGGTTTTCGGTTGGATAATCATGTTTTTCCTTTATTGCTGCGTGAATACTCACGAATAGATGTTCAGTATAAAACGAATTTCTAAGGGACGGAGGTTGCATTGTCCGTTTCATAAAAAAGGCCGGCTGTCGAAATAATTCGAGCGGCCGGCCTTTGTTTAACACACTTAACTTACTCAGTCTTCTAATGGCTTAGATTTCTTAAGTTTTGGAAAAGCGGCTTTAAAGGCATCCATATTGGATGGCGCAAGATTCGGACGGCCCGACATGAAGCCGAAATTCACTTCACCAGAAATAAAATAGGTTTCGCCTTCTTCCGCTTCAATCGCCGTTACATCTTTATTTTCGGCATGAACTACATATTCGTGCTTGCCTGGCGCAACTTGTAGCGTGAAGTAATTTCCACTGCGTAATCTGCCCATTTCAACATCGTTTTCACGAACTTTGAAATTTATTGCTGCGCCTTTAAATGCGCTAGGGCGGAAAAATACGACTAAGGCTTTGCCAGCTTCCGGCGCACCGATTGCAACGCTTACGGCATCCGTTGCAGCAACTGTAGATACGGCTGCTGGCGTGGCATCCTGAGCAAATACAGGCGCAATGCATGCGGAAGCCAAAAATAATGCCGAAAATTTCAATGTCTTCATAGTTCTCTCGTTTTATGGAATTAAAAAATTATGGCCCAACAACAGCAACGTCAAGGGATGTATCTACTGCAATTAACGCGGTTGCTCGCGTACCGGGTGGAATAATAATTTCTCCACCTGTAATAAAGGGCGCCAATATACCAAGGATGGGAACAGCAGCTGCAGCGGCGGCACCCACAGCAAAGGATGCATCAGTATTATTTTTTCCTACATAATTTCCTGCAATCGGCTTTAGCGAACGTAATTTAATGCGTTGATCATTAAAGAGTAAATATCTGGCAGCCAATATTAATTCGCCCGCTTTACCGCCAAACCCCGATTTCTGCGCATGAATAATTTCACCTAAGGCCATTGTGCCTTTTGGTATTACAACTTTCTCATTGAGAAGCAAATCTTCCGCCAACATGAATTGTATCGGCGCACCAATTACGGCTGTCTTTGACGACACCTCATTACTGAATTCAAGCAGAACTGGTGTTTTTGCAAGGACAGTGATTTTTGGCGATTCTGCAATTATTGGCGCGTCTTGTGCAAACACGCACTGCACAAAAAGTGCATACAATACAAGAATTCGGAACAAGCAAGACCTCCCAAAATAGACTGATTATCTTATGTCAAAAACATAAAAAATATATCACGGCATTTTAATTATCGGAAATTATTTTACACAATCTCATTATTCAAATTTTACCTATAGGTTTTCTAAGCTAAGTTGGGGTTCGCAGACTTACCCCAACCTACGATTACTTCATCAAACATTGCCACCAGTCAAAATCAAGCCAACTCGCTTGCCGTTGAAAATTTCCGGATACGCTAACACCGCCGCCAACACCGTGGCGCTGGATGGTTCAATCAGCATTTTCAAGTGTTCAGTGATGAGTGCTTGAGCCTGCACACATTGCGCATCGGAAACGCTGAGCACTTGCAACACATGCTCTTGAATGATGGCGAAATTTGGAATGCCCACCACCGCCCGTAAGCCGTCGCAAATGGTATCCGGCACAATATGCGTTATGCGGGTTTTTGCAACCAGTGAGGCAATGGTATCGGCCGCGCCGTCGGGTTCAACACCATACAAGGGAATATCAAAGTGATTGAGAACAATAGCTGTGCCGCTAATTAAACCGCCGCCGCCAACCGGTGCCAATACGGCATCGAGTTTCGGAACGGCATGATTCAACTCCAACGCCGCCGTGCCTTGGCCGGCCATAACCTGCGCATCTTCGTAAGGATGCACCAGATAAGCGCCAAGCTGTTCAATTAATTCCAGCACTTTGGCTTCTCGAGCAGCTTGCGTGGGCGCGCAGCGGTAAATAATGGCGCCGGCTTTTTGTATTGCATCTAACTTTGATTGCACCGCGCCTTCCGGAACCACCACATGCGCGGCGATGCCGCGAAGTTTTGCAGCACGCGCTAAGGCGGCGCCATGATTGCCAGACGAATGAGTGACCACGCCGTGCTTGGCTTGTTCGTCACTTAAGGTAAACACCGCATTCACTGCGCCGCGGAATTTGAAGGCGCCGCCAACTTGCAAATTCTCGCATTTGAAAAAAAGCTGTGCGCCGGATAACGCATCCAACGCCGCAGACGTTTTGATTGGTGTAACACTTGCATACGGCGTGATGCGGGCAGCGACATTTAATATGTCGGCAAATGCAATCACTTAGCTTCCTCCATTGCCTTATCGGCTTGCTTATTGTTATTTTGGCCCAGCAAACTACTCAACGCTGAGCCAGCAACAACCAGCAACGCGCCGAAAATGCCGAACGCCGAAACATGCTCCACAGCAATATATTGCGGCCAAATGCTGTGCACAGCAGAAACCGCTAGCAAGCATAATAATGGCGTCATTGCCAATACCGCCGAAACACGCGATGCCTGCCAATGCACCAGCGCTTCCGCAAAGGCGCCATACGCCACTAAGGTATTGATGCAGCAAAATAGCACCAGCGCCCAATGCATGGCATCCAATTGCAGCAAACTACTGGGTTTGGCGAACGGCCAAAGCACCAAGGCTGCTAAGGCATAAATAAAGCCAAGAATATGTTGCGACGGCAACTTCATCAGCAATTGCTTCTGCAACAAGGCATAGCCGGCCCATGAAACCGCCGCCAAAAATAGCGAAAGTACGCCTAATAAATAATGCTGTCTGCTAATAAATTGATTGCTCAATTGGTCGTTAAAAAATAGCAGCAAGCCAACCACAATAATGCTTAAGCCAAGCCATTGGCCCCATGCATAGCTTTCTTTAAAGATGAAAACTCCGCCCAGCGCCATTAACAAGGGCGCCATTTGAATAAGCAATTGCGCATTGCTTGGCGAAGTGAATTGCACGCCTAATAAATAACCCACGTAATTACCAATCAATAGCAGCGCCGCTAACGACAACAGTGCCCAGCGTTTTCTATCCAACACGCGGTAGGCACCTAACTGTTTTTTAGCGCCAAGCCAGCACAGCATAAAAATGGCCGCGAATAAAAATCGAAACCAGGTTAAGGTCATGGGGTCGAGCACCACGAGGCTCATCTTTAAGACCAATGGCAAGGTGGCCCAACAGCCCGCTGTTACCAAAGCCATCATCAAACCACGCTTCCATTGCCCTGAGGCTTGATGCAACATGCCATACTCCCAAAAATATTCTCCGTCTATTGTCGTTTAATTCAGCTACGATTCACAGCAACCGCCTACACTGAATTGACTTGCGGGAGTTGAACAATGAAATCCAAACTGCTTTTATGTCTTTTAGCCAGCCTTGCCTTAACGGGCTGTGTAACGTATACATCTGAATATGCCAATGACGGCTATTATTCATCGCCCCAAGATAGCTATAACGACTATGGCGATGATTATTACGGTGACCCCGATACGGGCTATGACGACTATGGCTACGACGACGGCTATTACGGAAATACCGGCAATTATGGCCAATACAGCTATGGCAGCGGTGGTTATTCCAGCATAAGCTTTACCTTCAACTTCGGCCCCAGCTATTCGCATTACCGCAATTACCCGTCATATTACGGCTATTACCAATGCTCGCCGTGGTCGGCATATTGCTACGGCGGCTACCATCCAAGCTATGGCTATGGTTGGGGTTACACACCCTATTACAGCTACCACCATCACCACGAGCCAAAACCAAAACCGCCAGGCCACCACAACGATCATCCTGAGCATCAGCCGAGTCAGCCCGGTTTTGACCCCCGTTACCCGATTGTTGATCGGCCAGATGGCCCTCGGCCACATCGCCCTATAAATCAGCCGAACCAGCCTGCGCCCGTTCAGCTCTATGGTCATACCCAGCCGATTGCCAATGGTGGCACACCAAATACACCGCAATATCCGCGACAACAGCCGCGCCCACGCCCTGTGACGCCGCCTATTTATGATGATCAAGAGCGTGAGCGCAACGTTCAGCGTGAACGCTACGCCGAGCGTGAGCGTTACATTGCGCGCGAAACACAACTACGTCAACAAGCCAATTACCCGCAGCGTCAGCCACAACGCGAGCGTCCGTTGCAATCGGAACAGCCAAGCAACGACTACGCGCGTTTTTCGCAAGCACAGCGCGAGCGGCCAGTTCAACAAAACCAAGCGCCACGCAATCGGCCAATGAATGGCAATCAACAAACGCAAGGCGCGGTGGCCGTTGCACAGCAAATGCCGCAGCAACCACGCGTTCAACAACGGCCTCAAGCAGAGCGCCGTGAACGTACGGAAAGCAAACAGCGCGAGCCAAAAGCCGAGCGTGAACACGATGGCGATAAGCCCTAATAGATGAACCCTACGCAACGCGCCTTCGGGCGCGTTTTGCGTTTTGGCGGAAATAGGCGAAAATAGCGGCTATGAACACAACAAATCATTTCGATGTCATCGTTATTGGTGGCGGCCATGCCGGCACGGAAGCAGCTTTAGCCTCGGCGCGCTTGGGTGCACGCACGTTGTTGTTAACGCACAACATTGAAACCATTGGGCAAATGAGCTGCAATCCGGCTATTGGTGGCATTGGCAAAGGCCATTTGGTTAAGGAAATTGATGCGCTTGGCGGCGCCATGGCGATTGCTGCTGATTTTGCCGGCATTCAATGGCGTACTTTAAACGCCTCGAAAGGCCCAGCAGTGCGCGCAACCCGCGCGCAAGCCGACCGCGCATTGTATAAAGCCAAAATTCGCAATGTGGTGGAAGCGCAAGACAATCTATCGTTGTTTCAGCAAGCCGTTGACGACATCGTGTTCGAAAACCATCAGGCTGTTGGCGTTATTACCCAATCCGGCCTGCGCTTCAATGCGCGCGCCATTGTGTTAACAGCGGGAACCTTTTTAGCCGGAAAAATCCATGTTGGCATGACGAATTATGCGGGCGGCCGCGCCGGCGACCCCCCTGCCACCAAGCTGGCGGAACGGTTGCGTGAAGGTGCATTCCACGTGGCACGTTTAAAAACCGGCACCCCGCCGCGCATCGACAGCCGAAGTTTGGATTACTCGGTGTTTCAAGAACAACCCGGCGACAGCCCCATTCCTAGCTTCAGTTATTTAGCCACGGGGCTTGAACACCCCGAGCAAGTGAGCTGCTGGATAACCCATACCAACGAACACACGCACGACATCATCCGTGGTGGCCTCGACCGTTCGCCAATGTATTCCGGCGTAATTGAGGGAATTGGACCGCGTTATTGCCCATCGATTGAAGATAAAATCGTACGCTTCGCCGATAAAACCTCGCACCAGATTTTCATCGAACCGGAAGGCTTGAACACCGCTGAAATTTACCCGAACGGCATTTCTACCTCTCTGCCCTACGATGTGCAGCTTGCTTTAGTGCATTCGATTCGTGGCTTTGAAAACGCACATATCACCCGGCCTGGCTATGCCATTGAATACGATTACTTCGATCCACGTGGCTTGAAGGCGTCTTTGGAAACAAAAGCCATGAACGGCCTATTTTTTGCCGGGCAAATAAACGGCACCACCGGCTATGAAGAAGCGGCTGCGCAAGGTTTGATTGCTGGCTTGAATGCCGCGCGTTACAGCAAAGATCTGCCGGCTTGGTCGCCACGCCGCGATGAAGCCTATATTGGCGTGCTAATTGACGACTTGATTACGCATGGCACCACTGAACCGTACCGGATGTTCACCTCGCGCGCTGAATATCGCTTGCAGCTGCGCGAAGACAACGCCGATGCACGCTTAACGCCAATCGGCGTTGAATTAGGTTTAGTAAATTCAACACGGCAACAGGCATTTAACGCGAAAATGGATGCCATTCACACCGAAAGCGCTCGCTTGCAAGCCCTTTGGGTGGTGCCTGGCAATGCCTTGGCGGATGCGCTTGAGCGCGACACCGGCATTTGCGTTACGCGGGATAGCTCGGCGCTGGATTTAATCAAACGCCCAGAAATCACCTATAACAACCTAACTGCCATTACCGAATTCGGGCCTGCAGCCAGCTCGTTGAAAGTGGCCGAGCAAGTGGAGATTTCTGTGAAATATTCTGGCTATTTAACTCGCCAGAACGACGACATTGCCAAATCAAAGAAAAGCGAAAACACCGCCTTTCCGGAAGGCTTTGAATTCACTGGCATTCCTGGGCTGTCCAACGAACTGCAAAGTAAACTCAACAAAACCCGCCCTGAAACGATTGGCCAAGCCCAACGCATTCCGGGCATGACACCGGCCGCTATCTCCTTATTACTCATCCAGTTAAATAAGCGCCGACGCGCGGCCTGATGGATTTACAATGGCGTCAGCGCCGTAAGCGTGTTCGTGCTTGGCTGAAGCCCTTACCGCGACGTGCCAATGTACGGCGCTATCCGATGGTTAAATGGTTTGCTGAATTTGCTCGCAAACGGCCGTATCTGTGGTCGTTCAAAAACGCCTCTGTGGTGCGGGCAATCTATATTGGCAGTCTGCTCACGTTCATGCCTAGCTACGGGGTGCAAATTCCATTGGCCTTTGTGGGCGCACTGCTTGGCCGCGCAAATCTGAGTGTGCTGGTGGGTTTGCAAATGCTCAATAATCCACTCACCCTTGGCCCCATTTACTTGAGCACCTACAGCATTGGCAGGTGGCTAATGGCTGCTTTGCACCTAAATCTGCATCACGCGATTGTAGACAATGCGCTAGCCTTAGTATTGGGTGGGTTTGTGCTTGGCCTGCTCACTGCTTGTTTTTTGCATGGCGTTTGGCTGTTTGGGCGGATGGAGGCGAAACAGTTTCGACGAAGGCGTTTGGCTAGCCCAAAGAATATTTACTCTAAAACGCCCTAAGCCACTAGCCACAATGTAAAAATTGTATTAAGGTAGGCTCACTAGCCTGCACAATGCGCGTGGGTATGGGCTGTAACTTTGCGAGTTTTTCAAAATGCGCTTTGCAAAGCTATGGCGATACGTGTAAATAACCCAAAAGAGAGAGTAAATATCATGCGTTTAAGCCAACTTTCTATGGCACTTGCTGTTGCCATTACAGCCAGTTCTGCCGCACAAGCCCAGCAGTTTTCCAGAGTCATCAGTTTCGGCGATAGCTTAACCGATGCCGGCAATGTCGGTACCTTGAATGGCTTGCCGCCTGGCAGTAGCTTCACCACCAATACCGATCCCGTATACTCACAAATTTTATCGAGCATGTTCGGCTTGGGCAACCAAACCAATCGTTCGCCACTGATTCCAAGCTCAAGCGGTGGCACTAACTTTGCCTACGGCGGCGCTTGCGCCATTCAAAACGGCAGCACCATTGCTATTGCATTGCCTGGTTTGCCAACCTTTACCTGCAGCAATTCGCCGGGTAATTTCTCGTTGCTCACCCAATTTAATACGCACTTAACGGCCAACGGTGGCGTAGCTGATCCAAACGCACTGTATACCTACTGGGCTGGCGCCAATGACATTCTCGCAGCAACGGCCGTAACGCCTCCGGGCGGCTTTTTGCCAACAGGGTCTATTTTGTATAAATACATCTACCTAAACGGCGGCAACCCAGCTAATGCCTCTGCTATTGCACAAACCATTGCCGGCCAAGCCGGTGCAACGGCCATCGGTGAAATCAAAGCCTTGCAAACGGCCGGTGCAAAAAACATTTTGGTGTTCAACTTGCCTGATTTAGGCTTAACCCCACTGAATGTTGGCACTGCCAACCAAGCAGGCGCTTCGGCATTATCGGTTATCTATAACTTGCAATTCAATGGCGGCTTAGCCACCTTGAATGATGGCATTATCGCTATCAACACCTACGCTATTATCAATGAAGTGAAAGCCAACCCAGCAGCCTATGGCTTTACCAACACCACAGGCACAGCATGCCCTGGTTCATCCTTGTTATGCGGCCCAGCAGCATCGGGTTACCCAACACAGCCTATCAGCGCAACTTATCTATTTGCCGATGGCATTCACCCATCGGGCCGTGCGCATGCCTTGTTAGCCAATATTGCCTATGCCACCATTACAGCACCAGGCATTGTTTCTTTAGCGCCAGAAGTAGCGTTGCAATCATCGTTCAACCACAACACCGCCATTAGCGATGCCTTAGATTCAGAATGGGCGGCGGGTTCGGAAGTGGGCAAAGTGCGTGGTTTCACAGCATTGCAATTTGGCCAACAAAATATTGAAGCAACTGCCTATACTCCCGCCTTAGATGGCAATTCAAAAGGCTTGAATATTGGCGCAACGTACCGCATGAATGAAGCAGCAACCTTCGGTGTTGCAGCAACATTAAGCAACAGTAAAGCCAATGCAGGCGCTGGTGAAATTGATGGCACATCGGTGTTACTCGGCGTTTTTGGCCAATATGAAATCAACGGTTTGTATGCGCGTGCAAGTTTAAGCGGCGGTTCAACAGATACCGATATTTCCCGTAAAATCGATCTTGGCGCATCTATCCGCACCGAAAAAGGCAGCACCGGAATTAGCCAACAAATGGGCACCTTGGAAGTGGGTTATGTGTTCAAAGGCGAAAACTTTACCCATGGCCCTTTTGCTGGTTTAGAAGTTAGCAAAACCGATGTTGAAGGCTATGTTGAACTCGGCACCAGCAGCAGCGCCATGCGTTTTGATTCATTCACCCGCGACAGCAACATGACGCATGTGGGCTACCAGTTCGCTGGTTCATTTGGCAGTGTTAAGCCATTTGCCCGCGTTTCTTGGGTTAGCGAAACCAATACGGACCAAACATCGGTTCGCGGCGGCACCGCTTCCTTACCCGCAAACTTTGTCATGCCTGGTTTTGCACCAAGCGATGACAACTACATTGACTGGGATGTTGGCGCCAGCATGCGCTTTGCTGATAACTTTGATGGTTTCGTCAGCTACCGTGCACGCACGGGCAACGATACACAAGACAACAACAGCATCAATGTTGGCATCCGCAAAACGTTCTAATCTGTTTGTTTATGCAAATCAAAAAACCCGCTTCGGCGGGTTTTTTTATGATTGAAAATGCATACGTATTCAAGGGTATGAAATCGCTGCAAATGCACGTACGATTGCATGAACAATAAATCTAATTCTGAGAGAGTTCATGAGCACAAAACCGCGCTTATCATTTTGGCAAATCTGGAATATGTCGTTTGGTTTTTTAGGCATCCAATTCGGTTTTGCCTTGCAGGGCGGCTTTATGTCGCGCATCTTCCAAACACTGGGCGCTGAAAAAGATGCCTTGCCCCTGCTATGGATTGCTGCGCCTTTAACTGGCTTACTGATACAGCCCATCATTGGCTATTACAGCGACCGCACGTGGCACCCGATAATGGGTAGGCGCCGGCCTTATTTTTTACTAGGCGCTATTCTCAGTTCCATTGCATTATTTTTTATGCCGTATTCCTCAACACTATGGATGGCTGCTGGCTTTCTCTGGATTTTAGATGCCTCCATCAACATCAGCATGGAGCCTTTCCGAGCCTTAGTAGCTGACAAACTACCCGACGATCAACGCTCTTATGGCTTTGTTTTGCAAACACTGATTATTGGGATTGGCACATGGGTAGCCAGCAATCTGCCGTGGTTCGTTAACACCGTGCTCAAGGTATCCAATGACGCAGCGCCAGGCGTAGTGCCCGACTCGGTCAGGATTGCGTTCGCCATTGGCGCCTGTGTTTTCTTGAGCAGTGTTTTATATACCATTTTTACCACCAAGGAATATCCGCCAGAAGATTTGAGCGCCTTTGCCGAACAAAAAAAACAGGGCAATGTAGTCGCAGATATTTTGCATCAGATGCTTACGATGCCGAAACAAATGTTGCGTATTGGCTTTGTGCAATTTTTTAGTTGGTTCTCGTTTTTCACCATGTGGTCTTTAGCCACGCCGGCGCTTACCGAGCATGTATTCAAAGCACCTGCGCCTGATTCAGCGGCTTTCGATATGGCTATTGCCTCGCAAGCAGAAGCCTTCCAAACCGCCAATACCGCGTTTCAAAGCGCGGCCGATTTAGTCGGCTCGTATATGGGGTTTTACGGTTTATCGTCAATGTTGGTGGCTTTGCTACTCAGCTTTTATGCTGCCCGCTATGTGGTAAATCGCAAGCTCGTGCATTTTATCTGCCTATTGGCTGGCGGCCTTGGCTTCTTGTCGATGTATTATGTGTCTGAGCCGAAACAGCTGATACTCAGTTTTGCACTGGTTGGCGTGTCCTGGGCTAGTATTTTGTCAATGCCGTATGCGTTGTTGTCGAGTTCGGTGGATCCGAAAAAAATGGGCATTATGATGGGCTTATTCAATATGTTCATTGTGATTCCGCAAGTAGTTGCCGCCTTAGGCGGAGTGAATTTTTGCTATAAGTTGATTGGTACAGCGCCAATTAACGCGATGACGGTAGCGGGTATTTCTTTGCTTGTTGCAAGCGCGTTGGTTTTCTTTATTAAGGAAACACCCGCCGGCGCGCAACCCTTCAGCGCCGGACATTAAAGATGAGCAAGCAGCGAAAAATTGCCTGGCTGATTGGCTTAGCATTAGCAAGTGCAAACGCCATGGCACAGGCGCAAGAGTATTACGGCACCGTTGAGCCGTTTGCTGCGCGCGCTGTGTATTTTTTGATGACTGACCGTTTCGTCAACGGCGATGAAAGCAACGACCAACGCAAGCAAGGCGGCGCTCACCCAAGCTTTGATATTCCTGTGCCGGGCGCGCCAGCCGGTGAAAGCGATAACATCGGCTATTTAGGCGGCGACTTCAAAGGCATTGCCAATAATGCCGACTACATAAAACAATTGGGCTTTGATGCCATTTGGCTAACACCCATCGTGGATAATCCCGATGAAGCGTTTACTGGCAGCCAGCCGGTAACGTGGAAAGGCAGCTTTCAAGACCAAGGCAAGACCGGCTACCACGGCTATTGGGGCAGTAATTTTTACCGGCTCGATGAACACTTGCCGAGCCATGATTTGGATTTTGCTGGCTTGAACACGGTTTTAGCTGGCAAAGGCATAGCAACGGTGCTCGATATTGTTTGTAATCATGGTTCGCCCGCTTTCAGCATGCCGGCAGCACAGCCAAAATTTGGGCAAATTTTTGATAAAAACGGCATATTGCTGGCCGACCATCAAAATATCGAACCGGAAAAATTAGACCCTGCCAGCAATCCATTGCATCGTTTTTACAACACCAAACGCGAATTGGTGCAGCTTTCTGATCTCAATGAAAACAACCCAGCTGTGATGGATTATCTAACGGGTGCTTACTTGCAATGGATTGATAAAGGCGCATCAGCGTTTCGCATCGACACCATTAAGCATATGCCGCTAAGCTTTTGGAAAACCTTTAGCGATAGAATTCGTGCGCAGCATCCCGATTTCTTTATGTTTGCCGAAGCATATGATTACAATGCCGATAAAATCGCGCCATTCACTTGGCCGGAAAACGGCAAAATTAGCGTTTTAGATTTTCCACTGAAAGCAAAACTGGGCGACGTGTTTGGACCAAAGCATGCCAGTTACAAGGATTTGGCTTCAGCACTGTATCTGGAAAATAGCCCGTATCAAAATGCCTATGAACTGATGACCTTCTACGACAACCACGATATGACGCGCTTAAACGCCAGCGATAGTGGCTTTATTGATGCGCATAATTGGCTGTTTACTGCGCGTGGCATTCCGGTGATTTACTACGGCTCGGAAGTCGGTTTTATGCGCGGCAAAGCCGAACACGAAGGCAACCGCAATTATTTTGGGCAAGCGCAGATTAGCCAAGCGCCATCACACACGATTTATCAGAATCTTCAACGTATTGCTAATGTACGCCGAGACACGGTTGCTTTGCAAAAAGGCTTGCAGCTGGATGTTGCGCTGAACAAAGATCGTGCCATTTTTTATCGTGTGTACCAACATGCAGGCCTGAATCAAAGTGCTTTGGTGCTGCTCAATAAAAGCAACAAGCCACAACGTTTTACCGTTGATCAGCTTATCGCACCGGGTATTTGGCATTCCGCTATAAACAACACCTCCACAACCGTTAGTTCGGAAAATACGCGCGTTAAAATTCGTGTTCCAGCGCATGGCGTGGAGGTTTTGGTGCTAAATAGCACCGCGCAAAACCCAGCACTTATTCAGAAACTGGATGCTCTAATGGCTGCGAAACAGCGCCGCAAGACCGGCGAATAAGCAGTTTAGCGGGCAGCATCTGGCTTTCCACCGGTTCATTATTGATGAGATGAATTAAGGTTTTCACTAACAGCTCGCCCGCTTGTTTGGTGTCTTGCAAAACCGTGGTTAGCGCCGGCGACACAAAATTCGCCATGGGAATATTGTCGAACCCAACCACCGCAATTTGATCAGGGATCAGCATACCGCGCTCTTGAATGGCATTCATGGCACCAATGGCAATTAAATCACTGGCGGCAAATACTGCATCACAATGTTGTTGATTAGCGAATAACTGCATCATCGCGTTATAGCCGTCTTGTTCGTTACTGATTGAATCTACTTGTATGGCTGGCTCTATGGCAATACCGGCTTGCTGCAAAGCCGCTACATAGCCACGGTAGCGATCAAAAAATTCCGGGTAGCGCTCCGAGGCATGGCCCAAGAATGCAATGCGGCGATGGCCTTGCAATAATAAATGCTCGGTCATTTCGCGGCCGGCCAACAGATTATCGCAACCAATAGAAACGCCAGGCTGGCCAGGCAAAGATCCCCAGCGCACAAAGTGCGTGCCTTGCTCAACCAATTTTTCTAAACGGCTGCTGTAATCCAGATAATCGCCATAGCCTAATAAAATAATGCCGTCGGCTTTGCGGCTGTCTTCGAAATCGGCATGCCAATCGTTGGAGGCTTGCTGAAAGGAAATCAGTAAATCGTAGCCGAATTTTGAACAAGCCCGGGTGATTGAACCAATCATCGACAGAAAAAATGGATTGATCTGCGAATCATCAGAGGTGGGGTCTTCAAACAATAAAACCGCTAAGGTATCGGAATGCTGCGAGCGTAGGTTGGAGGCATTTTTATCGACGGTGTAATGCAGCTCTTTGGCAATCGCTTGAATGCGCTTACGGGTATCTAAATTTACCAGTGAACTGTCGCGCAGAGCACGCGATACCGTAGACTGCGACACGCCGGCGCGGTAGGCAATATCAAACGAAGTGGTTTTGGATTTCATTTAGCGCGGGTATCGATTCAGAAGGATGATATTCAGTATAGCCTAGGGGCGCTGTTTTTTAAGGCTGTTGCAGCGCCAACTAATCCTAGTGAATCATGCGTTATCACATGAATCGATACCGATTCCAAATACGAAGCAAAACGGCCCTTGGCTAAGAAACGCTCGCGAAAGGCGCTGGCGCGCAGATAAGGAATGAAGCGCGGCACAATACCGCCAGCAATTGCTACTGTTTTGGCGCCATGAATTAAGGCCGCATCACCCAGCACACTACCGAGAATCGAACAGAAACGCGCTAAGGTGCGGCTGGCCATCACATCGTGGCCGCCAAGTGCTCCAGCCACAATATCGGCAGGCTCACGTAACTGCCTACGTTTAGGTTTGCTAAGGGCGGCATCAATATAGGAAAGCCCAGCGCCCGATAACAGCCGCTCATTCGAGCAACGGCCATGATGGCGAGCGCTAATCCAATCTGCAATCATTTGTTCTTCAGGCACTTGCGGCGCGAAGCTAACATGTCCGCCTTCGGTTTCAACAACGGTCCAGCCGTTTTTATCATCACCCACCAGCAAGGCAATACCTAAACCCGTGCCTGGGCCAATGACGGTTATCGGGCCATTGCGCTGTTGATCTGGCGCGCCATACAGCACTACGCGATCCGCGTCGGTCATGGCTAATGTGGCCAGCGCCGCCGCACCAAAATCATTGATCACCAGCAACTGTTCGAAGCCTAAGGTCTTTTTCAACTCAGCTTGGCTGAACGCCCAGGCGCGGTTGGTTAATCGAATATCATCGCCGGATACGGGGCAGGCCACGGCAAAGGAGGCAAGTTTCGGCCTGGCACCCACGCTATTCAAATAATGCTCAACGGCATGTTGCAAGCTTGCAAAATCAGCCGTGGCTAAAGTTTTTTTATTGGTTAACTCAATCTGTACTTTGCTAATATCGGCCAACGCAAAACGGGGATTGGTACCGCCAATATCGGCAATGAGTGCAAGCGACTCTGTTCGTTCAATCATAAAATCCTGCCAAAAAAAACCTACGCCAACACATTAAGTTGGCGTAGGTAGTTTACAACAAGAAGACTTATTAGAACTTGTAGCTGAAGCCCAACAGTGTTGTACGGCCATATTCAAAGAACTGATTTGGCCTATCATCGGCACCGTAAGTGGTACGGAACGGCTCATCGCCAATATTGCTAACTTGCAGGTACAAACTTAAATTTTCGAATCTGCCAGAACCGAAGCTGTAGTTGATCTGCGCATCTTGCACAGTTTCGCCGCTAATCAATACATAACTCAGGTCAGCACCGAAGCCGCGGGTTTCACCCACAAATTTGGAACGACTACGTTGGCTGTAACGCACCGAGAAACCATTTTTCTCGTAGTAAGCGGTCACGTTTGAGACGAATTTGGAAAAGCCTGGCAATTGGAACGTGGTACCCGGACCAAACGGCTGGATTTCTGTCGTGGTGTCTGAGTAGCTGGCTTGAATGCCGAAGCCGTTGAGCGGGTTCCACAGGATGTCCAATGGTACCGACACGGTCAGTTCCAAGCCTTTCAACACACCGCCCTCGCCGTTGGCAGGCTGATTGAGCACGCCCACAGTACTGGTAGGGTAAGTTACGCCCAGAATCTGACCCGGCTGTATGGCAGGAAGTGGCTGGCCGGCAAAATCATACAACTGCGGCAAGTTGACGATATAGGTGGACAGATCTTTATAGAAGTATGCGGCACTGATGTAGCCTTTATTGCCGTTTTCAGTTGCAAAGTACTTTTCATAACTCAGATCGAAAGCGGTTGCCTTCCAAGGCTTGAGCTCAGGATTACCGCCACCACCGCACCAAGCTGGGCCGGGCACGCCATTACAACCACTGTTGCTAATCGAAACATCATAGCTAGCACGTAAATCATCCATGCGTGGCCGCGCTATTTGTTTAGCTGCCGCAAAGCGCAGGAACTGATCAGCTGGCAAGCCCAAGCTCAGATTCAAGCTTGGCAAGATATCGCTGTAAGTAGCTCCGGCAGTGGTTGGGGTGCCTGCGGCGTTGCCGGCAAAGGTGCTGAAGCCATCGGATTTCTGATCAACACTCACGTATTGGAAACCTACATTGCCGCGTAATGGGTAGTCGCCCAAATCGGTATCGATATTGGCCTGTACATACCCGGTAAATACTTTTTCACTGACTGACCAGTTTTTATTGGCAATATCTTTATCGTATTTGGTATTCAAGCGGTAGAACCCGGAGTTTAACAGGCTGTTTGCATCATATTGTGCTAAACCATCAATGCCTGCGAAACTAAAGCTGCCGGCAGTTCCAGGAAACGGAGCACTAGCAGTTCCACCGCCGCAGGCAGTTTGGCTAATACACAGACGCGATTCGTTCGATGACTTCGATTTATCACGCTCTGTGTAGTTTGCACCGAACTCAATACTTGCCAAGAAGCTTTCATCGAATGTACGCGTTGTATCAAGGCGGAATGCTTTGAGTTTGTCTTTAACTTCAAAGTCTTTCAGGTAACCATCTTGACCCCAGTTGCCGGCATCAATCAATTGCAGGTTACTTGGATCATTCAGATCCGTATCAAAACTGAAATCGTAGTATCCGGCAGGATTAAATTTGAATCCTACTGTTGCTCCGGCTGGATTTTTCAAACCGGCATAGGTTTCAAGAACACGGAATTGGCGCTTTGCATCTGAAATAGTGATATCGGCATTCACTGACCAATAATCATTAATTTTGAATTTATTGTTCCAACCAAACGAGAACAATTTGTCATCAATTGGATTGCTGTCCATGCGGAATACAGGCTTCACACCTTTCATTACACCCTCAACAACCGTACCATTCTCATTGGCGGTATAACCTGGTTGCAAAGCAGCGCCACTGTAAGCAAAGCCGAATTCTAAACCTGTTTTAATTTCTGTTTTCTGGAATTTTGAGTAGTAAAAATCAAGGTTACTTTCATACCTATCATTTGGCTTAAACTGAACCGTGGCCATAAATCCGTCACGTTTGTTATTGCTGTCGAAATGATATACCTTGCCGCCGCCCAACAATGCTTCACCGGGCTTCAACACGCCGCCAGATGGCTGGCACCACTGCGCATCTGCTTGCCGGCAATAGCCCCACTGCTCAGCCTGATTACCAGGCGTTGGGCTATCTTGATGGGCATAACCCAATGCAATACCCACCGTCTTATCTAAGAATTGATCAATGTATGAAAAACTGTAGCGATTTCCATTTTCTTTCGAGCCGTTGTTTTCGTTTTGATCATACCGATAGTTCATTGCAACAACGCGTTCCGAGAACGACAATGGCTTCACTGTCTGTAAATCAACTGTACCGGACAAGCCTTGACCCACCAAGGAAGCATCGGGCGTTTTATACACGGTAACACCGCTTAATAATTCCGAAGGATACTGATCAAATTCTACGCCGCGGTTATCGCCTAAACTCACCTGTTCACGGCCATTCAAGGTTGTGCCGGCAAAATCGCCGGCAAAGCCGCGAATATTAATTTGTGTTGCGCGTCCACGCTCACGTTGTGCGGTTAAGCCCGGCAAGCGCGCAATGGATTCAGCAATAGAAGAATCCGGCAGCTTACCGATATCTTCTGCAGAAATCGACTCCACAATTGAAGTGGCTGTTTGTTTGGTTTCAATCGCATTTTCAATGCCGCGCCGAATGCCTTTAACCGTGACTTTATCAAGGACCTTGGCATCTTTATCATTTTTTGCTGCATCTGCGGTCTGTTCTGTTTGATCCGCCGTTTGCGCATTGACATTGGATACCACTAACAACGTGGCTGATGCCAATGCAACGCTCAACATATTGCGTTTAAGCTTTACCATTATTCCTCTCCATATAACAGCACTGTGAATTAAATTATTTTTTGTGGTGTTTAGCTAGGCAAGCCGCGTAGACAAACGTACCAATTCGATTTTTCAACGAACGCTACGATAATTGCAGAATTTACAGGAAAATAACATAAATTACATACGTATTCATTGCTCGTTCAGGTTCTTTTGCCCTACCTTAGAGGCGTAGAAATTATTTTATGTTATTGATTTATAAAGCAAGGAGAGGGTTATGCGGGTTGTCCTTTTTGTCATTTTAAGCATGGTTTTAAGTTTTTACTCTATGACAAAGGTGAACGCAAATGAGCCGGAAAAATTGCATGTAGCATCGCCCGATTGGCGGGAACAAATCATTTATTTTGTGATGATTGACCGCTTTAATGACGGCAATCCATACAATAATGACCAAGGCGTTGGCGAGTATGACCCCTCCCAGAACAGCAAATACTCGGGTGGCGACTTGCGTGGTTTGCAAAATAAAATAAACTATATCAAAAACTTAGGTGCAACCGCTGTGTGGATTACACCGCCTGTTGCACACCAATGGTGGAGCGTTTCGAGTAATTACGGTGGTTATCATGGCTACTGGGCCGAAAACTTGATGGCCGTTGATAAGCACTTTGGCAGCCTACAAGACTACAAAAACCTCTCGAGCGCCTTGCATGCGCAAAATATGTATCTCGTGCAAGACGTGGTAGTTAACCATATGGGTAATTATTTTTCCTACCAAGGCCAATGGAATAAAGACCAGCCCGAGCGCAACTATGTGCGTGAAAAAAACAGCGGCCAAGGCACAGCACCAAGCCAATATCCGTTTAATCAAAACAATGCCAAAAATGCAGCGCAACGGCAAGCCAACATTTACCATTGGACGCCGAATATTGTGGATTACCAAGACTCAAACCAAGAACATGATTACCAAATGGCCGGCTTGGATGATTTAAATACCGAAAATCCCACCGTGCGCCAAGCACTCAGACAAAGTTATGGCTATTGGATTAAAGAAGTTGGCGTGGACGCCTTGCGTGTTGATACCGCTTTTTATGTGCCACCTGATTATTTCCGCGATTTTCTGTATGCAACTGACCCAAACGCCCCTGGCATGATGGCCGTGGCGAAACAGACTGGCCGAGAGCAGTTTCATGTATTCGGCGAAGGCTTCGCTGTTGACAAGCCCTTTGACGACACGCAAAGCCACAAAATTAATCGCTACATAAAAGATGCGAAAGGTCAGCCTTTGATGCCAGGCATGTTGAACTTTCCGCTGTATGGTGCTTTGTCGGATGTGTTCGCGCGCGGCCATGCCACGGCTGAACTGAGCTACCGAATCAACAGCATGATGCACGTCTTTGAACAGCCGCAGTTAATGGTTAGTTTTATCGATAACCACGATGTGGACCGCTATTTAGTGAATGGCACCAGCGATGGTCTGAAGCAAAGCCTATTGGCGAT
Source organism: Arenimonas sp. (assembly GCA_043744535.1). Taxonomy (GTDB): domain Bacteria; phylum Pseudomonadota; class Gammaproteobacteria; order Xanthomonadales; family Xanthomonadaceae; genus Arenimonas. The sequence continues at coordinate 22,155 of JAYTVJ010000060.1, forward strand.
GATGACCCTGCCCGGTATTCCAGTGATTTATTACGGCACCGAGCAAGGCTTGCAGGAACAACGCGCGTCGATGTTCAAAACTGGCTTCGGCGCTATTGGCCAAGATCATTTCAACCAACAATCGGAACTGTTCCAAACCATCAAAACACTCAGCGAATTACGCAAAAAACATAACGTATTCACCCACGGCAAACCCAAATTACTGAAAGACAATGCTGCTGGAGCCGGCGTTTTGGCGTATCAAATGCATACCGAAGAAGATACCGCGTTGGTTATTTTCAACAGCGCTGAGCATGAAACTTTGCTCGACAAACTAGACACCGGCTTGCCCGAAGGAACACAGCTTAGTCCATTGTATTCAATCAAGCCTTGGGATGCGCCCATTGTGGTTGGCAGCAAGGGGCGGCTTAGCATGGCGCTGCCTGCACGCACAGGCTTGGTATTGCGTGCCATGGGCAACACAACAACGCGCAAAGCAACTGCTGCGCCCACCATCGATGTCCCTAAAAACACGGTATTCAATGCGGATTTTATGCTGACCGGCTCGGCCAGTCAGCCCTTCCAGTTGGTCGTAGATGGCAATCTCAGCACAGCAATAGACATTCAACCCGCTGCGAACGGCCATTGGCAAAGCAAGATTAATACGCAATCAATGATGGATGCAACCGTACTGCATCAGCTAGTAGCCTGGCAGGACAATACCCAGCTTGCATCGGAAACGTTTGATTTTCGTGTGCAGAAACAATGGCGCGAATTACTGCGCATTGACGACCCAAAAAATGACGACCACGGCCCGAGTGGCACATACCAATACCCAGACGATGTCGGCTGGCGTGATTACCGGCAACAGGATATTGAACGTGTGACGGTGGCCAGTGCTGGCAATAATCTGAAAATCACGCTGAAAATGCGCGCCATTACCCAGCTTTGGAATCCGGCCAATGGCTTTGATCACGTGGCTTTTAGTGGCTTTATTCAAATACCCGAGAAACCATTGGGCAGCAACATAATGCCACAGCAAAATAGTCGCTTGCCAGAAAATATGCGTTGGCATTACCGCTGGCGTAGCCATGGCTGGAGCAATGCTTTTTTCTCAGCTGACATGGGTACTGAAGATTCGGATGGCAAAATCAGCAGTGCTGGCGTGCTGATCACGGTCAATAAAGAGCAACAAACTATTGAATTTATCGTGCCTGGTATGGTCATCGGAAATCCTGCCATCTTGTCTGGCATCAAACTGTATCTGAGCACTTGGGACTACGACAGCAACTACCGCGCACTAAAGCCGAAAGCCGACCCGCAAAGCTATGGCGGCGGCAAGCCCACAGACCCAAAAATTATGGATGATACGGTGCTGATTACATTGCCTTGATTACGCCAGATTTCGGCGCGCGCTAAAGAATCCGTTTAAACTCAAGCGCCCCGTTTCTGGGTTGTTGGTCATGGCCTCTGGCCGAGTAATATCGCCGCTGTGAAACATCATGCCGTCATACACAATCATCCGGTTCCAGCGTGCCTCAACACAGCCAATTTTTTCAAACCAGTGGTTACTTTCAGTCATAAAACTGGGCTGTATGCCATATTTAGCGGTAAATTGCTCGGCCTGCAAGACGCTGGAATCATGCACTATCTGTGCGGTTTGCTGCGCGCTCTGCGTTGGCCGATAAAACGAGGTGCCACCTAAGCCAGCGTCTTTATATAAGTAAATTACCGATGCCAACATGCGTTCATTCGCGGCAACACGCACGCCATCTCGATGGCATAGCCACTGACGCGGCATCAGCTGTTCTGGGGTGCGAGTCACCATCGATAAACGGCTATAACTGGCTTTAATACGCCGGATGCCAAAGCGCCTGTTGAGGAAGCTGTTGAAATAATCAATGATGCCTTGATTGATGTCTTCAGGCATCGGTAGCTCAATGCCGGGATAGGCATTGCTTGGCGCTTCCATAAAATGTGCGCGGTGCTTGACTGCTTCTTGAACCCACACTTCTGGATGCAACAAAACATCATCGATGACATAACAGACTTGCTCATCGTATAAAGGCAAGGCCTGAATGGTTGGTTTTGGATTAAACATAGGTATTATTTAAGCACACCGAATAAAAATAGCAGCGCTACATCCAAGCGTGCTGCCCACGATTTCTCGCTGTGGTCGGCGCCTTTGAACTCACGCGTTTGCCAATTCAGTGCGCTATAGCCTTTTTGCTGCATCAACATATCAACCTTTGCCTGTAAGGGCGGATACATAGCATCTAGTGTTTCGGTGCCATGATCAAAATAAATTCGATGGCTATGCGGATCTGGCAGATGTGCACGCATATAGTTTAAAAAAGCATCGGGAATTGGATTGTCATTCATATCAAATTTGCCCGGCCAGTGCGTTGACATGCAAGCCGCCGAACCGAATATCTGCGGATACTCCGAAATAGCAT
>JAYTVJ010000061.1:0-1982 GCA_043744535.1 Arenimonas sp.
CCAACGGCGGCCAAGCTATGCTCAGCATTAAATCCCTCAGCAAAACCTACAGCAATGGCGTACGCGCCTTAGATAACGTCAACTTAGACATTCCAAATGGCATGTTTGGCTTGCTTGGCCCCAATGGTGCCGGCAAGTCGTCGCTGATGCGCACTATTGCCACCTTGCAAGAAGCCGATTCCGGCAGCATCACCTTCAACGGCATTGATGTGTTGCAAGATAAAGACGCGGTGCGCAAACAGCTGGGCTACTTGCCACAAGATTTTGGTGTGTATCCAAAAGTGAGTGCCGAAGATTTGCTCACTCATTTTGCGGTGCTGAAAGGCTTTACGCAAAGCGGACAACGCAAAGACGTGGTTGAAAACTTGCTCAAACAAGTGAATTTATGGGATGCGCGCAAGCGTAAATTAGGCGGATTTTCAGGCGGCATGCGCCAGCGTTTTGGTATTGCGCAAGCCTTAATCGGCAATCCAAAATTAGTGATTGTGGACGAACCGACCGCCGGCCTTGACCCAGAAGAGCGCAATCGCTTCTTGAATTTATTAGCAGAAATCGGCGAAAACGTGGTGGTGATTTTATCCACGCATATTGTGGAAGATGTGACCGATTTATGCCCGAACATGGCCATCATAAACAAAGGCCAGGTATTGCTAACCGGCAAACCACACGATGCCATTGCTGCTCTGAGCGAACGGGTTTGGTCGGCGGAAGTGGCTAAATCGCAACTGCCCGACTACCAAACAAAATTCAATGTGCTCTCAACCCGCTTGGTGGGCGGCAAGCCGGTGATTCACGTATTTAGCGAAGAGCAACCCGAAGCCGGTTTTCATCAAATCAATCCCGATTTGGAAGATGTGTATTTCCAACGCCTGCGTGCTCATCAATCCACTGCCAGCGCAGCGTAAGGAGCATTCGGATGATTCGGGAATTTTTTAAATTCGAGTTGCGCGAACAATTGCGTTCGCCATTGCTATGGCTTTTATCTTGCCTGTTCGGCTTAATGGCGTTCGGTGCATCGTCTAGCGATGCGGTGCAATTGGGCGGCGCCATCGGCAATGTGTATCGCAATGCACCCACCGTGATTGTGCAGTTCATGAGCATATTCACCTTATTAGGCATGCTGATTATCGGCGTTTTTATCAGTAGTGCTTTGCTGCGTGATTTTGAATTAGGCACTGCAGATTTAATTTTTTCAAATCCGGTCAGCAAACGCGATTTCCTAATTGGCCGTTTCTCGGCAGCTTTATTTGCCAGCCTGGTGGTGTATTTAGTCATCGCAGCGTTTATCTTCATTGCGCAATTTATGCCATGGATAGATCCAGAACGTTTAGGCGCTGTTAGCATCAAGCCCTTCGCTTGGGCATTTGCGGTTTACGTGATTCCTAATGCATTGTTCACCGGCGCTTTATTGGCTCTTTTTGCAGTCACCACACGCAGTATTTTGTGGATTTACATCGGTATATTAGGGTTTTTGGTGTTGTTCGTGATCAGCAGTAGCATCATAAGCAAACTCGATAACGTTTGGATTGCCACACTGATCGATCCATTTGGTTTGCGTGCGTTTAGCCGCACCATTCGCTATTGGTCGGCTGATGAACGCAACAATGGCTTGCCGGCCTTTGCAGGCTATATTTTAGCGAATCGAGCACTGTGGATTGGCATCTCGTTTATTATTATTAGCGCTGCATTTAAGTTGTTCAAAACCGAGCGCACTGGCACCGGCAAAGCCTGGTTCTCGCGTAAAAAATCCAATGCAGCAATTTTGCCTGCTGTTACACCAGCTTTAAGAAATCATACGCGCTTAGAAAAAATCAGCCCAGCATTCAACAGCCGCTCTGGCTTAGTGCAATTTATTCAGCAAGTGCGTTTCGATGCAGTCGGTGTATTTAAAAGCATTCCATTTTTAGTGATGCTGGCATTTGGCATGGTGAACTTTATTCCAAGCGCGATTGTGGCGCAAAGTTTATTTGAAACGCCTATTT
>JAYTVJ010000062.1:0-6375 GCA_043744535.1 Arenimonas sp.
CCGTGAAGGCCCTGAGCCAACGCGTTTTGGTGATTGGGAAAAAAACGGCCGTTGTATCGACTTCTAACTCACGGGTAAGCCCTATGTCCCAGAAACGCCCCACCTCTCCATTTATGATTGGCCCGTATTATCGGCCACAGCTGACCTCCGTTTTGTCGCTTATGCACCGTGCCACGGGGGTTGTATTGGCCATTGGTAGCTTGGCAGTGGTTTGGGTTTTAATCGCTTTGTCGATGGGCCCAGAGGCCTTTGCCAATGTGCAGGCTTGCTTGCAAAGTATTGCGGGGCGATTGTTTATTTTTATTTTTAGCCTGTGCCTGATGTATCACTTGTTTAACGGCGTGCGGCATTTGTTTTGGGATGCCGGCAAAGGCTACGCCATGAACCATGTGTATCGCTCGGGGTACACAGTTATTGCCGCAACGCTGATTGCTACGGGCTTCATTTGGTGGCTAGCCACGGGAGGCATGGCATGAATTATCGTGATCCAATTGCTACTGCCAAAGGCTTGGGGTCAGCTAAATCTGGTTTTGGGCATTGGTGGATGCAACGCTTAACCGCCATTGTATTAGCGCTTCTAACGCCGTTCGCGGTATATTGCTTAGCGAAATACGGCGTATCGGATTATGTACAGCTGAAAGCCTTATTTGCGCAGCCTGTTTTCAGCGCGGTTTTAGTGCTGTATGTAATCGCCTTGTTTTGGCATGCGCGGCTTGGCTTGCAAGTTGTGGTGGAAGATTATATCCATCAGCCGGGCTTAGAAATTAGTCTGCAAATCGCCATTAAAATTATTTATTCCTTAGCCTCGATAGCCGCTGTGTTGGCTATTGCGCGCTTCGCATTGAGTGCATGAGAAGCTTATGAGTCAAGCCTATAAAATTATTGAACACAAATACGACATGATTGTAGTGGGTGCCGGTGGCGCCGGTTTGCGCGCAACCTTCGGGCTTGCCGCGAAAGGCCTGCAAACTGCCTGCATTTCGAAAGTATTTCCCACCCGTTCGCATACTGTTGCTGCGCAAGGCGGTATTTCCGCAGCGCTGGGCAACATGGGCGAAGACGATTGGCGTTATCACTTCTTTGATACCGTCAAAGGTTCCGATTGGTTAGGTGATCAAGACGCCATTGAATACATGTGCCGTGAAGCGATTCCGGCCATCATCGAACTTGAGCATTACGGCGTGCCGTTCTCACGCACCGAAGACGGTAAAATTTATCAGCGCCCATTCGGCGGCATGACCACCCAATACGGTGAAGGCCCGCCCGCACAACGCACATGCGCCGCCGCCGACCGCACCGGCCACGCCATTTTGCATACGCTGTACCAACAAAGCCTGAAGCACGATGCCAAATTCTTCATCGAATACTTCGCGCTGGATTTAATCATGGACGAAGAGGGCGTTTGCCGTGGCGTGATAGCGTTGGATATGGCGGAAGGCACCTTGCACGTATTCCGTGCGCATGGCGTGGTGTTGGCCACTGGCGGCTATGGCCGCGCGTATTTCTCGGCCACCTCGGCGCACACCTGCACCGGCGATGGCGGCGGCATGGCGCTGCGTGCGGGCTTGCCATTGCAAGATATGGAATTCGTGCAATTTCACCCGACCGGCATCTATGGCGCTGGCTGTTTGATCACCGAAGGCGTGCGCGGCGAAGGCGGTATTTTGCGCAATTCTTCCGGCGAGCGCTTTATGGAGCGCTATGCACCCAGCGTAAAAGATTTAGCACCACGCGATATGGTCAGCCGCTCAATGACCATCGAAATTCGCGAAGGCCGCGGCGTGGGCCCGAAGAAAGATCATATCTTCTTAGATTTAACCCATCTGGACCCAGCCGTGATTCACGAAAAACTGCCAGGTATTTCCGAAACGGCGAAAATTTTTGCCGGTGTTGATGTGAATAAACAACCGATTCCAGTCTTGCCAACCGTGCATTACAACATGGGCGGCTTGCAAACTAATTACCACGGCGAAGTGGTTACCCTGAAAAACGGCGATCCAAACAGCGTGGTGCCGGGTTTGTATTCGATTGGTGAAGCGGCTTGTGTGTCGGTGCACGGCGCTAACCGTTTGGGCTCGAACTCCTTGCTGGATCTGGTGGTGTTCGGCCGCGCGGTGGCCAACCGTTGCGCAGAAACTATTAAGCCGAATATGCCGCACAAAACCTTGCCAGCGTCGGCCTTGGATAAATCTTTAGCCAATTTGGATAAACTGCGTTTTGCCGATGGCTCAACGCCAACCGCCGAAATTCGCGACAACATGCAGCACATTATGCAAAACGACGCTGCGGTGTTCCGCACCGGCGAAACCTTGCAGCAGGGTGTCAGTAAAATCAAGCAGGCTTTCAGCAGCTTTGAAGATGTGAAAGTCTCTGATCGTTCGCTGGTCTGGAATTCAGATTTAATTGAAACCATGGAACTGCAGAATTTGCTCGGCCAAGCCGTGGTAACCATGGTTTCCGCGGAGAATCGCAAAGAATCACGTGGCGCACATGCGCGCGAGGATTTCAAAACCCGCGATGATGAAAACTGGATGAAGCATACGCTGTCTTGGATTGATGATAAAGGTGAGGTCAGCATTGATTACCGGCCTGTGCATTTGAACACGCTTAGCTCGGATGTTGCATTTATTCCACCCAAAGAACGTAAATATTAATATCACGTAAGAGCGAATCACAAATCGCTCCTGCATTTGAAAATATTATTGGATAACAAAATGGCTGAATTTAGCTTACCGGCAAACTCAAAAGTGACCAAAGGCACGCACTTTCCTGCGGCGAATGCCAGCGGTAATGTGCGTACGTTCAAAATTTACCGTTGGAATCCTGATGATGCCGCCAATCCGCGCGTCGACACCTACGACATCGATTTAGATCAATGCGGTCCGATGGTGTTGGATGCGCTCAACAAAATTAAAAATGAGATTGATCCCACGCTAACCTTCAGGCGCTCTTGCCGTGAAGGCATCTGCGGCTCTTGCGCAATGAATATTGATGGCAGCAATACTTTGGCATGCACCAAAGCCATTGATGAGTGCAGTAAGAAAGTTGTGCCCATTTATCCTTTGCCACATATGCCGGTGATTAAAGATTTGGTGCCTGACCTTAGCCATTTCTACGCGCAATATGCCTCAATCAAGCCTTGGTTACGTACCCAATCGGCTGCGCCTGCTTCCGGTGAGCGGCTGCAGTCTAAAGAAGATCGCGTCAAGCTAGATGGCTTATATGAATGCATTTTATGCGCCTGTTGCTCCACCTCTTGCCCTAGCTATTGGTGGAATGGCGATCGCTATTTAGGCCCAGCCATCTTATTGCAAGCCTACCGTTGGATTATTGACTCGCGCGATGAAGATACCGGCGCGCGCTTAGATGAATTGGAAGATCCGTTCAAGCTATATCGCTGCCATACCATCATGAACTGCGCCCGCACGTGCCCCAAAGGCTTGAACCCCGCAAAAGCCATTGGTGAAATTAAGAAAATGATTCTGCAAAGACACGGAGCATAAACCATGCACAACGCCTTCTTATGGCCAATGTTTTGCATGGTTTTATTGGTGTTGTTGGTGTGGTTGCGCCTGTTCCAAACGCGTATTGCTGAAATGAAGCGCCGTCGTATTCACCCGCAAGCAGTAGCTACTAGCGCGCAAACCGGCCAGCTTGAAGACACGCGTGCTGCCGATAATTTTCGTAATTTATTCGAGTTGCCGGTGTTGTTTTATGCCGCCAGCCTGTTAGCGATTCATGCAGGCATCGAACATACTGGCTTAGTGGTATTGGCTTGGGCATTTGTGGTCTTACGTTTCCTGCACAGCTATATTCATTGCACCTACAACCGTGTCATGGATCGCTTCAAAGTCTATTTGTTTAGCGGTGTGGTGCTATGGGCTATTTGGGCTGTGTTGGCATATCAGCTCTTGCTTGGATGAGCGAAATAGACTCTGTTGATCCTGAAATTAAACGCTTGCGTTGGCGCTGCCGGCGCGGCATGCGTGAGCTCGATCAACTGATGTTGCGCTATCTAGACCAACGTTGGCCGATAGCCGATGACAGCGAAAGAAAGCTTTTCCTACAACTGCTCGATTGCGAAGACGATACACTGTGGCGATGGTTTATGGGCCTTGAGCGCCCACAGGATGAATTCATCGATGCACTCGTTACCCGTATTTCCGATTTGCCGAGTTAACTGCCAGCCCGATGCATGGATTATCTATTGCTTGCCGGTTTTGGCATTGCTTGCTATGTATAGCATTGCCATAGTCGGTTTCGGCATACTGCTAAAGCTCGCGCTTATGCTGTTGGCTGCTGGATACGCCGCATACAGCTTTCGGCATTACACACAGCAAGCTGAATGTGTGCTGGTATCGAATGCACAAGGTGCACTATTTTTAAGCCACAATAAAACGCAGCAGCCACTGCAGCAAGTGCTTTGGCGCGATTGGGGTTTTTGTATTGAATTGCAGGCCATGCTGCAGGGCAAAGTAATACGCAAATGTTGGTTAAGCGCGCGTTTACCACTAGCCCAATGTCGGCAGTTGCGTTTGCTAATCAAGGCACAAAACAGACATGCCGCGAATAGTTTGCCAAGTGTTGTCACAAACCCCGTATTATAAGCAGATGTTTCAGCCACTCACTGCCTCTATCGGTCTACGTTATCTGCGCGCTAAGCGCCGTAATGGCTTTATTTCGTTTATCTCCTTAGCCTCGGTGCTGGGTATTTTCATTGGCGTTGTGGCTTTAATCACCACCATTTCAGTGATGAATGGTTTTCAGGAAGAATTGCGCAACCGTATTTTAGGCACCGTTGCGCATGCCACCATAGAAGGTGTGAATGGCAATCTAAACGATTGGCCACAAGCAATAACGTTGGCCAGCCAAGATGCCCGCGTTGTTGGTGCAGCGCCTTATGTACAAACTGAAAGCCTGTTGCAAGGGCAGAGCAAACAAGGCGCTATATTGCGCGGCATACTGCCAGCGTATGAAGGCAAGGTTTCTGATTTACCCCATAAAATGCGTGAAGGCCGCTTGGATTCGCTGAAACCAGGGCAGTTTAATATTGTTTTAGGCTCTGAACTGGCCGGCGTGTTGAATGTGCGGGTGGGCGATTCTGTGAATGCGTTTGTCACTGAGTCGGTAGCCACGCCTTTTGGCTCGATGCCGCGCGCTAAACGATTCAAAGTTAGCGGCATTTTTGAAATCGGCGCACAAGAATACGATTTCGGCTTGGCATTGATTCATATGCAAGATGCCCAGAAATTGCTGCGTATGGATGATTCAGTGACCGGCATTCGCATTAAGCTGACGGATATTTGGCAGGCATGGAATGTATCGCGCGATTTAGCCACACGCATGGATGGCGCCTATATTGTGCATGATTGGACGCGCGATCATGCCAACTTCTTCAGGGCTTTGAAGATGGAAAAAACCGTGATGTTTATTCTTTTATCATTAGTTATCGCCATAGCCGCGTTTAATTTGGTGTCGTCACAAGTGATGCTCGTGCACGACAAGCAAGCAGATATTGCCATTCTGCGAACGCTAGGCATATCGCCACATCAAGTGATGCAGATCTTTATGGTACAGGGTTTGGTTATTGGATTAGTGGGCGTCGCCTTGGGCACGGTATTTGGTATTTTGCTGTCGAATAATTTAAGCACCATCGTGCATCTGATTGAATCCATCACAGGCAATGAACTGATGCCGTCCGATGTGTATTACATCAGCGGTGTACCAACCGTTGTTAACGGCATGGATGTATTAATAATCGTTATTGTTGCGATTGCTATGTGTTTGTTAGCAACCGTTTATCCGGCGTGGCGCGCTGCTAAAACCAATCCTGTTGAAGCACTGCGTTATGAGTAAGCGGATTATTCAAGGCAACGGGCTTGCCAAAACCTATCAAGAAGGGCCGCTGAATACACCGGTATTTTCAGCGATTGACGTGCATGTGCTTGCTGGCGAATCCTTAGCGATTGTTGGCGCATCGGGTTCGGGCAAAAGCACGTTGTTGCATTTATTGGCTGGCCTTGACGCACCAACAGCTGGCAATGTGCAATTGATGGGTCAGGACTTGCACAGTTTTTCAGAAGCCGAACGCGGCCGACTGCGCAGTAAGCATTTAGGATTTATTTATCAATTTCATCATCTCTTGCCCGAATTTAGCGCCTTAGAAAATGTGATGATGCCTTTGCTTATTGCGGGTCAATCCGCAAAACAAGCCGAAATTCCAGCCAAAGCATTGTTAGAACAAGTGGCATTAGGCCATCGTTTGCAGCATAAGCCGGGCGAGCTTTCCGGTGGTGAACGGCAGCGGGTAGCGGTTGCCCGAGCATTAGTTAATCAGCCGGCTTGTGTATTAGCCGATGAACCGACTGGCAATTT
>JAYTVJ010000063.1:0-24476 GCA_043744535.1 Arenimonas sp.
ATCACATTTTTGAACTAAAGCCATGCTGCGTAAATACAAAATTTTGCCGAAAGCCATTGTAACTATGGGAAAAGTGATAGCCTTATCACATTCTGAAGGGAGAATTCGTTATGCTGCCGCGTCTACTTTTATCCATTAGCTTATCTTTTTGCTCAATGAGCGCCTTTGCTGCCAACTACACCTTAAGTGTAGAGCCAAACTATCCTGAAGCTCAAGCGCAAGAAATTTACAAGCCCTTATTAACTTATTTAAGCAAATCCACTGGGCATACCTTCACGCTGAAAACCGTGAATAATTACCACGCCTACTGGCGTGATGTGCTTGCCAATGCGCCGGCCGACTTCACCTTCGAAGAAGCGCACTTCGCTGATTTCCGTATGCAACGCTTTGGTTATGTTGCGATGGTTCGTGTGGCGGAGCCAACGCAATTCTCCCTGTTGGTTAGCCCAGAAAACAAATCCAAAGGCACTCAAGGCTTATTCTCAGGCACTATTGTAAGTATGCCAGCACCTAGCTTAGGGTATTTATTCCTTGGCGAATTGTACCCAAACCCCATTGCCCAGCCAGAGATTTCTTCCACAGCGCAAACATGGAAAGATGGCATCGATAGCGTATTTGCCCAAGAAGCATCTGGCGCTATTGCACCCATGTATATCGCGCAACAATATCCGAACTTAGAATCGGTGTATCTGTCTAGAACCATGCCCGGCCGTTCGATGAGCGCCTCACGCAAAGTGCCAGCCGATGTGCGCGCAGCAGTGACCAATGCCATGCTGAAACTGCATCAAAATGCCGGCTTGATTGACGTATTGACTGAACTAGGCACCAGCCAGTTTGTGGTTAATAAAGCCTCGGATGTATACGGCAACGAACGTATGCTACGGCGCGTGTTTGGCTACCCAAAAACCGCCTTAAAAACCGCTCCAGCAAAACCAGCTGTGTTGCCAGTAAGCGCTGTTAAGCCAGCAACCGCGGTTAAGAAATAATTCTTATAGCCAATCTATAGCAGCGCTGACGATGTCGGCGTCTGCGGGTATAACGGCGAAAGCCGCGCCGGCCAGTGGTGTGTAAGTATCCGCACCGACCACGCGGCGCAGTGGCTTAGCTCCTAAGCCCGCTTCAACAATAGCGGTGATAACACCTTCGCCTACGCCGGCACTTTTACGCCCTTCATCCACCACCATAATGCGTTTGCATTCACTGGCATGCTTGGCTATTGCGCTCGCATTGAGCGGCTGCAACCAACGCAAATCGACCACGCGCACTTTCCATTGCAAAGTAGACTCTATCTGCTTAGCGGCGCGCAAACTCATGGGTACACCATTACCAAACGTAAATATCACCAGATCTGTATGTTCTGGCGAATAAACGCGTTCAGCGCCAATCTCCATGGCTTGATCAAGCGCTGGATAATTGGTTTGCCATAAGCCATCGCCCGGCTCATATAAATCTTTCGCCATATACAACGCAATGGGCTCAAGATAGGCACACACGCGGCCATTGATTTTTGCCAAGGCCATCATCGAGCGCAACATGGTTACCGCATCATCGCCGCGCGACGGACAACCCACGACCAAGCTTGGAATGTCGCGCAATGCAGTAATGGAGTTGTCGTTGTGGAAATGACCACCAAAGCCACGCTGATAGCCCAAAGATGCAACACGCATCACCATCGGGTTTTGGTATTGGCCATTGCTGAAGAATTGTAAGGAGCAAGCTTCGCCGCGAATTTGATCGCAGGCATTGTGGAAATACGCCAAGTATTGAATTTCCGGCATTGGCAACATGCCCATATTGGCAAAGCCCTGCGCCAGGCCAAGAATCATGGTTTCATCCAGCAAGGTGTTGAATACGCGCGAACCTTTAAAGGCTTTTTGCAAGCCTTTAGTGACCGTGTATACGCCGCCTTTTTGCGCCACATCTTCGCCAAACAAAAGGCTTTCTGGGTATTTGCAAAATAAATCATGCAAGGCGTTGTTAATTTGAATCGCCATATGCCGCGGCGCTTGATTTTCTGGCAATTTCGCCTCAACGCCAAATACCGCTACACGCTTTTCTTGGTAATCAGCACGCACCGCTTCAGCCATCACTGCCTCGGGGGTGAAAGGTGCCAGCGGCTTAATCACTTCTTCCAGCGTTTCCAGTTTCGGCCGGCTATCGGCATCGGCGGCAGCGGCGAAGCATTTCGCGCGCGTGGCTTCATATAAATTCAGAATATCTTGTTTGTTTAATAACCCAGACTGCAAGGCAATTTCCGCCGAACGTAGCAATGGGTCGGATGCTTCAACGGCCATCAATTCTTCAATGGAACGCCATTCAATCTCGAAATCGGTGCCAGCATGGCCCATGATGCGGGTGGTTTTAAGATGCAAAAATGTGGGCCGGCGCGTTGTGCGACAATGCTCCACAGCGCGCTGCACTTGCGCGTAGCCTTCGGCAATATCCAAGCCATCAGCAAAGAAATAATCCAAGCCATCGCGATTTTTAAAAGCATTATGAATCCAGCCCGTGGGTGTTTTCACCGAAATACCAATGCCATTGTCTTCGCACACAAACAACACGGGGGCGGGCAGCTTTTGGTAAGCCGTCCATTGTGCGGTGTTGAACGCAGTTTGCGCCGTGGCATGATTGCTCGACGCATCACCGAACGAACAGATAACGATCGAATCATCGGGAATCGGCAATGTGTGGCCAATGCGCTTGGCCTGCTCAATAGCGATGGCGGTGCCAAGTGCTTTCGGCAGGTGCGAGGCAATGGTGGACGTTTGCGGCAACACCCAAAGCGGTTTACTGCCCCACACTTTATGCCGCCCGCCGGAGATGGGATCATCCTTGCTAGCCGCGAAGCTTAGTGCCGAATCCATGATTGGATCCATGCTTGGCAATTTGCGGAATCGTTCGGCCATAAAGCCACCGCTGCGGTAATGCAAGAAGGCTGGGTCGGTATGTCGCGTCAAACGCGCCACCATGGCATTGCCTTCGTGGCCAGAGCTGCCAATGGTGTAAAACACTTTTTGCTGCACACGCAAAACCCGCGCCATTAAATCTAAGTGACGCGAAATAAGCTGCGATTCAAATAACGCGATAAAATCTTCCGCACTGCACTGGCTGCCATCTAGAATCGCTTCATCCAGGGTTGGTTTAGGCTGCACGTCGCCTTGCCAGTTCTGCACAAATTCAAGAAAGTTGTCATCGCAGATTTTGGCGCGATTGACATCTTTTTGTCGCGCAGGAATCAGCGCTTTCAACTCAGCAGACATACACAATCCTTCGCTTAAAACGCGTTAATGCCAGTAAGCTCGCGGCCAATCACCAATTGATGCACGGTTTCTGTGCCTTCATAGGTAATCACCGATTCAAGATTTAAGGCATGCCGGATTGGGCAGTATTCAGTGGTAATACCAGCGCCGCCTAAAATATCGCGTGCTTCACGGGCAATATCAATCGCCATACGGCAGTTGTTCCACTTCGCTAAACTCACTTGCGAAGGTTGCATTTGGCCAGCATCTTTCAAGCGCCCTAATTGCAAGCTAAGCAATTGCGCGAGTGTTATACGGCGCGCCATTTCGGCTAATTTAATTTGCACGGCTTGATTGGCTGCTAAAGGGCGGTCGAACAGAATGCGGGTTTTCGAATATTCCACCACTTCGGTTAAACAGGCTTGCGCGGCACCGATTGGGCCCCAAGTGATGCCGTAGCGTGCTTGGGTTAAACAGCCCAGCGGGCCTTTTAAGCCTTTCACATTCGGCAAACGGTTAGCCTCAGGCACACGCACATTATCGAAGAACAAACCGGAAGTAACAGACGCACGCAAACTCATTTTATGTTTAATTTCTTGCGCCACAAAACCTGGCATGCCTTTTTCAACAATAAAGCCCTGAATGCCTTCATCGGTCATCGCCCAAACAATGGCAATGTCGGCCAGATTGCCATTGGTGATCCACATTTTTGCGCCATTAATAACCCAATCGCCACCGTCTTTTTTAGCATGGGTTTTCATATTGGCTGGATCAGAACCGCCATGCGGCTCGGTTAAACCGAAACAGCCGATGATTTCGCCACGCGCCATACCCGGCAGGTATTTTTCACGCTGCTCTTCGGTGCCATACGCATAAATTGGGTACATACACAAGGAACTTTGCACCGACACAAAACTGCGGATACCGGAATCGCCACGCTCAAGCTCTTGGCAGATTAAACCATAGCTCACCGAATTCAAACCGGCGCATCCGTATTTTTCCGGCAGTGATGAGCCAAACAAGCCCATGGCCGCAATTTCAGGCACCAATTCTTTCGGGAAACGGCCTTGGTCGAAGGCATCACCAATGATTGGAATGATTTTTTCATCGGTAAAACGCGCTACGGCATCCTGAATCATGCGCTCTTCTTCAGTGAGCAGCGAGCGGATATCGAACAAATCGGTGGGATTCAAAGCCATAGTGGTTTCCTTAACAAATTCAGGCGTTCATTTTACCCGAAAAGACGCTGTGGAAATGTGTCAAAATGGTGAAAATCCCACGTTTATGGAAACTTGTCATGCTGAAATCCTTAATCGCGCCTTTTATCGCTTATGCAAGCAAGCTACGCTTTCCAACCCTGTTCAAAGTGGTGCTCGGCCTGTTCGTGCTCGATTTCATTACACCCGATTTTATCCCCTTCGCCGATGAAATTCTGCTTGGCTTAAGCGCAGCGCTGTTGGCGGCTTGGAAAAAACGCAAAGACCCAAAATCCGAGAACAATGCAGCTGATTGATAGCCACTGCCACTTAGATGTGGCGGAATTCGCCGCTGATTTGCCCGAAACGCTGCAGCGCGCGATACAAAACGGTGTTGAAGTATTTGTGGTTCCGGCCATAGATTTCGCGGCTTGGCCAAGGCTAAGCCAGCTTGTCGAACGCAGCCCGCAAATTAAACCGGCTTATGGCCTGCATCCGATGTTTTTGGCGCAGCACCACGATTCACATTTAGTCGCCCTACCCGATTGGCTGCAGCGCCCAGAATGCGTGGCGGTGGGCGAATGCGGCCTGGATTTTTTCATGCCGAATTTGGATATTGGCCAGCAGGAAGCGATTTTTATTGCACACATAAAACTGGCCAAGCAATTCAACAAACCACTGATTATCCACGCACGCAATGCCACCGAACGGGTGATTCAAGTGCTGAAGCAATTTGTGCCAATCACTGGCGTTATTCACAGCTATTCGGGCAGTGTGGAGCAAGCACGGCAATTGATTAGCATGGGGTTTTTACTCGGCATCGCCGGCCCAATCACCTACCCACGCAGCCGCCGAATTCGGGCTTTAGTGCAGGAAATTCCGCTGGAATGTTTACTACTAGAAACCGACGCACCCGACCAGCCGCTATTCGGCGAACAAGGCCGGCGCAATGAGCCAAGTTTTTTGCCGAAAATTGCTCAAGCCATTGCCGATGTGAAAGACCTGCCGATTGAACACGTGGCGCGGCAAACAACGGAAAATACGCTGCGTTTATTTGGCTTTCGTTTGCAATAAAATTTCCATGGTTTTTGCAACAGCCGCAAACGCAAATGCGCCCGTTACATGCGTAGCTGCGCCCAAACCATCACCGCAATCAAGCTTAAAGCCAGCCTCTGGATTGCTGTCGGGGCGAATGCCACACACGCTGCCGTCGGCCTGTGGGTATTGCACGTTTTCCAGCGAATACACCGCCGGCACACTGAAATAGCGCCCTTTGCTTTTCGGGAAATTGAAATCGGTGCGCAGTTTTCGGCGAATCAGAGCCAGCAAGGCATCTTGCTCGGTTTTTGCTAAGTCGCGAATGCGAATCTGGGTTGGGTCGGTTCGGCCACCGGCCGCACCCACCACCAGAATTTTTTGCTTATTGCGACGACACCACGCAATCAACTCCACTTTCACCCGAAAACTGTCGCAGGCGTCAATGACTAAGTCAAAGCCCGGCTCCAACTGCTGCGCCATATTGCTTGGGGTGATGAACGATGCAATGGCATGCAATTGCATGTCGGGGTTTATTGCCAAGCAGCGCGCTTTCATTACATCCACTTTGTTTTGGCCGAAAAACCCATCCATGGCGTGCAACTGACGATTGGTGTTCGACACGCATATATCATCGGCATCAAACAGCGTTAATTGCCCTACGCCGGAACGCGCCAAGGCTTCCACCAGCCATGAGCCCACGCCACCAATACCAATAACCGCCACATGGCATTGGCTTAGCCGTTGCAGGCTGCCTTTGCCATACAAGCGTTCAATGCCAGCGAAGCGTTCAAAGCGTTTTTTCATGGCGCTATTGTAAGCGCTGGGCTTGTCTTTTAGTATGGGGGTACGATTTTTAAACGGATGGATTTATGCGCGCACTGATATACATACTGATTGGGCTACTGGCGGGTGCTTTATTAACCTCCATGCTGATGAATAAACTCAGCCAAGGCACCGAGTTTCCAAAAGGCGTGATGGCCGTTCAAGGCCACCATATGGGCGCATTGAATACGCTTGCCAAAGACAATCGCTGCACTGCAACCGAGATACAGCCGCATTTAATTACCCTGCGTATTGTGGCAAACGACATTGAACCCGCATTTAAATCGCTTGCCGAAGCCGACGTGCAGTTCGGTCGGTATAGCGCCGATTTGCGCCGTGTACTGGATTTGCAATTGGCCAAATCCATCAATAATTGCGCAGACTTAGCCACTGCCACCAGCGCCATTAAGCAGGCCTGCGAAAACTGCCACCGCGACTATAACTAACGCCATGACACCCGAAACCCTACAAGTCCTTTACATCCTGTCCGGCATCCTGATTTTGATCGGCATGCTCGGCACTGTTCTGCCGGTTGTGCCCGGCATTCCTTTAGCCTTTGCGGGCATGTTGCTAGCGGCCTGGGCTGGCGATTTCAAGGAAATATCGCTTGTTACTGTCATTGTGCTAGGCATACTCACTGCTGCTTCGGTGGCCGTCGATTTTTTCGCCAGCTTAATTGGCGCAAAGCGTGCCGGTGCCAGTAAGCTTGCCATGCTCGGCGGTGCATTGGGTGGGCTAATTGGTTTTTTCATTTTGAATATCGTTGGCCTCATCATCGGGCCATTTATTGGCGTGGTAGCGGTTGAAATGTTCCGCGGAAAAACTGCACGCGAAGCCGGCAAAATTGGCTTAGGCACATGGATTGGCATGGCCATTGGCATGGCGCTTAAAGTTGGGCTAGCGTTTACGATGCTGGGGATATTTTTGTTTGCGTTGTGGTACTGAGTCTTAATCAATGAGCATTTTGATTGTGTTGGCAGCTTTGTCAGTTACACCTAAAGCACCTACTTTAACTACGCTAGAAGTAGTGAAAACAAGCACTGATATAGGTTTATACTCTGTGCATCCCGGTCAAATGAGTGCCGATGAACTCAAAGCCAATTTCAAAAAACATCTCAGACTTCAGGACGCCGAATATCAAAAAACCGGTGGTAGCCTTTCAAAACCCTGGAAAGATTTCGGAGATCTAAACGATCAAAGAACTTGGCAAACGCTCACCAGATATCAGCCAGAATGGCGCTATACCGATTCTGATAACAGCACTTGGATTTATCTAGCACCAGACTTCGGAAATAACTGGCCTACCAAAGTCATACAGATTGCTGATAAATCTACCTCGGGCGGTTATAAAGTTGAATTAACAGCTTATTGCTCCGGAACCGAACTCGAATGCACGCCGTATTTCGCCGCACAGAAAAACATGCTCGCACCTCGCCCTAAAGGCATGCAAAGCGATAAGGCTTACCAACAATGGCGTAATCGGGTCAGTCAGGAAAATTGTGTGGCGCAAGCGGCCAACCTCAGCAATCCTCGTTATCCGCCTATAGCATTGCGTGACGGAATTAGCGGTACAGTTCGGGTTGGATTTATCTACAACAACTGTGGCAATGTGCGAGACGCTTGGATTGAAACAAGCTCCCGCAACCGTGATTTAGATAGAGCTGCTTTGAAGGAAGCACTGAAATGGCAGATTGATACCAGCACATTGCCTGAAAAAGGTAAGTCTGGCGCAGCCATTGCACCTGTAGTTTTTAGTATTGATTAGCTTGTAAAAAAACTTTAAGACCATCCCACTCAAGCCAACGCCTTCAAAACATTTTTAGGATCGTTGCGAAGCGCGCGTAGCAGCGCTTTTGCTGGCCCAGTCGGCTCACGACGACCCTGCTCCCAGTTCTGCAATGTTGTAACTTGCACATCAATCACTTTGGCGAATTTGGCTTGCGAAAGGCCTGTTGAAGCTCGTAATTGCTTAATGCCCGATGCATCGACATAGAACTCTCGCGAAGGCGCAACTTCACCACGCGCGATTTGATTCATTTGCTCAACGCTTTTCAATAATTCATCAAATAGTTTCTTCTTCATGAATGATTTATACGCCATTGACGTATATTTTGCAAGCATTACGCCCACTCCTCCAAACCTTCCGCCGCATACAAGGCTTTCCAACTCGGGCGCGCACGTAGTAAATTGGCTAATTTTGCCAAATGCGGATAATCCAAGGCGGTTTTCGGCATGCCGCGCGACCAACGCATCAGCATCACCAACATAAAATCGGCGGCAGAAAGTTTATCGCCTAAAAGATGCGGGCCATTGGTGGCTAAATGTGCATCAAGATTGGCGAATACCGATTCAATTTTAACGCGCGCCGCTTCTTTGGCCGCTTCGCTATTGGCCTCGCCCGCCGCTTCATGCGGATACCACCACATGCGAAATGGCGGTTGCAAGGTATTGGCTAAATGAAACATCCATTGGTAATATTGGCCGCGCTCGAACGTGCCAACGGCAGGCGCTAAGCCCGCTTCCGGCTTGCTATCGGCTAATTGCAGCACCAAGGCTGCGGCTTCATACATCGGCTTGCCATTCAAAAGCAATGTAGGCACTACGCCGTTTGGGTTAAGCGCCAAATATGCCGGTGTTTTGTGCTCTTTGCTGGCAAAATCCAACTTCACTAATTCATGCGGCAAGTTCAGTTCAATCAGCAACCAATGCACCACAAGGCTGGCGGCGCCGGGCGAAAAATATAATGTATACATGAAAATCTCTCCTGTTTATTGGGTAAATCTGGCACGGTAATTGGCTAAAAAGCGTTCAATGCGATCAAGTGCGTCGGTCATTTCATCGGTATTGGGCAAAAACACCACGCGCACGTGGTCGTGCTTTGGCCAGTTAAAGCCAGTGCCCTGCACTAACAACACTTTTTCTTGCTCTAGCAATTCGGTGATGAATTGCTGGTCATCATTTATCGGGTAAATATCTGGATCAAATTTTGGAAATAAATACAAGGCGCCTTTCGGCTTGACACAACTCACGCCGGGAATTGCCGTTAAACGGCTCCACGCCAAATCGCGCTGGCGCGTTAAACGGCCATCAGCAGACACCAACTGCGCAATACTCTGAACGCCGCCCAGTGCCGTTTGAATAGCATATTGCGCGGGCACATTGGCGCACAAGCGCATGGAGGTAACGATATTTAAGCCATCAATATAATCTTTGGCGTGCTCGCGCTCGCCGCTTAGAATCATCCAACCGGCGCGATAACCGCAGGCGCGGTAGTTTTTGGATAAGCCGCCTAAGCTTATGCAAAACACATCATCCGCCAGCGATGCCATTGCGGTATGCGTTACGCCATCAAACAAGGTTTTGTCGTAAATTTCATCGGCAAACACAATCAGCTGATGTTCGCGAGCAATTTGCAGCAAAGCCAACAACATGGATTCCGGATACACCGCGCCGGTTGGGTTGTTTGGGTTAATGACCACCAAGGCCTTGGTTTTATCGCTAATCTTCGAACGAAGATGGTCTAAATCAGGCTGCCAATCGGCCGCTTCATCACACAAATAATGCACCGGCTTGCCGCCCGAAAGCGACACCGCCGCTGTCCATAGCGGGTAATCCGGCGCTGGCACTAGCACTTCATCGCCATCATTAAGCAAGGCATTCATGCTGAGTAGAATCAATTCAGAGGCGCCATTGCCGATATAAATATCTTCAATACCCACGCCGTGAATATGGCGTTCTTGGGCATAGTTCATCACCGCTTTGCGGGCGGAATACACGCCTTTGGAATCGCTATAGCCAGCCGAACGCGGCAGATTGGCAATTACATCATGCACAATGTCGTCGGGCGGATTAAAGCCGAACACCGCCAAATTGCCAATATTGAGCTTGATGATGCTGTGCCCATCATCCTCCATCTGCTTAGCGCGCTCTAATGCTGGGCCGCGAATTTCGTAGCAAACATTATCAAGTTTTTGGGATTTTTTAAGGATTCTCATAGTAAATTTCGCGTAAAACACCTGTCAATGATACCGCAAGCCATACACTGTCATCACAGGTATAGCGCTATCTTTGTTGTTTTAAGGAGTACAGTATGTTCAAAGCATTATTACTTGGCACACTGCTCTGGAGCGGAGCACTTATGGCGATTGATGAGCCAAAATACAGTGTCATGAAAGAGTTTGGAAATGACATCGAGCTGCGCCAATATGACAGCTATATCATTGCCGAAACCGAAATACGTGCGGACAATGCTGATGAAGCCGGAAATCTGGCTTTTAAACGCTTGGGTGGCTACATCTTTGGTGGCAATCGCAGCAAACAATCCATTGCTATGACAGCGCCGGTTAGCCAAGCCAAAAGCGAGAAAATCGCCATGACTGCGCCAGTCAATCAAAGTCAAATAGATGATGGACAATGGCGTGTATCTTTTGTTATGCCGAATAATTACACGCTCGAAACACTCCCCGTGCCAAACGACAAATCGATTTATTTTAAAACGGTTCCGGCCCGCAAGGTTTTGGCTATTCGTTTTTCAGGGCGTTGGACCGATGACAATTTCATGGAGCATGAAGCTATTTTGTTAGCCGCATTAAAGAAAAATAAATTGAACGCTATTGGTGCAACATGGACTGCACGATATAACCCGCCATTTATGCCGAGCTTTATGCGCCGCAACGAAGTGATGATTCAGCTGCGCTGATTATTCAATGTAACTTTATCAAATCAGTCGTCAGCGCCTAAGGAACATTGCTTACTGCGGCATTATTGGCACGTTCCGCGATTGCCTTAGCTCTAGACTGTGCATCCTGTCCATACTGACTGGCAAAAGAAACCACATTGGCGGCTAATTCAATCAAGTATCTCTTGGATTCAGCCATTTCGGCATGATTCGATTCGCATAAATCCAATACTTTTTGTGTTGTTTCAAAATACGCTTTCACAAATGATTCAGGGACATCTTGTTTAGCGTGCAGAAAATAATCATCTGTTAAATGTCTTGCTAACAAACGTGTCCAACTTGAGCATTCATCGGTTGCCATTTCTTCAGTGCTTTTTGCATAAAAACCCTGGAAAGGTACAAAAGAGCCGTTCACTATGGCGGGAATGCTTGCCAATTGCTGCGAGGCATCTGCTTCGTTTAATTTTGCTAAATAGATAGCAGTGCTTGCCTTCAATTGCCAATAATGATTATCCGTACACACTGTTTGTTGTGACGCATACGCTTGATGGCAATACTCCATGACACTCGCTGATAAAGCTAACAGACTCCGATACTCCGAATTGTTTAGTTCGCTGGCATGCTGGTTTGCTGAATCGAGCAAATACGCAGCACTTCCCCACATCTTGCTTGGCAAGGATGCCGATAGAATCGGCTCTTTAACTTTACTCAACGAGCGGCCTTGATCGGTGAACCAAATGTTCAGATTCTTGCGTAGCTCCGAAGATTTCGGCTGCGCCTGTAAAATAGCATCTGCTTCAAGCGTCCAACGCTTGAACTCCGCCTGCACTTCAGCAGGATTAATTGCAGCATTGGCAAAACCCGGTAGCAAGCTAGTCGCCAAAATGAGTCCAGCAAGGATAAGTTTGTCCGCAATTGCTTTCATTCCACCACCACCGAAATACCAGCAATTTTGCTTTTCCAAACTTTAGGTCCTGTTTCATGCACCGATTCACCCAGTGAATCAACGGCCACGGTAACCGGCATATCTTGCACAGTGAATTCATAGATGGCTTCCATGCCAAGATCTTCGAAGCCGACGACTTTCGCGGCTTTAATGGCTTTCGAAACCAAATACGCTGCGCCGCCAACCGCCATTAAATACACCGACTTGTGTTTTTTGATGGCTTCAATCGCCAGCGGGCCACGCTCAGCTTTGCCAATCATGCCAATCATGCCGGTTTGTGCTAACACTTGCTCAGTGAATTTGTCCATGCGCGTGGCGGTGGTTGGGCCGGCTGGGCCCATCACTTCATCGCGTACTGGGTCCACCGGGCCCACGTAGTAAATCATTTTGCCGGTGAAATCGACTGGCAGTTTTTCGCCGCGGTTAAGCATCTCGACCATGCGTTTATGCGCGGCATCGCGGCCGGTGTAAAGCTTGCCACTGAGCAATAAGGTATCGCCTGGCTTCCAGGCTGCGGTCTGCTCGGGTGTTAGCGTATCTAAATTCACCGGAATAGATTTTGTAAAGTCTAAGGATAGGGTTGGCCAGTCAGCCAAAGACGGCGGATCCAAACTCACTGGGCCACTGCCATCTAATGTGAAATGCGCATGCCGAGTGGCGGCGCAGTTGGGAATTAACGCAACCGGCAAATTGGCGGCATGGGTTGGGAAATCTTTCACTTTAATATCAAGCACGGTGGTGAGCCCGCCCAAGCCCTGCGCGCCAATGCCCAATGCATTTACTTTATCGAATAATTCCAAACGCAATTCTTCAGCGCGATTGGACGCACCGCGCAGCTTGAGATCATTGATGTCAATCGGCTCCATTAAAGCTTCTTTGGCTAGCAACATGGCTTTTTCAGCTGTGCCGCCAATACCGATGCCTAGCATACCCGGCGGGCACCAACCAGCGCCCATCGTTGGCACGGTTTTTAGCACCCAATCCACAATCGAATCAGACGGATTGAGCATGGCGAATTTCGATTTCGCCTCCGAACCACCGCCTTTGGCCGCCACAATCACATCCACCGTATTGCCCTGCACTACTTTCATATTCACCACAGCTGGTGTGTTGTCCTTGGTGTTGATGCGCTTGCCGGCCGGGTCTGCCAGCACCGAAGCGCGCAATTTATTATCCGGGTGGTTGTAAGCACGGCGCACGCCTTCATTGACCATATCTTCAACCGACAATTCAGCTTGCCATTGCACATTCATACCAATTTCTAAAAACACGGTAACAATGCCGGTGTCTTGGCATAAAGGCCGGTGGCCTTCGGCGCTCATCCGTGAGTTAATCAAAATCTGCGCCATCGCATCTTTGGCGGCAGGCGACTGTTCGCGCTCATAGGCGGCGGCTAAGTTGGTGATGTAATCCACCGGATGGTAATAGGAAATATACTGCAAAGCATCAGCAATGCTTTGGATGAAGTCATCTTGCTTAATTACGGTCATAACACGCTCCTGAGTGGTCTAGTATAAATCAGCCGTATGCTGCCCCGCTAATTTAATCCCGAAAAAACGTTGGTTTGCAATTCGAGTGGTTGACGTACGTTTACCATTCATATGTAATGGTTTTATCCGGCACGAAGTGTCTAATTGTAGTTAAGCCTCACAAGGAAACATTATGGTGATCCAAAGAGCCGCACCAATCCTTCTATGTTTGCTCGTTTCTGCATGCGCTACGCCACAAGAAGCCCGCGAAAATGGACCTGTGGCCTCATACGCAAGCGCAAAGTCAGCTAAAGATGTGTCTGCCTGCATTGCGTCGGCCTGGGAGAGTGGCTATGGTCTTACAAACCCCGTCAATGTTCGTCCCACGGCAAGCGGCTACACCATGCAAGTTTCTGCAAATGGCAACACAATGGTCTTGTTAGATGTTGACGATGTTCAAGGCGGCGGCTCAACTTCCAAGTACTACAAGGGCAATGTCTGGCTTGAGGGCAAGTGGGATAAAGCTGTGCAGTCTTGCCAGTGAGGTCTAACAATTCCGTAAGGAGATAACTGTCAAGGTGACCGGCGTGAAAATACTGGTTTCAAGTTTCAAATCCGGTGCGTCGGCACCTTATTTTGGTTGTTAGCTGTTCATCCAACTATCAGGGGACCTCAATGAAAAAAACCTATTTCGCAATCTTCTTCGCCGCTTTTTGCATAACGGCATGCCAACCAACTACTCAACCGGAAAGCCCCTCCTCAACAGCATCTTCACCGCAAGCGACAGCCGGCCCGGCGTTGTTTGAGATTAGAGATTTCGACGTAGACAAAGAAGATGCTTCTTACGGTGGGGCTAGCTACACCGGTCGGGGCACTCTCGTCACCAAAGATCCACGGCTAGTAACGGGCAGCTATCTTGTATTCCTGTCTTTCAAGGAAGAGCATGAAAACGACGGCGAGGCGAAGACCCAAGTGCTGCTCAAGGATGGCATAGGGCCATTGCAAGTGGGTACTTATCAGACTACAGAAGAAGAAAAGAAAGAGAAGGTGCGGTATTACGATTGGAAAATCATCGGCTATACCGAGTTGCATCCAGGCACGTTCAAAGCGCCGGTTGTCCCGCCGAACGAATCAAAGGAGCCAGAGTAAATTTACGTTTGAATAATCATCCTAAAATAAACGGGACGGAAATAAACGGGACGGAGGTCATCGGCAACAAAGGGGCCAGAGTAAATTAGCGTTTGAATAATCATCCAGCCGCCCCGAAATTTGAGTAAACTGATGTTGTCGCGGCCGGCTGCCGCTTAATTCAATCGTTAAGCCTTCACATTAAGGAGTTCGCAGTACTATGAAACACTTATGGTTAGCAATGTTGATCTGCGCAGCAATTTTCAGCAACAGTGCTTCAGCGGATGAGGCTGCGCAAGTTGAGGCAGGAAAAATGCTGGATTCATTAAAAATGCAGCCGAGTCTTGATAAAGCAATTGATGTAATGCTTGATGCACAGCTAAAGCAAAACCCAAATATTGTTCCATATAAAGAAGTGATGCTCGAATTTCTTGGTAAATACATGAGCTACGAAGCGCTCAGACCTGATTTGATCGCAATGTACTCAACGGAATTCACTTCATCCGAGCTAGTTGAAATAAGAAAGTTCTACTCAACCCCAGCTGGCCAAAAATACATAGAACGACTCCCAGCTCTTATCAGCAAAAGCTCAGAACTCGGCGGCAGGAGTGTGCAAGATCATCTCCCCGAACTTGAACAGATGATTGAAAAAGAAATGGATCGTATAAAGGAAGCGACAATCAAAGGGGACCCAATCAAAGTGAACGAAGGTCATTAGCGTTTGAATAACACCCTCCGCCCCCATAAATTAAAAGTGAACAAACGAAATCAGCATTTTGATACTCAAGGCCAGCGAGATAACGGCAAATATCTTTTTCAAATAGGCTTCAGGCAAACTATGCGAGTAGCGAACACCATAGGGAGCCGCAATATAACTAGCAATTGAAATTGCTATAAATGCTGGCAGGTAGATGTAACCAAATGTATAGGGATTGCTCAATGTTTTTGACCAACCGCTAATCATGTAACCGGTTGCACCCGCGATAGCAATTGGTAATCCAATAGCGGCCGAAGTGCCGATAGCTTTTTTTATACCTACACTTTTGTAGCCAAGGTATGCAACGGTGAGAAAACCGCCGCCCACTGCTGCAAGCGCCGATACCGATCCGATTCCAACACCGGTAAAAATTAGTCCGCGAAGGCTTATTGGTTTTTCACTGGGTTTCGGCTGCCAATTAATAAACATCTGCCCCGCTACCAGCAACATGAACAACGCGAAGAAAATGGCAATGTAGGTTGCGTTAATGTTGGCGACAATTTGGCTAGCTAGAAAAGCTCCTAAAATTATGCCGGGCGCCATGCCGCGAACAATTCGCCACTCAACAGAACCGCGTGCCGCATGTGCGCGCATGCTGGCGATTGACGATATGATCATGCATGTCAATGAGGTTCCTAATGCCAAATGAACCACGTTATCAACAGCCATGCCCTGGTAAATAAAAATCGATGCCAGCAAAGGAACCAGTATTCCTCCGCCGCCAAGGCCTAGTAACCCAGCCATAAATCCAGCAAAGGTGCCCAACGCCACATACAACAATATCCATTCAATGCCCGGAATATACATCCATCCTCTTAAAAGTTGCGTTCTGAGTTATGATAAAAGCTCAAGTCAACTTTAAGTCAAGCAGTAATTTGTCAGGTGGAATAATGGATATAGCTGAAGTTGCAAAGGCGTCTGGATTACCGGCCTCAACCTTACGTTTTTATGAAGAAAAAGGACTAATCCAGTCAAGCGGTCGTAATGGCTTGCGACGCCAATTCAAAGCCAATGTTATAGAGCGCTTGGCTTTAATCTCTTTGGGCAGTAATGCGGGCTTCTCACTGGATGAGATTAGTGAAATGTTTACGTTTGAAGGGGCCAATATTAATAGAGCATTGCTTGTAGCCAAAGCAGATGAGCTGAACAAAAAAATTAAAGAGCTAACCTCTATGCGCGAAGGAATCCTGCACGCAGCAGCCTGCAAAGCGCCAAATCATTTTGAATGTCCAAAATTCCTTCGTCTTTGCCGAGTGGCTGGTAAAAACCGAATTAGGCAACCAAACAAATTGAAGAATAAAACAAAAAGTGGCGCGAAGAAAACGACAATATAGAATATAGGTGACGGAGGTCATTAGCGTTTAAATAACGCCCTCAGTCCTCATAAATTATTTTCTTGCCAATGCCTCTTGCATAAACGCTCGGGCTTCATCGGCTAAATCGTCGTGATCTAAAGCAAACTGAATAGTTGCTTCAATCAAGCCAATGCGTGTGCCGCAATCGAATCGGCGGCCTTCAAATTGATAGGCTAAGACTTTATCTTGCTTCAACAGCTGTGCAATGGCATCGGTCAGTTGAATTTCGCCGCCAGCACCTGTGCGGGTTTTTTCCAGAATGGGAAAAATATCGCCGCTTAAAACATAACGCCCAACCACGGCTAAATTGCTCGGCGCCACTTCTGGTTTGGGTTTCTCAACGATTTGTTCAATCACCCCAAAACGGCCGGTGAAATTCGGCGCGGCCACAATGCCATAGCTCGATGTTTGCTCAGGCGGCACTTCTTGCACCGAAATCACGCTGGCTTTTTCTTGCTCGGCCAAATCAATCATCTGACCCAACGCGCCGCGGCCTGTGCTCCAGATTAAATCATCCGGCAGTAACACCGCGAACGGCTCATTGCCCACCACCGGCTTGGCGCATAGCACCGCATGGCCTAAGCCCAAAGCTTCGGCTTGAGTGACAAACACACAACGCACATGGCGCGGTAATACATCACGGATAATGGCCAGCAATTCTGACTTGCCGGCTTTTTCTAATTTTTGTTCAAGCTCATAGGCTTTATCGAAATAATCGGCAACCGCGTGTTTGTAACGGTTGGTCACAAATATCAATGTGTCGATGCCTGCTTCAATGGCTTCATCCACGGCGTATTGAATAAGTGGTTTATCGACCACCGGCAACATTTCTTTGGGCACCGTTTTGGTGGCGGGCAAAAAACGCGTGCCTAAGCCGGCGACCGGAAATACTGCTTTGGTTACTTTAAAGCTCATGCGCGTCCTTGTTTATGAACCTAATAAATTCAATAAGGGCTTAACACTGCCCCAGTGCTTACAGCTTGGGCATTGCCAATGGTGTGAGCGTGCGCCGAAGCCGCAATTGGTGCAACGGTAATTCGCCGAGCGCACCAGTAATTGATCGGTGATCAGTTTTAGCGCACGAATGGTTTCGTGTGGGTCGCCAACCGGATTGGCTAAGGCTTTATCAAGCAAGGCCGCTTCACCGCGCACCGAGGGGCGCTGCAACAATTGCTTAGCCAGAAAATCTTGCGCTGCAGCAATGCCATCATCACGTTCAATTAAATCCACTAATGCCAATAAAGGCGTCACGCCCGCGTATTGCTCAATCACTTCCTGCAAAAAGCCACGCGCGCGCATCAATTCATTGCGGCGTTCGTAGCATTCCATCAGTTGTGGCAACACTTCCGGCAAATAATCGACATCGTGCCGCGCCACGCGTTCAAACGCGCGAATCGCAGCGGCATCGTTGTTTTCTAGCAAATCCAAACGGCCTTCAATCATCCCTGCTCGCACGCATTGGCTGTCGGACGAATACGCTAAAGCGATTTGGTCGCGCGCCTGCTTTAAGTTTGACTCATGAATGGATTTATCGGCTAATTCGCAATAATAATGGGCAATACTTTCGCCCATCGCTTCGCCAGATATTTGCTCGTATTTAACGGCATGCACAATGGCCTGGTTCCAATCGCGTTCCGACTGGTAAATCGAAATTAACTGTTGCAGCGCTTTGGGGGCATGCACGCCCATTTGCACTAAATCGTTGAATAAAGTTTCAGCGCGGTCTAATAAGCCGGCGCGCATATAATCTTCGCCAAGCTCCAATGCGGCACGAGTTTTTTGCTCTTCGCTCAAGCCAGTGCGCGCCACTAAATTTTGGTGCAAGCGAATCGCCCGATCAACTTCACCACGGCGCCGGAATAAATGCCCTAAAGCAAATTGGGTTTCAACGGTTTCTTTGTCAACCTCGGCAATTTGCAGGAAAATCTCAAGCGCTTTATCTTGCTGCTCGTTTAATAAATAATTCAAGCCGCGAAAATAGGTGTTCGATAAGCGCGAAATTTTTGCACCGCCTTTAATTTCGCCGCCACGCCGCCCCATCAAAACACCCGTGGCTAAGGCCGCAGGGATGAACAGCAACCATGCCGCATGGGTCATCATAATTTAGGCTCGATAGCAGCCGATGGCGGCAGCGTTTTTTTCAGCATGGGATTGGCGCGCTGTTTGAACAACAGGCTTGCACTCACCAAAGCACCGCCAATTAAGGCACCGATTAACACGCTGATAATCAGCGCTAAACCAAAGTGGGCTTGATAATGAATAAAAATAAGGTCGATATCAACCAATTGTTGATTGAGCGCGCCAACAACCAGACCCGCCAACACAAACAATAAGGCAATAATAGCTTTTAGAGCACGCATAACAGTCTCCATCTCGATAAGACAAGCTTAACCGAAATGACTGGCAAAATTAACTGTCAGGTTGTATTTCTGTTACGGTATTGACGCGATCGCGTAATTCTTTGCCTGGCTTAAAGTGCGGCACATGTTTGCCGCTGAGCTCAACCGCTTCGCCGGTTTTCGGATTACGGCCTAAACGCGCAGGACGATAATGCAATGAAAAACTGCCAAACCCGCGTATTTCAATGCGTTTGCCATCCGCCAGCGAAGTACTCATCATTTCAAGAATGGTCTTCACGGCCAAATCAACATCATCCGCTTTCAAATGCGGTTGTTGCTTGGATAGAAATTCAATCAGTTCGGATTTAGTCATTATTTACTCACCTATGAAAGATTCGACCCAGCTGTTGCTGGGCCGAATACTAATACGATTACTCGCCTTTACCCATCTGCTCACGCAATAATGCGCCAAGCTTGGTGGTGCCGCTTGAAGCGTCAGACTTGCTCATCTCAGTCAGTGTTTCTTGCAATTCGGCTTCGTCTTTGGCACGAATCGATAACTGCATGACACGGCCTTTACGATCGTTACCAATAAATTTGGCTTCAATCACATCGCCGACTTTCAGATGTTGCGTGGCATCTTCAATGCGCTCTTTAGCAATGTCGTTGGCTTTAATATAGCCTTCAACGCCGCCATCAAGTTCAATCACAGCGCCTTTAGCATCCACTTCTTTCACGGTGCCCTTAACAATGGCGCCTTTTTGGGTGTTGGCAGAGAACTGGCCCATTGGGTCTTGTTCTAATTGCTTCACGCCTAAAGAAATACGCTCACGCTCAGGATCAACGGCTAATACCACGGCTTCAAGATTGTCGCCTTTCTTCAAGTTGCGAACCGCTTCTTCACCGGTGGCTGTCCAAGAAATGTCCGACAAGTGAATTAAACCGTCGATGCCGCCATCCAAACCAATAAACACACCGAAATCGGTGATTGATTTGATTTGACCGGAGACTTTGTCGCCTTTCTTGAAGATAACTGCAAAGGCTTCCCATGGATTCGATACGCATTGTTTGATGCCCAACGAAATACGGCGACGCTCTGCATCAACATCCAATACCATCACTTCCACATCGTCGCCTAACTGCACAACTTTGCTTGGGTTAACGTTTTTGTTGGTCCAATCCATTTCAGACACGTGCACTAAGCCTTCAACACCGGGTTCGATTTCAACGAATGCGCCGTAATCGGTGACGTTTGACACTTTACCAAATGCGCGGGTGTTGGCTGGGTAACGACGTGCAATGTTTTCCCATGGATCTTCGCCTAATTGTTTCAAGCCAAGCGATACACGGTTACGTTCGCGGTCATATTTCAAGACGCGAACTTGCAGTTCATCGCCCACATTAACCACTTCAGACGGATGACGAACGCGTTTCCAAGCCATATCGGTGATGTGCAACAAGCCATCAACGCCGCCCAAATCAACGAATGCGCCGTAGTCGGTCAAGTTTTTAACCACACCGGTAATGATGGTGCCTTCTTGCAAGCGCTCAAGCATTTGCTCGCGTTCAACGGTGTTTTCGCTTTCCACCACAGCACGGCGGGAAACCACCACGTTGTTGCGTTTGCGATCAAGTTTGATAATTTTAAATTCGAGTTCTTTGCCTTCCAAATAGCCAGGATCGCGCACAGGGCGCACGTCGACTAAGGAACCTGGCAAGAACGCGCGTACTTCGCGGATATCTACCGTGAAACCGCCTTTTACTTTACCGCTGATGCGACCGGTGACGATTTCGCCAGCGTCCATCAAGGTTTCTAATTCGTCCCAAACAAGCGCTTTTTTCGCTTTATCGCGGGAAAGAACCGTTTCACCAAAGCCATTTTCAATCGATTCCAGCGCGACTTTAACAATATCGCCAACCTTAACTTCGAGTTCGCCTTGCTCGTTGCGGAATTGATTGATATCAATAACGCCTTCCGACTTAAGGCCTACGTTGACAACTACTACGTCAGCACGGATTTCTTCAACAGTACCGGTAACGATTGCGCCGGACTTTAAATTGTTTAGTGATGTTTGGCTTTGCTCAAACAGTTCTGCAAATGATTCAGTCATGATTAACTCTCAAGTTGATAAACAGGTTATTACTGGAATAACCCACCTGTTATGTGCGTAATGCACGTAATGTACCCAGCAATTAGGCTGGGGCCTTTTCCTATAACAAAAAACACAGCGCACTTAACGGCGATAATGCGATGGCAGAACACCAAGTACGTATTCAATCACCTGTGCGATAGGCATTGAAGTGGAATCGATGATGACAGCATCATCAGCAGGCTTCAAAGGCGCCACCGCACGATTCGCATCACGTGCATCACGTGCAACTATTTCGTGTAATAGGCTGTCGAGTTTAACAGAAACTCCTTTTCCTATCAACTGCTTATAGCGTCTTTGTGCACGTTCCATGGGGCTGGCGGTTAAAAAGAATTTATAGGCCGCCTCGGGAAAAATAACCGTGCCCATATCTCTGCCGTCGGCCACAAGACCTGGGGGCGATTGAAAGCTGCGTTGAAGCGCAATCAAGGCCTGGCGCACCAAGGGCTGAGCGGCTAAAGCAGACGCCATTGAGCCAGCTAATTCCGACCGAATTTCGTCTGTGGCTTCTTTTCCATTAACAAATATCTTAGGTTCATCATGGTCTTGCGTAACAAATTGAATGTTGGTTCGAGATGCGCAAGCGGCTAATTGCTCAGGCTCATCCAGCCCAATGCCTTCCCAAGAAGCCGCAATTCCTACCGCACGATATAAGGCGCCTGAATCCAAATACCCCCAGCCCAACGCTTGCGCAACAAGGCGGCTAATGGTGCCCTTGCCCGCCCCTGCGGGGCCATCAATGGTGACAACAGGAACAATTTCCGCACTCATCCGGGCTCCAAGTGTGTTTCGCATTAAGCAATTATTTAAGGTTTAAGCCCAGAGTTTGCGCTAATTCCACAAATCCTGGGAACGATGTGGCCACATTAGCGCAGTCTCGAATCTCTGTCACGCCATCAATGCATTGCGCGGCCACGGCAAAGCTCATGGCAATGCGATGGTCTTCAAAGCTTTCAATGCGAGCAGAATGCAGCACACCGCCAACAATTTCAAGTGAATCCGGCGATTCAACAAGTTCTGCACCCATCGCCTGCAAGCCTTTCACCATACTGGCGAGCCGATCGGATTCTTTCACCCGCAGCTCTGCCAATCCTGTTGCGCGGGTTGTGCCGTTTGCCAAGGCCGCGGCTACAAAGAAAATCGGGCATTCGTCAATCATGTCGGCAACTAAGTATTCAGGCAAATCAATGCCGTGCAGATTAGAGCTTTGCACGCGAATATCCGCCACCGGCTCGCCACTTTGCACCCGCTGGTTGAGCAGTTCAAGGCGCCCACCCATTAAAGTAAACGCGCTGAGAATACCTGTTCGACGCGGATTTACGCCAATGTTTTGCAGGGTAATATCAGAGTTCGGAATCAATAAGGCCGCCGCGATTAAAAATGCTGCCGAGGAAATATCGCCGGGAATATTAATCAGACTGGCAGTTAGTTTGCCACCCGATTGCACACATGCTGTGCCGGCTGAGAATTCAATCGGCCAGCCAAGTGATTGCAACATCGATTCGGTGTAATCGCGCGTTGGGCGTGTTTCGGTAATCAAGGATTCACCTTTGGCATACAAGGCGGCAAAAATAAGCGCCGATTTAACTTGCGCGCTGGCCACTTGCGTATCAAGCACTACGCCATGCAGGGCTTGCCCGCCATAAATATGCAAAGGCGCGAAATTATCCTCGCGGGCAGAAATTTTCGCACCCATTTTTTCTAATAACTTAATCACTCGCGCCATTGGCCGCTTGGACAACGAGGCGTCACCAATTAGCATGCTATCGAATGCTTGCGCGCATAACAAACCCATAAGCAGCCGCATTCCGGTGCCGGCATTGCCACAATCCAGTGGCTCATGGCTTGCTTGCAAGCCATGCAAACCCACGCCATGCACAATGCGTGTGGAAGGGTTTGGCGCTTCAATCCGAACACCAAGCTGTGCAAAAATCCGCGCTGTGGCACGGGTATCTTCGCCTTCAAGAAAGCCCTCAATACGCGAAGTGCCTTCAGCCAACGCCGACAGCATAATGGCGCGATGCGAGATGGATTTATCGCCAGGAACCGATGCAATGCCCGATAAGCCCGATGAGCGGCTAGCGAGCCAATTTACAGACATGCCAACACCTCTTGCAGTGTGGTGATGAAGCGCTGATTATCGGCGCGTGTTGAAAGTGTGATACGCAAGAAATGGCCTAAACCATAGCCGGCCATCGGCCTAACCATCACACCGCGTTCGAATAACGCTTTTTCAATCTGCGGCGTTTTCTCACCGAATGGCACTAAAAGAAAATTGGTTTGCGAAGGCAAGGCCTGCAAATCCATGACCGCTAATTGGCCAGCTAGCCAATCGCGTTCAATGGCATTATTGGCACGCACGTTGGCTATGTGTGTTTCATCAGACAACGCCAAACGCGCGGCGTGCAAGGCAATGTGATTCACATTAAACGACTCGCGAATGGGTTCAAGCAATTGCACAATGCTAGCATCGGCAATGGCAAAGCCTACCCGCAAACCCGCCAATCCATAGGCTTTAGAAAAGGTGCGCGTTACAATCAGATTCGGATACGTGTTGATTAAGGCCAATGCGCTTTGGATTTCTGGATTTGTGGCGTATTCAATATAGGCTTCATCCACCACCACCAAGACATTGACGGGCACAGCCGCAAGAAATTCAGATAACGGCGCGAAGGAAAACCACGTGCCCGTTGGGTTATTTGGATTGGCAAAAAAGATGAGCTTCGTTTTGGCGGTAATGCCGGCAATCAGCGCGTTTAAATCATGGCCAAGCGGCATATCGTGTTGCAAACCAAATGCTTCAGCCACTTTCAATGTGGCGCCAACTGCGCTAGCCGCAATCGGATATACCGCAAAACAATAACGACTAACTAGCACTTCATCCTCAGGGCTGGCAAACACTTGCGCAAACTGCATCAATAACTCGTGCGAGCCATTGCCAAGCGCAATGCATTGCGGCGACACATTGAATTTTTCAGCAATGGCCTGTTTGAGTGCTTTGCCGCTTGGATCGGGGTAGCGGAGTATTTCTGCTAAGGCATTATCCAAACCCGCTTGAATGCGCGAGCTTGGGCCATAACAATTTTCGTTTGAGCCCAATTCCAGCAAGCCGTTTTTATCGGCAAATGCTTGCCGCAAGCTGGGAATGTCGTGGCCGGGGTCATAGGCCACCAAGCGGCGAATAGCCGGATTGGCGAGCGCTTTGAAATCAATCCTATCCAACATCGTTACGTTAAAGCGACCGGATAAGAGCCCAGCACCACCACATCGGAGGAATATTCACCGAGCTCCGCCATGGCTTTACTGACCTTATCGTCTTCCACATGGCCACTAACGTCGATAAAAAACACATACTGCCA
>JAYTVJ010000064.1:0-24466 GCA_043744535.1 Arenimonas sp.
CGCCTCGCGCTGAAGACAACACTTTCGCCATTTCACCAAGAATGAACAAACGACCGTGCTTGGCTTGATCCAAAGCAATCTTCATGATTTCTTCGGTAATGCCTTCGATTTTGATATCCATCTGCAACGCAGAAATACCGGCTTCAGAACCCGCTACTTTAAAATCCATGTCGCCCAAATGATCTTCGTCACCGAGGATGTCTGAAAGCACAACGAAGTCATTGCCTTCTTTGACCAAACCCATAGCAATACCGGCTACTGGCGCTTTCAAAGGAATACCGGCATCCATCATCGCAAGCGATGAACCGCAAACCGATGCCATTGATGAAGAACCGTTCGATTCAGTAATTTCAGACACGCAACGAATGGTGTACGGGAATTCTTCAATGGTTGGCATAACCGCTTGCACACCGCGTTTAGCTAAACGACCATGGCCAATTTCGCGACGCTTAGGGCCCATCATGCGGCCGGCTTCACCCACCGAATACGGAGGGAAGTTGTAATGGAACATGAAGTTTTCTTTGTACTCACCCGATACTGCATCAATGATTTGGCCATCACGGGTGGTGCCCAATGTGGCAACAACCAAGGCTTGTGTTTCGCCGCGGGTGAACAATGCCGAACCGTGGGTACGTGGCAATACGCTAGTACGTACGCTGATTGGGCGGACGGTGGTTAAATCACGGCCATCGATGCGGACTTTGGTGCTAAGCACATTGCCACGCATGGTGGTATATTCCAATTCGCCAAATTCTTTCGCTAAATCGCCAGTGGCCCAAGCATTTGCTTCTGCTTGATCTTTCAAGCTTTCCAGCACGTCTTTTTTCACTTTTGAAATCGCATCACGGCGTTCAAGCTTTTCGCGAATGGCAAATGCATCAACCAAACGATTGCCTGTAGCCGCGCTCAAAGCAGAAATCATCGCCTCGTTTTTCGCGGCCGCGCTCCATTGCCATTTCACCACACCCGCTTCAGCAACTAATTCGTTGATGGCGTTAATAACCACTTGCAATTGCTGATGACCAAACATGACGGCACCGAGCATTTGTTGTTCCGACAATAAATCGGCTTCTGATTCAACCATGAGCACTGCATTTTTAGTACCGGCAACAACCAATTCCAACTGTGACGTTGTTAATTCGGTAGCACTTGGGTTCAGAATATATTGGCCATTGGCAAAACCGACTTTAGCAGCACCGATTGGGCCATTAAATGGTGCGCCAGACAAGGCCAAGGCAGCAGAAGCGCCAATCAATGCAGGAATATCGCCGTCTACTTCTGGATTAAGCGACATCACATTCGCGATGATTTGCACTTCGTTATGAAAACCTTCTGGGAATAACGGACGGATAGGGCGATCGATCAAACGGGAAATAAGGGTTTCTTTTTCGGTCTGACGGCCTTCACGTTTGAAGAAACCGCCCGGGATACGGCCACCGGCATAGAATTTTTCTTGGTAATCGACGGTTAGCGGGAAGAAGTCTAAACCCTCGCGCGCTGTTTTGTTGGCAACTGCAGTCACCAATACCACGGTGCCGTCAATGCTAACCATAACTGAGCCGCTGGCTTGACGGGCGATTTCGCCGGTTTCGATGCTAACTTGGTGTTTTCCGTATTGGAAGGTTTTAGTAATTTTTGCCACTGTTCTATCCTCTCATGATCCGCTAGCAAAGCCACATGCTTTGCTTTGATGTACTACAAAAAGTAACGCGGCGCATAAAGCGCCGCGTGGGGTAATTAACGACGCAAACCTAAGCGTTGAATCAAGGCTTGGTAACGCACGCCATCTTTCTTTTTCAAATAAGCCAACAAGCTACGACGCTGATTCACCATCGTTAACAAACCACGACGGGAATGGTGATCTTTCTTGTGGGTTTTAAAGTGTTCGGACAAATGTTCAATACGTGCAGTTAACAAAGCCACTTGAACTTCTGGGGAGCCGGTGTCATTCGCGCTACGCGCATGTTCACCGATTACTACGCTGGTATCTATAGACATGTAAATTCTCTTTGATGATGCGAAATCTGCAGAAGCAGCAACTGTGCAACCACATGATCCGCCGGTTAGGGGAGTGCCACGCGTTAAAAACATTCAGACGTGAAGCCCCAGTATTATACTCGATTCATTCTTTTATTGGGGGTTTTAAACTCAACAAACAGCCGCCCAACGAAACAGGCGCTGTACGCGTAAGCCGCCTAATGCATCAAGGCTGGCTAGGCCTAAACTGCGTTGCGACTCATCACATAACTGAACCAAATCGCATGCAGCATTCAGCACCGGCACGCTGACTTTCTGGCCCATACCAAGCTTACGTGCCAGCTCAGCGCTTAGCACCACTTTTGGCAATGAAGCCAAGCCCTGTTCAACCGGCATCAGCTGCGCATCCAATGCCTCTAACCCCTGCAGCGCCAGCTCGTTCAATGCATCCAAGCTCCACAATGTGGCGTGCTGGAACGGCTCAACCCATGTGCGGCGTAATTCCGACACATGCGCGCCACAGCCGAGCTGCTCGCCAATATCGCGCACTAGGCTACGAATATAGGTGCCTGTGCCGCATTGAATGCGTAGCCGCAGCTGCGTTTCGGTGCGTGATAGCCATTGTATGGAATCAACACGTACCGCACGCGCGGGCAAATCAAGCTGTTCGCCGCGCCGCGCTTTCAGATACATCGGTTCGCCGCCCTGCTTCAGCGCCGAATAAATTGGCGGCACTTGCTGAATATCGCCAATGAGTGCCTGCAACACATCGAGAATTCGCTGCTCTGAATATTCACCCACCAAACGAGTGACTAGCACTTGCCCTACTGAATCGTCGGTGTCGGTGGTTTGGCCAAGCGTTGCCACCGCGTCATAGGCTTTATCGTTGCCGAGCAGCAGCCCCGCCACTTTCGTGGCTTCGCCCAAACAAATAGGCAACACACCAGTGGCGAGTGGATCAAGCGCACCGGTGTGTCCGGCTTTTTCCGCTTTGAATAAATTGCGCACTTTCTGCAGTGCTTGGTTGGAACTTAAGCCTTGCGGCTTATCCAACAAAATAATACCGTCAACCACACGGCGTGGAAATATGAATTGGGTTTTCTTCATGGATAAAAAATCGCCCGTAGGCGATTAATCGGATTCAGGCTTCGGTGCATTTCGCAGCAGCTCTTCTATGCGCTCGCCCTTATCAACTGAATCATCGTAATGAAAATGCAATTCAGGCACGTGCCGCATCTTCACCGCATGCGCCAGCTTAAAGCGCATCTCAGGCGCTAATTCTTTAAGTGCTTTCACAGCTTGTTTTGAAGAGTCGGGCAATAACGCGGTAACAAATACTTTGGCGTGTGCCATATCGCGAGTCACTTCAACATCGGAAACACTAACGGATGGCAAGCCATGTTCACGCACAGTAGCATGCACAATGATGCCCAGTTCACGACGAAGCTGGGCAGAAACGCGGTCGGTGCGATGGAAAGATTTTTTTGCCATCAGAGTGAACGCGCCACTTCAATGCGCTCAAAGCATTCAATCTGATCACCCGGTTTGACGTCGTTGTAGGCTTTCACGGCAATACCGCATTCGGTACCACTGCGCACTTCCTCCACCAAATCTTTGAAGCGGCGCAAGCTTTCCAGTTCACCTTCGAAAACCACCACGCTGTTGCGTAATACGCGGATTGGCTTGTTGCGTTTAACCGAACCTTCAACCACCAAAGAACCGGCCACTGCACCAAATTTCGAGCTGCGGAACACATCACGCACTTCAGCAATACCGATGATTTCTTCGC
The DNA here is from genome assembly GCA_043744535.1 of Arenimonas sp. GTDB lineage: Bacteria > Pseudomonadota > Gammaproteobacteria > Xanthomonadales > Xanthomonadaceae > Arenimonas. The sequence goes on from JAYTVJ010000064.1 coordinate 3,767, forward strand.
GGATTTCAACACCCAGAAGACCAGAAGCCACTTGCTTAACTTGATCAATCACATCGTAAATAATCGAGAAATAGCGCAAGTCGATGCCGTTGTTCTCAATAATGCGACGCGCCGTTGCATCGGCTCGCACGTTGAAACCAATCACCACCGCTTTTGATGCAGCCGCTAAGGTAGCGTCTGATTCAGTAATGCCGCCTACGCCTGAAGACACCACATTGATGCGGATTGACTCATTCGACAGATTGACCAAGGAATCGCGCAATGCTTCAACAGAGCCTTGTACGTCGGCTTTAATCACTAAGTTGAGCACTTGCTGATCATTGCCAGCGCCCATTTGCGCCATCACATCTTCCATGCGCGAACCAGGCTGTTTCACTAAGCGCGATTCACGGCGTTTGGCTTCACGTTGCTGCGCCACTTCTTTGGCCAAGCGTTCATCGGCAACTACAACGAAATCATCGCCGGCATCAGGCACGCCCGATAAGCCAAGCAACTGCACCGGAATTGATGGGCCAGCACTTTCCGTTTGCTTGCCATTTTCGTCAAACAATGCGCGAACACGGCCATACTGCACACCAACCACTAAGTAATCGCCTTTCTTCAGCGTGCCTTCTTGAACCAATACTGTGGCCACAGGGCCGCGGCCTTTATCCAAGGTTGATTCAATCACAACGCCAGTAGCACGCGCATTAACCGTGGCTTTAAGTTCCATCAATTCGGCTTGCAACAAAATCGACTCGAGCAGGTTGTCAACGCCTTCGCCGGTTTTTGCCGACACAGGCACAAACTGCACATCGCCGCCCCATTCTTCCGGAACCACTTCTAATTTCACCAAGCCTTGCTTGACGTTATCGGGATTCGCTTCCGGCTTATCCATTTTATTCACTGCAATAATTAACGGCACATTGGCCGAGCGCGCATGCGTCACGGCTTCAATGGTTTGCGGCATCACGCCATCATCAGCAGCAACAACTAAAACCACAATATCGGTAAGCTTTGCACCGCGAGCACGCATTGAAGTAAATGCAGCATGGCCTGGTGTGTCTAAAAAGCTAATTACGCCACGCGGTGTTTCCACGTGGTATGCGCCAATATGCTGAGTAATGCCGCCAGCTTCGCCGGTGGCCACTTTGCTGCGACGAATATAATCGAGCAAAGATGTTTTACCGTGATCGACATGGCCCATGATGGTAACCACGGGTGGACGCAAGGTTTTGTCGCCTTGATCTTCATCCACATGGGCTACCAAGGCTAATTCTGCGTCATTGGCATTGCCGGCAACCACTGTGTGGCCGAGCTCTTCAACCACTAAGGCAGCGGTGTCGTGATCAATCACTTCATTGATGGTAACCATCATGCCCATTTTGAATAAGGCCCGAACCACTTCCGCGCCTTTCATCGCCAACTTATTAGCGAGTTCAGAGACAATAATGGATTCACCAATGGCAACCTCGCGCGACATCGGTGCGGTTGGCCTTGAAAAGCCATGCTGACCGGTTGCTGTGCGCGATGCTTCTTGAATTTTTTGCTTCGGTTTTCGCTTGCCGGCAGAAACACGGCGCTCACGCTCAGCGGCTGTTAAGTGCAGCTGTCCAGCGCCTAAATGCAAACCGGATTCATCATCGATTTCGTTATCGACCATGGCATGAGAACCACGAACACGGTTTTTAGCCGCTTTAACGGGTGCTTTTTCTTTATTAACCACTTTCGCGGGCGCATGACGAATCGCTTCAGTTTTGTGTGGCTTATGTCCGTGCTTTTCATCGCGCTCACGACGAGACTCATGACCCGCAGCATCTGCTGCAACAGGCGCCACTTTTTTAACATCCGGATCAGCAACCGCTGTGCGCACTTGTTGTTCAGCCAGTTTTGCCGCTTCAATGGCTGCAAGGGCATTTTTTTCTGCGTCAAGTTGTTCGCGACGTGTGCGGTCTTGCTCGCTCAAACGCGCTTGTTCATCGGCGTTGCGTGTTTTTGATTCTTCGATTTTACGTAACAACTCATCGCGCTCGCTAGATTGCGGCGTGCTCACATCGTCGCGTTTTACATAGGTGCGCTTTTGGCGCACTTCAACAGCGACGGTTGTTTTCGATTTGCCAGAACCAGAAACGGTGAGTTCTTCGGTGGTGCGGCGATTAATGGTAATTTTCTTCGGTGCGGCGGCGGTTTCAGCTGGCTTCTCTACTTTGCCATGGGCACGGCGAAGAAAGCCGAGAAGTTTAATTTTCTCAGTGCTGCTAACTGCCTGATCGGGGCCGGAAAATTCCATACCGGCATCGGCAAGCTGCTTGAGCAGCTTATCAACGGGTAATCCAACAATTTTTGCCAACGATCCTACGGTAACTTCTGACATGGAGATGTCGATCCTTAATTTTTATGCTGCAAACAGTGCAACGGGTGTTCTTGCAAAACTCAATTCGATTGTTCTAAACGGGCAATTTCAGTGGCGCGCGCCGCTAAAATCAATGCGGATGCCAGCTCAATACCCATATCGTCGATATCGGAAATTTCATCAGCCGCTAATTCAGCCAATTCATCTTGGGTAGAAATACCGCGAGCAGCCAAGGCGTAGGCAATGCTTTCATCCATGCCAGGCAAATCCAACAAATCTTGCGTTGGCTTGTGTTCTTCAATCACTTCTTCAGCCGCCAAAGCTTCATTTAACAAGGCATCACGGGCGCGGGCGCGTAATTCCTCAACAATGTCTTCATCAAAGCCTTCAATAGCCAGCAATTCAGCGGCCGGCACATAGGCAATTTCTTCCACCGTGTTAAAGCCTTCCGATACCAAAATACCGGCGATTTCTTCGTCCACTTCAAGCTTCTGAACAAACACCGCGCGTGCGGCTGCTTGTTCGGCATCGCTTTTAGCCGCCACTTGATCTTGTGTCATTACGTTAAGCTGCCAGCCGGTTAAGCGGCTTGCAAGGCGTACATTCTGGCCGCCTTTACCAATCGCTTGTGCCAGTTTGTCTTCGGCAACGGCAATATCCATCGAATGCTTTTCTTCATCCACGATGATCGATTGCACTTCAGCAGGCGCCATGGCATTGATCACGAACTGCGCCGGATTATCCGACCACAACACGATATCTACACGCTCGCCATTTAATTCATTGGAAACGGCCTGCACGCGTGAACCACGCATACCAATACATGCGCCGATTGGATCGGTGCGGTGATCGTGCGCGAGCACGGCAATTTTTGCGCGATCGCCTGGATCGCGGGCAGCACCTTTAATTTCAACTAAGCCTTGGCCAACTTCCGGCACTTCCAGCTTAAACAACTCAATCATGAATTCTGGTGCGATACGGGAAATAATTAATTGCGGGCCGCGTGTTTCAGCACGTGTTTCAGCCAAGAAGCCGCGGACACGATCGCCTGGGCGCAAAACATCGCGCGGAATCGATTTATCTTTTGGAATAATCGCTTCAGCATTGCCGCCTAAATCAACGAATACGTTGCCGCGCTCTGCGCGTTTCACCACGCCATTAACCAATTCGCCGACACGATCTTGCCATTGCTCAAGCACCAAGGCACGCTCCGCTTCACGCACACGCTGCACAATCACTTGCTTGGCGGCTTGCGCGGCAATGCGGCCGAACTCTGGGTTATCGACTTGATGTTCAATAAACTCGCCCACTTCAATGCCTTCTTGCTCGTCAATGGCATCCATCAAGCGCAGCATACGATCGGGCGATTCCATAACCACATCATCGGCCACCACTTCCCAGCGGCGGTAGGTTAAGTAGCTACCATCTTTTGGATTGATAGCAACACGAATGCTCACGTCTTCGTCGTGGTAACGCTTTTTAGCTGCCGATGCTAAAGCCGACTCCATTGCTTGCACAATGACATGGCGCTCGACGCCTTTTTCATTCGCTACCGCTTCCATGACCAATAATAATTCTTTACTCACGATCCACTCCGTATTCGTCGGCTGTGCCGAAATTATTGCTTGTTAGGCGCCGTTTTCTTGCGCCCGCCTTTAGGTGTTGCAACCAAGCCCAATGCCTCTAAATCCGGCACTAACCTGGCTTTATCCATATTGTTAATCGCTACGATAAATTCTTTGCCATCAACCAGCAAGTGTACTGAATCGGCATGCACCGATTGAATAACGCCTTGTATCCGGCGGCGGCCGTCTTGCGGCAAGCTTAAGCTAACTTTCGCTTGTTCGCCAATCCATTTTGAAAACTGCTGCGCAGTGAACAATGGCCGATCGATACCTGGCGAGGAAACTTCCAAGGTATATTCCGATGCAATGGGGTCGGAAATGTCTAAATTGGCAGATACTTCACGGCTAACCGCTTCGCAATCTTCAATGGCCACTAAGCGCTCAGGCGCATCAATGTAGATGCGCAGCATGGTGTTGCCAGCAGACGGAGAAAACTCAATGCCGAGCAGCTCAAGACCCAAACTAATCACAGTGGGTTCAAGCAATTCTTTCAGTTCCAAGGCTTTTCCGGTCATTGCCATCGTGCATTATCCTTAAGCGCTGTGTAAATTTAGCTCACAAAAAAGGGCCTATTGGCCCTCTTCCGGTACTTCCTAGTTCCGGCGTTTAGAGCCTTAAAGCGCCCTAAACTAGCCTACGTAACCTGCCATGGCCTGTTGCGTGATAACTGGTAGCGGGGGCAGGATTTGAACCTACGACCTTCGGGTTATGAGCCCGACGAGCTGCCAGACTGCTCCACCCCGCATCAGAGAATGAACATTATAGCTGAGTTGGCTAAAGACTTACAAGCACAATATGCTTAAGCTGAAAATGCCTTGATACACCATGTGAAAATGCTGTTTGAAAACACCCCTAAAACCAACAAAGCAATGGCATTAATGGCGAATGCGGTACGTAAGTGGTTGTCGCTGTTCATTTCAACCACATCGGTTTCCGGCTTTTCAAAGAACATCACACGAATGAGTTTCAAGTAATAGAACGCACCAATCACGGCACAAACTACGGCCCAAATGGCCAGCCATTGGTAGCCGCCCTGCAATGCCGCCATGATAACCTGCAATTTTGCAAAGAAGCCGAGAAATGGCGGGATCCCGGCCAAGGATGCCACGACGAATAAAATCAGGAATGCATAGCCCGGGCTTTTAACCCAAAGGCCTTTGAAGTCGTTAATTTCACCCGCATCAAAGCCGCTTTTGCTAATCAGAATTAGGGTGCCGAACGCCGCCACTGCCATAATGCTGTAGCTAATCGCATAAAACATCGATGCAGCGTAGCCAGCGGAGTCAGCGCTGAGCAAACCAAGCAATAAGAAACCCACATGCGAAATGGTTGAATACGCCAACAGCCGCTTGAAATTGGTTTGCACCAAGGCCATTAAGTTGCCGAGCAATAATGACAAGGCCGACAGCCCTGCCACCAAGGGAATCCAATCGGCGGAGGCAGCGCCTGCTGCAGACTCCAGCAAACGATAGGCCATGGCGAAGGCCGCTAATTTAGGAGCAGAACTAATGAATGCGGTGACGGCCGTTGGCGCGCCTTGATAGACATCGGGCAACCACATATGAAACGGCGCCGCACCGAATTTAAAAGCAATGCCCGCCAACACAAACACCACGCCCAGCTTAAACATAGCCGGCGAAGTGGTTTGTGTGGCAGCAGCATAAATCGCGTCGAATTGCAGGCTGCCGGTTGCGCCATACAACATCGACATGCCATACAGCAGCAAGCCCGATGCGATAGCGCCTAAGACAAAATATTTCATCGCCGCTTCAGAAGCCACGGGGTTATCGCGGTCAAAGCCGACCAAGCCATACGAGCTTAATGCCAACAATTCTAAGCCAAGATACAACACACTTAAATTGCCCGCCGAAATCATTAGCATCATGCCCAGCACGGCAAACAAACACAGTACGTAGAACTCCGACTTAAACAAGCCGCGATCTATTAGATAGGGTTTTGCGTACACAAAAGCAAATGCCGTTACACAGTACACCGCAATTTTAAGTACATCACTGGCCACATCGCGAACAAACATACCCGAAAAAGCCGTCGTTGTTATCGAGATCATGTCGCGCACCGTTAACAACACAGCGGCAACTAGCACGGCAATGGCCAAGAAGTGAATCAATGCACGGCGTTTGCTATCGATGAATAAATCTGCCATCAACAACACAAAAGCTGAAGCACAGATAAGCAATTCCGGCAAAATAGTATGCAAGTCCCCGGCTGAAAATACTGGAAGTGTCATGAACGATTCCTCAAAGCTTGGATTGCACTAAATGATTGACTAAGGCGCTGATCGGCGCATCCATTAAATCGATTAACGGTTTTGGATAAACACCTAAAGCTAAAACGCCAAGCGCGAATAAGCCGAGCATCCACGCTTCACGCGCGCTAATGTCGGTTAATTCGGCCACATGATGATTCGCAATATCGCCGAATACCACGCGCTTCACCATCCACAAGGTATACGCGGCGCCGAGTATCAGCGTAAATGCAGCAAAGAAAGCAATTAACGGATGCGCTTGGAAGCTGGCAACAATAATCATGAATTCGCCAACAAAGCCGCTGGTGCCAGGAAGGCCCGCATTTGACATCGCAAAAAACACAAAGAAGCCGGCGAACCATGGCATGGTGTTTATCACCCCGCCGTAATCTTTAATCATTCGGCTGTGCATGCGGTCGTAAAGCACGCCTACGCAGCTAAACATCGCGCCGGAAATAAAGCCATGCGAAATCATCTGCACCATACCGCCCTGCAAACTTAAACGCGCTGCGTCTAAGTTGCCGTCTGCGCGTACTAAGGAAAACACAATGAAGGTTGCCAAGGTTACAAAACCCATATGCGCAATCGAGGAATAGGCAATGAGCTTTTTCATGTCTTCTTGCACCAATGCAACAAACCCGATGTACACCACGGCCAACAAGGATAGAAGAATGATCAGCCAAGCCCATTCGGTTGATGCATCTGGCACAATCGGCAAACTGAAACGCAGGAATCCATAGCCGCCAATTTTCAGCATAATCGCGGCCAGAATCACCGAGCCACCGGTTGGCGCTTCAACGTGCGCATCAGGAAGCCATGTGTGCACCGGCACCATGGGCACTTTTACTGAGAAAGCTGCCAAGAACGCGAAAAACAGCCACATTTGCTCTTGTGCATCCAAAGGCAATTTTGCCCAAACTGAAAGCTCGAAGCTGCCCGATTTCAGGTACAAATAAATCAGGCCAATCAGCATGAATACCGAACCGAGGAAGGTATATAAAAAGAATTTAATGCTGGCGTAAATACGGCGCGGACCGCCCCAAATACCGATGATAATGAACATCGGAATTAACATACCTTCAAAGAAGATGTAGAACAAAATGGCATCTAGCGAGGAAAACACGCCAATCATCAAACCTTCAAGCACTAACATGGCCGCAAAATACTGCTGCACACGGCTCTCAATGGACGTCCACGAACCCAACAACACCAAAACACTAGTAAAAGTGGTTAGCATAATTAAGGCAACGGAAATACCATCCACACCCAAATGGTAATTGATGTTGAAGCCAGGCAGCCAAGCCAGTTGCTCGGTGAATTGCATTTCAGCCGAGGCTTGATCTAAACCCATAAACAACTGCAGGCTTAGCGCTAAGCTGGCAATCGCCACGCCCATGGCAAATAATTTGGCTGCGCCAGAACGGCGATCACCAAATAGAAAGGTAATCACGCCGCCAAAGATTGGCAGCCAAATCAGTGAACTCAGTAGTGGTAAATTAGCGCCCATGCAAAAAATCCCTTAATCCTTATTGAGCCAACACGCGAGCAATCATCGCCATCATGACAATCAAGCCAAGAATCATTGCAAACGCGTACGTGTAAAGCCGCCCGGTTTGCATGCCGCGAATCATCCGTGAAATACGACCAATCAGATTGGCGCTGCCGTTTACTATTAAGCCATCGATTAAACCGGCATCAATCACATGCCACGCTTTCTTGCCCAAGGCAATGCCGCCGCCTGCAAAGCCCTTAATCCACAAATCATCAAAGCCGTATTTATTTTCAAGCACACGAATTGGCAGGGCAAAGATTTTTTGCGCGCGCTCAGCCACCGTTATGTTGTACAGATAAATATAGGTGGCGAGTGCAAAGCCAGAGAACGCCAAAATAAACGGCCATTGCGTTAAGCCATGTAACGCAAAAGCAGCTGGGCCATGGAATTCTTCGCCCAAAAACTTAATCACGTCATGCTCAGGCAGCACCGTAATAGCGCCGGTAAAGAAATCGCCGAATAGCATTGGGCCAACGGTGAAATAGCCAATGAACACGGAAGGAATCGCAAGCAGAATTAAGGGCACAGTAACCACCCAAGGCGATTCGTGCGGCAAGCCGCCGTGTGCGTGATCATCATGCGAATCATGCCCGTCATGTGCATCAACATGCGATGGGTTGCCATGAATTTCATGCGCGTCCAAATCAACATGCGCATCGTGGCCGTGTGCGCCGCTGGTATCAAAGCGTTCTTTGCCGTGAAAAGTCATGTACAACAAACGGAAGCTATAGAAGCTGGTAACAAACACACCAATTAGCACCGCCCAATAGGCATAGGTGTTTACCCAATTGCCGCTGTGCGCCGCGTGCTGCGCCGCTTCAATAATGGTGTCTTTGGAGTAGAAGCCCGAAAAAAACGGCGTGCCAACCAATGCCAACGTGCCGATTAAGCTCGTCCAATAGGTTATTGGCATGTATTTTTTCAGGCCACCCATTTTGCGCATGTCTTGCTCATGGTGCATACCGATAATTACGGAGCCAGCGGCAAGGAATAATAAGGCTTTGAAGAAGGCGTGGGTCATTAAGTGGTAGACCGCTGCAGAGTAAGCAGAAACACCAAGCGCGACTGTCATATAACCTAATTGCGAGAGCGTTGAATAGGCGACCACGCGCTTCACATCGTTTTGGATGATGCCGATAAAGCCCATGAACAAGGCCGTGGTTGCGCCAATAAACAGCACAAAACTAAGCGCTGTTGGGCTAAGCTCGAAGATGGGCGACATACGCGCCACCATGAAGATACCGGCAGTCACCATGGTTGCGGCGTGAATCAAGGCGGAAATAGGCGTTGGGCCCTCCATGGAGTCGGGCAACCAAACATGCAATGGCACTTGCGCCGATTTGCCCATCGCGCCAATAAACAGGCTGATAGCAATGAAGGTAACAGCTGATACGCTCCATGCCGCAAAACTTAAACCCAGAAAACTAAACGCGGGAATGAGCTCGATGCTGGACTGCGCCACGCCGGATATCATGTTGAAGGTTTCGGCATAATCTAAGCTGCCGGTGAAGTACACCACACCGCAGATGCCCAGCAAGAAACCAAAATCGCCAACACGATTCACCAGAAACGCTTTTAGATTGGCAAAGATAGCGCTTTGGCGCTTGTACCAAAAGCCGATTAATAAATACGACACCAAGCCCACCGCTTCCCAGCCAAAGAACAGCTGCAGGAAGTTGTTGCTCATCACTAGCATCAACATCGAAAAAGTGAACAAGGAAATATAGCTGAAGAAACGTTGATAGCCTGAATCGTCTTGCATGTAGCCAATGGTGTAAACATGCACCAACAAGGAGACAAACGTCACCACCACCATCATCATGGCGGTGAGTTTATCAACCATGAAGCCTACATGCGCTGAAAAACGCCCAATTTCAAACACGCTATATATATTTTGATTGAGCGGCAAGGCATTTTCATACAGCAACTGACCCAACACGACAAACGACAGCACGCAACTTACTAGCACCAACGCAATGGTGATGAAATGCGCGCCGGCGCGCCCGATTTGGCGGCCAAATAACCCGGCCATAATTGAACCCAACAACGGCGCCAGTGCAATGCATAAAAGCAAGGGCAGAGATAGCATGGTTTGCTCTGTTAACATCGCATCAACCCTTCAAGGTATCTAATTCAGCCACATCAATGGTGCGGCGATTACGGAATAAAGTGACTAAAATGGCAAGCCCAATAGCCGCTTCAGCAGCCGCAACAGTCAAGATGAAGAACACGAAAATCTGACCATCAACATTGCCGAGAAAGCGCGAAAAGGCCACAAAATTAACATTCACTGACAACAGCATCAATTCAATACACATTAACAGCAGAATAATGTTTTTTCGGTTGATGATAATGCCAGCAATACTGAGCGAAAATAATGCCGCTGCAAAGACTAAATAATGTTCGAGGGTAATCATGTTATTTACTCTCCGAGCTTGTTTTTGGCTTTGTTACTGCGGGCATTTTTATGAGGCGCACACGATCTGAAGCACGCACCAACACTTGTTCGCTTGGGTTTTGGGTTTTGGTGCCCTCACGGCGACGCAAGGTTAGCAACACTGCCACCACAATGGCCACTGTTAAAATGACCGCAGCAATTTCAAATGGCAACATAAAACGGCTAAACAAGGATTCGGCAATCCAGTTCAAATTGCTGCTGTTGGCTAACAAAGCGGGATCTTGGCTTGGCAAGCCGCTTTGTGTGGCATCGCCGGCATTGGCGAGCAGAACAATCTCTGCAAACATCACAGCGGCGACAATCATTGCCACTGGAAAATGCTTAATAAAGCCTTCGCGTTTTGGTGCAGCGTGCACATCCAGCATCATCACCACGAACAAGAACAGAATCATGACTGCACCGATATACACCAGCACCAACACAATGCCAAGAAACTCGGCTTGCAGCAACAACCATAAACAGGCGGTTGAGAAAAATGTTAGTACCAAGCTTAATACCGAATGCATCGGGTTTTTGAAGCTAATAACGGCAACAGCAGAAGACAACGCTACGGCGGCAAAAAGATAAAAAGCGATCAATTCAAATGACATGCCATCATCTCCTATCGAAAGGCCGCATCAGCGGCACGACGATCTGCAATTTCAGTTTCAAAGCGATCGCCTATAGCGAGCAACTGCGCCTTGTTTACAATATTCTCGCCGCGATTTTCAAAATGGTATTCATGGATATGGGTTTCCACGATGGAATCGACCGGGCAGCTTTCTTCGCAAAAGCCACAGAAAATACATTTGAATAAATCAATGTCATAGCGTGTGGTACGGCGTTGGCCATCTTCACGTGGCGCGGAGTCAATAGTAATTGCCAACGCTGGGCACACCGCTTCGCATAACTTGCAGGCAATGCAACGCTCTTCACCATTTGGATAGCGGCGCAAGGCATGCAAGCCACGGAAACGCGCCGATTGCGGAAATTTTTCGAACGGATAATTGACGTTATATTTTGGCTTGAACATATAGCCTAACGTTAATGCCATACCCTTAACGAACTCAATCAGCATTAAGCTTTTCAGGTAATTGAAAATACGGATCATTTGGCCTTAAGCTCCTAAAGTAAACCAGTTGTTATAGGCCGCCACAGCGGTGACAAAAATCCACGCAATGGAAATAGGAATAAACACTTTCCAGCCCAAACGCATGATTTGATCATAGCGATAGCGTGGAAAACTGGCGCGGAACCAGACAAAACAAAACGCAAAGAACAGTGCTTTTAAAAACAGCCACCAAATGCCAGGCTCTGCTAAAGGCCCAGTTAACCAGCCTTGAAACGGCGATAGCCAACCGCCCATAAATAACAGCGTGGTTAGGAAGCTCACTAAAATCATGTTTGCGTATTCTGCCAAGAAAAAGATGGCGAACGCAGAGCCGGAATATTCCACATGGAAGCCAGCCACAATTTCAGACTCGCCTTCAGCCACATCGAACGGCGCGCGATTGGTTTCAGCTGTGCCCGAAATGAAATACACCAGAAACAGCGGAAACAGCGGTACGAAGAAAAATTCAAGGAAGCCACTATCGCCCGCTTGCGCATTCACAATAGCTGTTAAGTTCATGCTACCCGCCGCAACAAGCACGCCAACCAAGGCAAAGCCCATCGCAATTTCATAGCTGATGACTTGCGATGCGGCGCGCAGAGCGCCCATCACCGCATACTTGGAGTTAGATGCCCAACCGCCAAGGATGATGCCATACACGCCCATGGATGTGAGCGCTAACAACATCAACACGCCGGCATTGATATTTGACAACACTAAGGGGCCGGTATCGTTTTCACCGAATGGGATTAAAGCCCACGCCGCGAATGCTGGCGCCAAGGCAATAAGCGGTGCTAAGCGATACAAAAACGGGCTGGCTTTATCGGGCGTAATCAATTCTTTGAACAGCATTTTAAATACGTCGGCAAAGGCTTGAATAACACCAATACCAAACACGCCGCCCACATACTGTGGCCCTTGGCGAACGTGCATCCAACCAATGATTTTGCGCTCGAACAAAGTATAGAACGCCACCGAAATAATCAGCGGCATCATTACCACTAAAACCTTCAGCAACATCCACAAGAATGTGCCGAAATAACCAAACTGCAGTAAGAATTCGCGAATGAAGTCAATCACAAGACGGCCCTCACAATGGCAAGTGTGGATGTTTGCGACAAGGGTGCAGTGGCCGCATAATGCGATTCAATCCACGCGCAGGTTTCGGCAATTTTATTGGATACCTGCACAGGCAAGGTGGCTGAGCCCATGCCGTCGCCCACTTTGGCCATTTGCCCTGCAACTAAATCCAGCTTCTGCGCATCGTTAGGATGCAACACAAGCAGCGCACCGAGCGTGAGCGGGTGCGCTTGCAATGCCGTTGCACGCTTACTGATGGCATCAACACGGTAAATCGGGGAGCTGCTAATCCGCTCAAAACCATCGGCCGATTCAGCGATAACGGCTAAGCCTTGACCAGATTTCACCGCTGATTTTTGAATCAGGGCACGAAGCTGGATAATATCGGTAAAGCCCAATTCTGGCAGCTGGGATTGGTCGTACAATGCACGCAATACGCGCCAACCACTTTGCGCCGAACCTGGTAATTTACCCGCTACTTCGGCGAATTGATCGACACCATTTAGATTGGTTAAGGTGCCCTGCACTTCCGGCAACAAGCCAATCGGCAAAATAATATCGGCAAGTTCTTTTAGTTGTTCTGTAACAAAAGCTGAGCAAGCAATGACTTTCGCATGCAACAATGCTTTTGTGGCGCGTGTTGTTTCAGCAAAATCAAATTGCGGTTCAATGCCGAACAGTAGCATCGTTTGCAAGGAACCATCCAGCATAGCTCCTGCATGTTTACCAGCTTCACTAGGCAATACACCCACTTGCGCCAAACCCACGGCATTTGCGCCTTGCGGAATGCGGCACAGTTTCACCTTTCCAGCACTTCGCAAAGTATTGGCCACCGCACGGATGTGCGATGCATACTGATGCGTTTCAGCAATTTCGCCGACTATCAACAGCGCATCATCGCCGAAGCTGCTAGCCATAGCACCTAGCTGTGCGGCCATTTTCGACGGCGCCACAATGTGTTTTTCTGTAGTAGCAAAGGTGAAATCGAAATCGATTGGGTTAATCACAAAAACATTAGCACCACGCTTCACGGCTTTATGGATACGCTGATGGATTAATGGCAATTCATGGCGGATGTTGCAGCCCACTAATACGATTGTTTTCGCTTTCTCAATATCAGCTACCTGCACATCAAACGCTTCGGCAACGGCGTTATCGGCGAAATCGATGTGCTTGATGCGATGATCAAGATGCGCTGTGCCTAATGCCTTGGCTAGGGTTGAAAGCATAAAGCCTTCTTCATTGCTGCTAGCAGGATGCGCCAACACACCAAATGCGCTTGGCGCCGCAGCGCTGATTGCTTCAGCCGCTTTGGCAAGTGCTTCGTCCCAGCTTGCTTCACGCCACTGGCCATTTTCTTTCAGCATTGGCTGCGTTGCACGCTGTTCTGAATTCAACCCTTCGTGCGTATAACGATCTCGATCGGACAGCCAGCATTCATTCACTGCTTCGTTATCGCGCGGCACCGCTCGCATCACTTCATTGCGGCGCGCATGCAAATAGATATTAGAGCCTAATGCATCGTGGTAGCCAATCGATTCACGTGCCACCAATTCCCAGGCTCGGGCTTTGTAGCGAAATACTTTGTTGGTGAGCGCGCCCACCGGGCAAACATCAATCACATTGCCAGAGATTTCACTCATCAATGGCTTACCATCGTAGGTGCCAATTTGCAGGTTTTCACCGCGATAAATGCCGCCTAACTCAAACGTTCCAGCCACATCGGCGGAAAACCGTACGCAACGTGTGCATTGAATGCAGCGGGTCATGTCGGTGGCCACCAACGGGCCCATATCTTCATCGGGCACCACGCGTTTGCGGTCCACATAGCGGCTAACCGAGCGGCCATAACCCATTGCCACATCTTGCAATTCGCACTCGCCGCCCTGATCGCAGATTGGGCAATCCAGCGGATGATTCACCAACAAAAATTCCATCACATTGCGTTGTGAATCCAAGGCGCGTTTGCTTTGGGTATACACCTTCATGCCTTCCATCACAGGCGTAGCGCAAGCTGGCACTGGCTTCGGGGTTTTCTCAACATCCACCAAACACATACGGCAGTTGGCAGCGATTGGCAATTTTTCGTGATAGCAAAAACGCGGCACCGGAATACCGGCTTTATCCGAGGCCTGAATAATCATCGAGCCTTTGGCAACTTGCACGCTTTCGCCATTGATTTCGAGTGTGACTAGATCGGCCGCAACTTGTGGTTTTTCAGCGGTGGTGCTCATGCCGCTTTCTCCAGTTGTTCATCAACCAAGAATTTTTTATTCAAAATCGCATACTCAAATTCATGCCAATAGTGCCGTAAAAAGCCCTGCACAGGCCACGCAGCCGCTTCACCGAAGGCGCAAATGGTGTGTCCTTCAATTTGGCCGGCGGCTGATTTCAACATCTGTAAATCGTCCATGGTCGCTTCGAATGCAACAATACGGCCGAGCACCCGATACATCCAACCAGTACCTTCACGGCATGGCGTGCATTGGCCACAGCTTTCTTTGTAATAGAAGCGCGAAATACGATGGCAGGCACGCACCATGCAGGTGGTATCGTCCATCACGATTACTGCACCGGAGCCTAAGCCCGAACCGGCTTTTTGAATGGAGTCGTAATCCATGGTGCAGGCCAGCATATTTTCCGCAGGCAACACAGGCATGGATGAACCACCCGGAATCACCGCTTTTAATTTGCGGCCACCGCGCACACCGCCAGCCAAGGCCAGCAGATCGGCAAATGAGGTGCCTAAACGTACTTCAAAATTACCCGGATTATTGACATGCCCAGACACCGAGAAAATTTTCGGTCCGCCGTTATTCGGCTTGCCTAAATTCAAAAACCATTCTGCGCCATTACGGATAATCGCAGGCACCGAGGCATAGGTTTCAGTGTTGTTAATGGTGGTTGGCTTACCGAACAAACCAAAATTGGCCGGAAAGGGTGGTTTGAAACGTGGCTGGCCTTTTTTGCCTTCCAAGGATTCCATCATCGCGGTTTCTTCGCCGCAGATATACGCACCAGCGCCTAGTGCAGTATGAATATCAACATCAATGCCAGAGCCTAAGATATTTTTTCCTAGCAAACCGTTGGCATAGGCTTCTTTCAAGGCTTCTTCGAAATGTTCGAACGGTTCATGGTGAAATTCACCGCGCAAGTAGTTGTAGGCCACACTGGAGCCGGTTGAATAGCAGGCAATCGCCATGCCTTCAATCACCGCATGCGGGTTGAAGCGCAAAATATCGCGGTCTTTGCAGGTGCCGGGCTCGGATTCATCGGAGTTGCACAAAATATATTTTTGGCCGGGTGCTGAGCGTGGCATGAAACTCCACTTCAAGCCAGTGGGAAAGCCGGCGCCACCGCGGCCGCGCAATCCAGACTGCTTAACAGTATCGATAATTTGCTCTTGCGGAATTTTTTCGGCAAGAATTTTCTTCCACGCCTGATAACCGCCTTGCTGCAGATAGCTGTCTAAAGCCCATGGCTTATCGTAATGGCCGGTGGTGTAAACCACTTGATGTTCTTGGGGTGCTGACTGTGTCATAGCGTTTCCTTACTTCAGTCCGTCAAACAATGCATCGAGCGTATTCGGCGTCACGCGCTCATGGTAATGGCCATCAATGACCACCGCCACAGCACCTGCGCAAGCAGCAACGCATTCTTCTTCAATTTTTAAGGTAATGCGCCCGTCTTGGCTGGTTTCGCCGTGTTTGCAGCCGAGTTTTTTCTCGGCATGGCGAACCAAATCTTCCGCGCCATTAAGCCAGCAGCTGATATTGGTGCAAATGGCGACTTTATGCCTGCCCACCGGTGCCAAATCGAACATAGAATAAAAGCTGGCTACTTCATACGCCCAAATTGCCGGGATTTCCAAGTATTTAGCCACAGCAGCCATCAATTCATCGGTTAGCCAACCGCCGTTTTGTTCTTGCGCCGCCATCAAGCTTTGAATCACCGCCGAACGTTTGCGATCGGCTGGAAATTTTGCCACCCAATGATCAATATGTGCGCGCGTTTCCACGCTCAGCGCTATCATTGGATCAACATGCTGGCAAGCAGCGAAGTGCCCAGTTACTTTCATCGATCCACCTCACCAAAAACAATATCGTAAGTACCAATCATCGCCACTACGTCGCCAAGCATATGCCCGCGCACAATGGCATCCATTGACGACAGATGCGCAAAACCAGGTGCTCGTGCTTTCAGTCGGAAGGGTTTGTTGGCACCATCGGAAATTAAATACACACCAAACTCGCCTTTCGGCGCCTCAACGGCTGAGTAAATTTCACCGGCCGGCACGCAATAGCCTTCGGTGAATAATTTGAAATGGTGAATCATCGCTTCCATGTCTTCTTTCATTTCTTCGCGAGACGGTGGCGCAACTTTAAAATTTTTAATCATCACCGGGCCAGGATTGGCACGCAACCAGTGAATGCATTGCTGGATAATCCGATTGGATTGCCGCATTTCCTCAACACGCACCAAATAGCGATCGTAGCAATCGCCTTGCACACCCACCGGAATGTCGAAATCAACATCGGCATAGGCAGCATAGGGCTGCTTCTTGCGCAGATCCCAGGCAATGCCCGAACCGCGCAGCATTGGGCCACTCATGCCCCACGCCAAAGCCATATCTGGCGGCACCACACCAATGCCCACGGTACGCTGTTTCCAAATGCGGTTATCGGTTAAAAGCGTTTCGTATTCATCCACTTTATTCGGAAAATCGCTGGTGAATGCTTCCAGAAAATCCAACATCGTGCCTTCACGCCATGCATTACTTTTCTTTAAGGCGGCACCTTTGCGCCACGGCGATTCGCGGTATTGCGGCATGGTATCGGGCAAATCGCGGTATACACCACCTGGGCGATAGTAGGTTGCATGCATACGCGCACCCGACACCGCTTCGTAGCAATCCATCAATTCTTCGCGTTCGCGGAAAGCGTATAAAAACACCGCCATCGCGCCTAAATCTAAACCGTTCGAACCAATCCACATCAAGTGATTCAAGATGCGGGTGATTTCATCAAACATAGTACGAATATATTGCGCGCGAATCGGCGCTTCAACACCCAACAGCTGCTCAATGCCACGCACATAGGCATGCTCGTTGCACATCATCGACACATAATCCAAGCGATCCATATAACCGATGGATTGATTGAACGGCTTCGATTCCGCTAATTTTTCAGTGCCGCGGTGCAATAAGCCAATATGCGGATCGGCGCGTTGCACCACCTCGCCATCCATTTCTAAAATAAGACGCAACACACCATGCGCGGCCGGATGCTGCGGGCCGAAGTTCAGTGTGTAGTTGCGGATTTCTTGGCCGCTCATGATTTCACCTGCACTTGTTCGGATTGCGCCTGTTGCCAGCGCGAGTCGTCGCGGATAACTTTCGGTACGCCCACCCGTGGCTCAATGCTCACCGGCTGATAAATAACACGCTGCTTTTGTTCGTCGTACAGCACTTCAACATTGCCGATCAGTGGGAAGTCTTTCCGGAATGGATGCCCCACAAAGCCGTAATCGGTGAGAATGCGGCGCAAATCGGGATGGCCGTTATACAAAATGCCAAACAAATCGAAAGCTTCACGTTCAAACCAATCAGCGATTGGGTAAATGGAAACAATTGAATCAATTTGCGGAAGGTCGTTGTCGGTTGAAAAACAGCGCACACGTATACGGCGATTGTGTTGGATGGAAAGTAAATGCACCACGGTTGCAAAGCGCTTAATTAACGTGCTGCCTTGCGGCCGATCTTGCCAATTAAAACGCCCCGGACCCTCGCCTTCCACACCGCGCGAAAATCCTTGCGAAGACACATCGGTGGTATCCCATTCGTCTTGGCCATAGCTTAAGTAATCAACACCACATAAATCGATCATTTGCTCGAACGCAAAATCCGCGTGATCGCGCAAGGTAGTCATTACCGTCAAATAATTTTCAGGCGCCACTTCCACTGTGATTTCATCACGCTGTTCGGTAACCTGCAAGAGCTTCGCGGCGCACACGGCGTTGAGTTTTTCTACAAACAGATTAGGTAAGTCAGTCATAGTCCTAATCCTTATCGTGCAATGGTGTTGGTGCGGCGGATTTTTTTCATCAGCTGCAAAACGCCAAAGACCAAGGCTTCCGCGGTTGGTGGGCAGCCCGGCACATAAATATCTACTGGCACCACACGATCGCAGCCACGCACCACCGAATAGGAATAATGGTAATAGCCGCCGCCATTGGCGCAGCTGCCCATCGAGATAACCCATTTCGGCTCTGGCATTTGGTCGTACACTTTACGCAGCGCAGGCGCCATTTTATTAACTAAGGTGCCAGCCACAATCATCACATCGGCTTGCCGTGGTGATGGCCGAAAAATCACGCCGTAGCGGTCTAAATCTAAGCGCGATGCACCGGCATGCATCATTTCAACGGCGCAGCAGGCTAAGCCGAAGGTCATCGGCCACATCGAGCCAGTGCGCGCCCAGTTGATTAGCGTATCAAGGTTGGTGGTTACGAAACCGCGCTCAACCAAGGGATTGTCGCCACCTGGGCGCAGAATATCGTCAACCGAGGCAACCGGAATCGGGTTGTGCATCACCTTGGAGATCGAATCGGAAACCGTATCAATCACTCCCATTCGAGAGCTCCTTTCTTCCAAACATAAATAAAGCCCAGCAATAGCAGGCCAAGAAAAATACCCATTTCCACTAAACCGGCAAAACCCAAATCACGGAAAATAACGGCCCACGGGAACACGAAGGCAATTTCCAAATCAAACACAATGAACATAATGGCGATTAGGTAATAACGCACATCGAATTGAATATGGGCATCTTCGAAGGCAACAAAGCCGCATTCGTATGGAGACAGTTTTTCGGCATTCGGCCGGCTTGGGCCAAGCACACGGCCAAGCACCATCAGCGCAATACCAACCCCTGCCGCAACCGCCAAGAACAACATAATCGGCATATACTCGTTTAGCACATGCGACTCCTTCATCGATTTTTTTGTGGAAATAGCATGCCCAATCAGAATCGGGCACAGGCGCTATATGATAGCCTCTCAGGCAAAGGTATTGCAATGAAAGTATTCACTTTTTTTAGTGTGAAAAGACCTCACAGCGCTTTCACATCACAAAAAAAACGCTTGCCGTAAGCAAGCGTTTTAGATGGTGCCCAAGAGGGGACTCGAACCCCTACGACCGAAGCCGCTACCACCTCAAGGTAGTGCGTCTACCAATTCCGCCACCTGGGCATGTAACTTTTTAAAACGTGATGTGTAAGGTATTTATTTTTTTTGTTCCGGCGCGGGCTCAACAGGCAGCACCGCAGGCTTTGTGGTTTCTGGCACAACTGCTGTAGGCACTGGGCTATCAACCGGCACTGTTGGCATTGCCGTTGGAGCTGGCGCCGCAGGTGTTTTCGACTCAGGAACGGTCGGCAAGCTGCTCATCACACCAATATCAGCTGTTTCAGCAACAGGCTTATTGATGTTCACGGCTTTCCAGCCCATAAACAAAGCAATGCCGAAAAATGCGATAGCCAGCCATTTGGTGGCTTTGGTCATGAAGTTGGTTGAGCCGCGCGCACCAAACACGGTACCAGACGCGCCGGCACCAAAGCCAGAACCGGCTTGCGCACCCGCGCCACGCTGCAAGAGAATCAGTGTCACCATCGCAATGGCAATCAACACATAAACAATTTGTAAAATCGTATCAATCATAGTTAAACCAGTTAGCTTGCGGCCGCGGCCACAATAGCGGTAAATTCTTGGGCAATTAAAGACGCGCCGCCCACCAATCCTCCATCAACATCGGGCTGCGCAAACAGCTCGACGGCATTGGAGGCCTTCACACTGCCACCGTATAGGATAGGCAATGAGCCGGCTATTTTAGCATCAAATGCAGCCACTTCGCTACGAATAAATGCATGCACATCCTGCGCTTGTTCAGGCGACGCGGTTTTGCCAGTGCCAATCGCCCAAATTGGTTCATAGGCAATAAGTGCTTGATTAAACGCTTGCGCGCCCGCTAAATCAAAAATCGGTTTCAGCTGTTTTTCCAGCACCCACTCGGTATGCCCGGTTTCGCGCTGATGCAAACTCTCGCCAATGCATAAAATAGGGATTAAGCCGGCGCGTTTAGCCGCCATAAACTTTTCAGCCACCATTTCGCTGGATTCTTGCTGGTATTGCCGGCGCTCGGAATGGCCCACCAGCACATACTGACAACCGATATCTTTCAGCATATCCGCAGCACAATCGCCGGTAAAAGCACCTTGTGCATGCACACCCACATCTTGCGC
>JAYTVJ010000065.1:0-6327 GCA_043744535.1 Arenimonas sp.
AATTCAATCTGCATTTTGAACAACAACGGTTCATCGGGCTCAAACAGGCCAACCCAAATTATGCTGCCGTCTTTCAGCGCGAGTGCATCGGAAATTTTATCGAGGCTTAGCTCGGTGCGTTTGCCAGACTTATCGTAGCTGGCAATGCAGCGAATCTGCTCACGGCGGCTTGTGGGTAAAGGAGAGGCTTGCATGCTTCCATCATAAACAGCATGCATATTTCTGCAAGCTATTTTTCAGCGGGCATCACACGGGCATAGCGAATAATTAGCCAATGCACCGGCAGTACAATCAAAATCCAATGCATATTCTGCTGCTTGCTAAACGGCATGAACTTCAGAAACACTGCGCAAACAGCCATGGCCGCCATCAACAGCAAAACCGCTTGATAAGCCTTAGCGAAGCGCACGGAACGCTGCTGCACAAAATACAAACCGAATGCCAGCCAGGCCAGCGGCGAAAACAGCAGGATATTTTCATTGGCATGGGTGAACACGTGCTCGGTGCCAACCCAAACAAGCACCATTCCCGTGCCCAGCAAGCCCGATAGCAGCCAAACACTCAATATCATCAGACGTAATACGCGGGGTTTGCGTTTGGCCCATAAAAAAAACCCAGCCAATGCCAAGCCAATAGCCATTGCGCTTAGCGACCACTGCGGCAGCTCGCTGGGGGGTTGGCCAAGCCGGTGCGGCAGTAGGCGCTGATTTTCGCTGACTAATGGCTGCCCATTTTGTAGCTTTATCTGCGCCAGGCTTTCCTGCAAGAGCATCGGCACAAAGGCATCTTGCCATTTGCTTAAGGGTTCGTCGGCATTGCCGCTAAGCAGTAGGTCTGAACCCAGCGCCATCCATTTGGCAGGCCATGAAAGCCGCACGGTTTCTGAGCGATAGGTATTGCCGAGCGAACTGGCGGTAAGCTGTTTTTGCAGCTCGCCAGAAACCGCGCCATCCACAATATCGCGAACTTGGGTTGCACAGTTGTTGCGGTAATAATCGTATCGATAATGGGCGTTTTCGGGTTTTGCTAAAAATTGCAGACGCGCGTTGATGCGTTGCTTTTGCGGCTCGCTTAAATTTAACCATTGAATGCTTACACCGCGGCCCGTTTCGCGATAGTAGTCTAGATCTTGCTCAAGCGGCAAAGCGGCCAAAATATAATTCATTCGTCCGCGAATAAAATTTACCGCAAAACCTGCTTCAGTGGGATCAAAAAATCCGAAGTTGTACGAGATGGCCTGTTTGCCGTCATCAATCACAATGGCGTTATGGCCGAAGCGTTCCCAGAAAATCTCGCCGGGTTGCATAGTCATCACGCCAACGCGCATATTCGAAGCCATTGCTGGCTGTATAAACGCCAGACACAACAGCATAAATACAGAAATAAATTTCCATTGAATGTAGGAGCGCCTTCTAGGCGCGATTGTTGGCGCGATTGTAGGCGCGATTGTAGGTGCAATTGTAGGCGCGACGTTTAGCGCGACACAGGGCTTATTCGCCATGAATATTGACGATAAAACGGTGTATGCGGCGCGAATCGGCCTGCCCAACGCGGAAGTGGAAGCGGCCAATGGTGAGTTCTTCGCCCGATTCTGGCAAATGCCCAATCGCTGCAACAATATAGCCTGCAATCGTATCGTATTCGTCATCGGGGAAGTGCGCGCCAAATTGCTCATTGAACTCCGAAATGGGCGTTAGTGCATCAACAATGTATTGGCCATCGGCTTGCGCGGCAATCATCACTGCTTCATTGGCTTCGTCGTGTTCGTCGTCAATTTCCCCCACAATTTCTTCAAGCACGTCTTCAATGGTAATCAGCCCGGAAACGCCGCCATGTTCATCAATCACAATGGCCATATGGTTGCGCGACTGGCGAAATTCCTTCAATAGCACACTCAACTGCTTGGATTCGGGAATCAGCACGGCTGGGCGAATTAAGCCGTGAATATCGCTTGGGCCGTTATCAACCACCACGCCACGCAATAAATCTTTAGCTAACAAAATGCCGACAATTTCGTCTTTGTCGTCGCCATGCACCGGAAAGCGCGAATGCCCGGATTCAACCACTTCCTTCATTAAATCCAGAAAACTGCTGCTAATCGATAACGACACCATCTGTCCGCGCGGAATCATCACATCAGAAACTTGCTTCTCAGAAACAGAAAGCGCGCCTTCAAGCCGCTTGAGCGTATCAATATCAATAATATTGTGTTTTGCTGCAGACACGAGCAGCTGTTTGAGGTCGTCAACCGTATCGGGTTCACTGGAAAAAGCATGACTGAATTTTTCCAGCCAGGATTTTTTAGGGGTACTACTGTCCGGGTCGTCTGACATAGGGGGAACTGGTTAACCGATTGAATTCGTGTCTATTCTACCAAAATGCAGATTTAATGCCATTAATCGATGCACAGGCAAACTATCGTGTAATATTTATGGGTCGCTGCGAGCGACTTTTTTTTAATTAAAAAACACAAATTTGGGGAATAAGTATGTTTGTAAAGGGATTTAAAGCCATTTCATTGGTATTGATGCTGTTATCAACAGCGGCTTTTGCGAAAGATGTGAAACTGTTAGAAGGCACCGAAGTTAAGTTACAGGTGGTTGAAAAGCTTACCTCAGCCTCTGCAACGGAAGGACAGCGTTTCGATTTAGTACTTGATGATGATATTCGTGTAGATGGTGAAATTATTATCCCGAAAGGCTCTAAAGCCTTGGGTACAGTGGTTAGTGCCCACAAAAAGGGCATGATGGGGAAGGCGGGTGAATTGAATATTCAAATCAATTATGTGTTGTTCAAAGAGCAACGTATTCCGTTGCGCGCCTCGCAAGGACGTGAAGGCGAAAATAAAATCGGTACAACGGTAGCCTTAACAGTATTGTTCGGACCAATCGGCTTGCTAAAACGCGGGCATGATGTAGAAGTATTGCCAGGAGTTGTGTTGCCGGCGGTGGTTGATCAAACAACGATTGTGGTGCTGTAATTTTTCATGCCTTAGTAAAAAACCCGCTAAATAGCGGGTTTTTTAGTGTCTAGTGCGGCGCTTATTTGGTTGGCGTAACAGCTGGTGTTGCAGTCAATGCCTTTTTTGCCGCGAAGTCAGCTTGTGGATCAACATATTTTGCCGGTGTTTTTGGTATATCGGCATCTGCAATTGCAAATTCGTCTTTTGCCATGCGCTGAGCGCAGCTCCAGCCTTGGCTAGCCAACATATCCTTCAGTAATTGCGCTTGGTCAGCCAACATATCATCTTTACTTGGCGGAAATTTATTTTTTTCTTTTCGACCATTGATTACACACATCATGCTGGACAGTTGTTTGCCGGTTGCGCGTTCAATAAGCCGTGCTTGACCCATATAGAAAGTATGGTATTCACTCCAATTCCCAGGATAATAAAGTGACATCCAGTTAAGTGATGCGATATCAAGAATGTAATCACCTTGGGTCTGTTCCTTTGCAATTTCTTCAGGTTTATTAAACGCCGTATGATTGGCATTTTCATCTACAAGTGTCAATCCGTATTTCTTAATTAATAAAGGAACTAATACTTCTTCAAGAATTTCCGCATTATCGGGTATGTGATTTTCCTGAACAATTTCATTACCTTCTTTAACCATAGCAATAGCGCCCAATAAAGCAAAACTTGCCTTGCCAGCCGTCATTGCAGTGAAATCTGGCTTGGCATGTCGCGTAACAATAAATGTTTTATTTTGAATTTGAGCCGCAGCTTCTGCTGTGAGCGGCGTAATTTTATCTTTTGCATAAACAGACACGCTGGCCACTAATAGAGCCGTTACAGAAAGCAGGTATTTCATTGGGTTCCCTTACATTTTTAGTGGTGAAATTATGGCAGTAAAAAAGCCAATCGTTTGGATTTGGCGTAGTGATACGCTGTTAGTTTAGCAGTAGCAATCTGTCTGGCAAGCTTGCATACAGCTCATTTTGCAACGCAGCACACGCAATTATTCCAAATACGGATCGGAATAACCCATATCGGCCAAGATTTCGCGCTCGATGGCTTCCATCACCAGCGCTTCGGTGTCGTTCTCGTGGTCTAGGCCTAATAAATGCAATACACCGTGAATGGTGAGGTGCGCATAATGGGCAGCAAGCGTTTTGTTTTGCTCAGCAGCTTCCTTAGCCACCACGGGCGCGCAAATCACTAAGTCGCCAAGCAGGGGCAGGGTTACGCCTTCGGGCAATTCGGCAGGAAAGCTGAGCACATTGGTGGCGTAATCTTTGCCGCGATAGTGTTTATTGAGTGCCCGGCCTTCTTTTTCATCAACCACCCGAATGGCAATGTCGGCGCGCTTTATGCGCCCTTGGCATGCTGCTTCGGCCCAGCGCTTAAAGCTTTGCGGGGCCGGCACGCCTTTGCGCGAGATGCCGTAACTCACGCCCACATCGCATTGGATGGGGCCGCGCGTCATTGCGTAACAACCTCGCCACGCAAGGTGTTAACGCGCACTTCGGAAATATGAATATCCACAAATTGCCCGATTAAACGTGGGCTACCAACAAAATTTACATAGCGCATATTTTCTGTGCGGCCAGTCAGTTCGTTGGCATCGCGGGTGCTCGGCTTTTCCACCAACACACGTTGCACACTGCCAATCATTTTCTGCGAAATCGCTTGTGCTTGCGCATTTACTAAATCTTGCACGCGTTTCAAACGCTGGCTCTTTACCGCAGCCGTTGTTTCATCGGGCAGATTGGCGGCTGGCGTGCCGGGGCGTTTTGAATACACGAATGAAAAACTTTGGTCGAAGCCAATATCTTCAATCAATTTAAGGGTGGCTTCAAAGTCTTTGTCGGTTTCGCCGGGAAAGCCAATGATCATATCGGTGCTGATGCAGATGCCCGGCTTGGCGGCTTTTAGCTTGCGGATTTTAGCTTTGTATTCAAGCACCGTGTGGTTACGTTTCATCGCGCTTAAAATGCGGTCCGAGCCAGACTGCACCGGTAAATGCAAGTAGCTGGCTAGCTTGTCGATGTCCCGGTGCGCTTCAATCAAGCTATCAGAAAATTCCATTGGGTGCGAAGTGGTGTAACGAATACGGCCGATTTCTTCAATCTGCGCAATGGCGCGAATCAACATAGCCAAATCGGCACTGTCGTCGCTGCCGTCCACTGGGCCACGGTATGCGTTAACATTCTGGCCGAGCAAATTCACTTCGCGCACGCCCTGCTGAGCAAGTTGCATCACTTCCAGCAATACATCGTCAAATGGCCGCGACACTTCTTCGCCGCGGGTATAGGGCACCACGCAGAAACTGCAGTATTTTGAGCAGCCTTCCATAATCGACACAAACGCCGTTGGACCTTCAGCGCGCGGCTTTGGCAGGTGATCAAATTTTTCAATTTCTGGAAAGCTGATATCCACCTGTGATTTACCGGTTTCGCGTTTGGCGTCAATCATTTCCGGCAAGCGATGCAGGGTTTGCGGGCCGAATACTAAATCCACATACGGTGCGCGTTTTAAGATGGCATCGCCTTCTTGGGACGCCACGCAGCCACCCACGCCAATGACTAGTTTCGGGTTTTTCGCTTTCAATTCACGCCAACGGCCAAGCTGAGAGAACACTTTCTCTTGGGCTTTTTCGCGAATGGAACAGGTGTTGATTAAAATCACATCGGCATCAAACTCATTTAGCGTGAGCTCAAGGCCGTGTTCGGCGGCTAATACGTCAGCCATTTTGTCCGAGTCGTACTCGTTCATCTGACAGCCGTGGGTTTTAATGAAAAGCTTTCCGGTGGGTGCTTTCCCGGTCATGGCGCTTAATCCGGTCGGGAGGGGTGTGTATTGTAACAAGGATTCTTGGATAGCTGGAAAAATTGGGCATAATAGCCATTCAGTTCAGCGTAATTTTAGGATATTCGATGAATCAATCGAAACGCGTATGTGTGATTGGCGCTGGGCCATCTGGGTTGGCTGCGGCTAAAAACTGCGTGCAAGCGGGGCTAGATGTCGCGGTGTTCGAGAAAAACGATAAAGTTGGTGGCAATTGGGTGTTCAATGCAAGCACCGGGCATTCCAGTGTGTATGAAAATACCCATATCATCAGCTCAAAAGCGCTTTCCGAATTTGAGGATTTCCCAATGCCGGAAGCGTATCCGGATTACCCAAGCCACCTGCAGCTGCAAGCCTATTTTGAAGCGTATGCCAAACATTTTGGCGCTTATTCGCGTATACGTTTTAAGCATACGGTGAATAAAGCCGCGCGCACGCCGGAAGGGCTTTGGCAGATTGAATATTCTGATCAACAGGGTGAACAACACAGCGAAATTTTCGATGTGCTGATGGTCGCCAATGGCCATCATTGGAAGCCG
>JAYTVJ010000066.1:0-24180 GCA_043744535.1 Arenimonas sp.
GCCGTAAAACGTGCAAGTGCCTGGCGCGTGATAGGAGCCCGCTTCAACCGCTAATAATTCTTCACGGCTGGCTTTACCATCGGCATAGCGTTGTCGCACCTTGGCTTTCTCGGCATTGGCAATGCCCGACGGCATCGGCCCAGCGGGTACAAACACAATGGGTAAATGCCCGAACGCGGCCGCGCCCATAAATAAACCCGGCACAATTTTATCGCACACACCGAGCATTAAGCCGGCATCAAACGCATCATGGCTGAACGCAACAGCAGTGGCGAGCGCAATCACATCACGGCTGAATAAACTCAGCTCCATACCCGGCTGGCCTTGGGTAACACCATCACACATGGCCGGCACACCACCTGCCACTTGCGCGGTGGCGCCGCAGGCGCGTGCCCAGGCCCGAATTTTTTCGGGGTAATGCTCATACGGCTGATGTGCTGAGAGCATGTCGTTATAAGCCGTTACCACGCCGATATTGGGGAATCCGGAATAGCCAATGTTCGGCTTGTCTTCGCCGCTGGCCGCCATCACATGCGCCAAATTCGAACACGACAAACGCCCGCGTGCGGGGGTTATGCGAATTTGCGCTTGCATACGCGCCACATAGCTGGCTCGCAAATCAACGCTGCGCATAATAATGCGTTGCGTAACATCCGCAATAACAGGATTCAGGCTCATGCAGGACTCCAGAATATTTCAATGGGGCGCGAATACAGCTTCAGCAACTGCGCCACGGCGTAGTCTGGCTTGCTGCCATCCAAACTTTGCTGCAACACACGGCGCTTTTCATCGCCAGTGATGCAGATCAATATTTTTTTTGCTTTAAGCAATTCCGCCAAACTAAAACTTAAGCGATTTACTTTGCCATCTTGCGCTGCAAAACGAATAGGCAATACCGCATCACGGCACTGCGCATCCATGGCGTGCTGATAATCGGCGCTTTCCACAAACAACGACGCAATGTGTCCGTCGCTGCCCATGCCTATCACCACTAAATCCATGGGCTGCTGCAAGGCTTGTATGTCTTGATTGGCACGCGCGGCGGCTTGCTCGATAGTCATCGAAGCGTGCATCAGGCCATACCAGCCGGCCAGCTGCGCTTTGATGCCGGAAAATACATCCGCAATGTTGCCTTCATTGCTTTGCACATCGTGAGTCGGTACAAAACGTTCATCAATTAGAGTGAATTGTATTTGCGGCCATGGCAAGCGCGCTTGGGCAAACTCGGCATAGGCTGCCATCGGTGTTGAGCCGCCAGCCAAACCAATCAGCACGTTGGGTTGTTCGCTTAAAACGCGCAGCGTATGGCTGTGCATGGCGTGCGATAAGGCGTTGGCTAGATCGCCCGCATCGGCTAATTCATGCCATGTGCTGCTACGCTCGCTCGGCAATGAAGCGTTCACAAGGCAACACTAGGCCCAGCGGAGCCAGCTGGATAAACGTGCAACTCCGCACCTGATGCTTTGTAGGAAGCATGGATTTGATCAATCCACGCCCAGGCTTGTTCCAATTCATCG
Organism: Arenimonas sp.; assembly: GCA_043744535.1. GTDB lineage: Bacteria > Pseudomonadota > Gammaproteobacteria > Xanthomonadales > Xanthomonadaceae > Arenimonas. The sequence goes on from JAYTVJ010000066.1 coordinate 1,518, forward strand.
CGTCGCACAAATAGCGTGCGGTCGCCTTTAATGGCATCGCGAATCAAACGTTCGTAAGCAATATGCCGCACTTTGCCATTGCCCGATTCATGGATTTCAAGATTTAATTCAACCGGCTTCAAAACAAACTCGTGCACATCCGGGGTTTTATTAAATATTTCCAAGGTGATTGATTCGTCTGGCTGCATTTGAATGACCAAACGATTGGAGTTGTGGCCGTTGTGTTTCTGACCGAATAAAAACTGCGGCACTTCTTTAAATTCAATCACCACTTCGGTGTGTTTAGCATCCAAGCGTTTGCCGGTGGTTAAATAAAATGGCACACCTTTCCAGCGCCAATTATCCACAAAGGCTTTAATCACCACAAAGGTTTCGGTTTGGCTTGCTTGCTTGGCGTCGGCTTCTTGATTATAGCCGGGCAGTTCGCCGGATTCGGAGGCGGCATACTGCCCGAAAATAACATGGTGCTTGAAGTTATGTTCGGTAACTGGATGCAGCGCTTGCAGTACTTTAATCTTTTCGTTACGGATTGATTCTGAGCTAGCATTGACCGGCGGCTCCATAGCCACCAACGACAACAGTTGCAGCATATGATTTTGCACCATATCGCGCAGTGCGCCGCTTTTATCGTAATAGCCCCAGCGCCCGCCAATACCGAGTGATTCAGCAATACTGATATGTACGCTTTTGATGTTTACACTGTTCCACAAGGGCTCGAAAATACTGTTACCAAAACGCAAAGCCAGCAAATTCTGCACGGCTTCTTTGCCTAAGTAATGATCAATGCGATACGTTTGTTGCTCGCTTAACACCTTGGCGATGCCATCCGAAATAGCGCGGCTTGAATCAAGATCTTTGCCGATTGGTTTTTCAAGAATAATGCGTGTGTCGGCAGCAATTAATTCGGCGTGATGCAAATTTTCTGCGATTGGCGTAAATAAATCTGGCGGCATGGATAGATATGCCAAACCAACATGCTGTTTATTTGCGGCTAAGAACGCGGCCAAAGTTTGGTAGTCTTGGCTATTGCTGGCATCTAATGTAATGAATGCTGTTTTCGCTAAAAAATCCTCGAACGCATTACGATTGCTTTCCGTCACTTCATCAATTAACGATTTGCGTAATTGCGCATGCAATTCTGCCGTGCTACCGGAGCGGCTTATGCCATACACCGCCATGTTTTTGGGCAAGGAGGTATCGCAATGCAGGCGAAATAATGAAGGCCAAAGCATACGTAAGGCTAAATCGCCGTTGGCACCGAACAACAGGAATGCAGGAGAGGTCATTTCAAGACGCTTGCGTGTGGAATATCACAAGCTCTAGCATAGCAAAAATGTAATGCCGTTCGGGATTATCCAGCTTGCAAACGAATGCAACCCCATTCAATCGGCAACAACGGCCTTAGCACGCGCTTTCATCATGGCGCGCGCCACCACAATACCAATTTCATACAGCGCCCACATCGGTAAGGCCAGCATAATCTGCGATAAACCATCGGGAGGGGTAATAATGGCAGCAATAATAAATATCGCCACGATGACATACCCCCGCCATTCCACCAATTGTTCTACATTTACCCAACCCAATAGTACGGCAATCAGCACCGCAATTGGCACCTCAAAGCTGATTCCGCCCGCCAATAGCAGCACCAGCACAAAATCTAAATATTTGCTGATGTCGGTCATCATGGTTACGCCAGCCGGCGCGGTTGAGTTTAAATAAGCAAACATCACGGGCAGCAATAAATAGAAGGTAAAGGCGCTGCCTAAATAAAATAAAAATGTAGCGGCCACCAATAACGGCTTGGCAAGATTTTTCTCTTTTTGATACAAAGCCGGCGCCACAAATGCCCAAATCTGATATAACACCACCGGCGTGGCAATAAATAATGCGGCGAAAAAGGCCAGTTTCATTGGCACGAAAAAAGTGGACGCCACTTCAATGGCCACTAACTGCCCGCCTTTCGGCAAGGTGCGTAATAAAGGCTGGGCCAGCCAGGAATACAGCTGATTAGCAAACGGCAACAACACAACAAACACCGCGCTCACCGCAATAACCGAATACAGTAGACGCTGGCGCATTTCTAGCAAGTGCGACATCAAGGATTGTTCGCCGCTTTCACTCACCACAACGCGCCTTGTTTTGGGTCGGGAATGGCATCATCGGTATCGCTTGCCGTTTCAGCGGCATCTGCTTGATCAACGAGATCCGCGCTGGCAGATGGCGCATGTGAATTAAGCTCAGCTGAAACTGAAGCATCTTCAATATGGCCCGGCTCTTGCGCATTTAAAGACAGCGTTTCTGCATCCAAATGCACTGCATTTTCAAGCGCAGTCTGGGCCTGTGCAAAGTCTTCTTGCAACGCTAAAACCGGCGCTTTGATGCTGTTTTCAACCTCTTGCAGATGCTTTTTCATTTCATCTTGCGCAAGCTCGAATTCCAATTCGGATTTCACCGCATACCATTGTGCCCGCGCTTTGCGCACCCATAAACCGGCGAAACGCGCCGCTTTTGGCAAACGCTCGGGGCCAAGCACAATCAGGGCGACCACTGCAATAATGAGCAGCTCGCTGAAACCGACATCAAACATGATTATTCTTTAGTGGTTTCGTTATCGTTTTTTTGCTGGTTCAGGCTTTCCGGTTTTTGGTCGTCCTCACCTTTCATGCCTTTTTTAAAGCCTTGCACAGCTTTACCTAAATCGGCACCGATATTGCCCAATTTTTTTGTACCAAAGACCAGCATCACAATCACCAAAATGATGATTAACTCTCTCCAACCGATCATAATTTACTCCTAAATAAAATTACTTTTTGGCTTGACGGCTACTGCCTTCTTCAAGCTGATTACGGAAATCAATAATAGACTGATTTTGGCTCTGCGTGCGGCCATCAAATATTGAACGCGGCGACGCCATGTCGCCATACATGGTTTCATTGGCTTTATTATCAATGCTGATCACCGTACCGTCGAGGGCTATGCCGGCAAAAAGGCCTTTCGAGCGCGAGTAGCTGAAAATCTCGGCATTAAATTTTTCATCGGTACTGGCCTGCACACTGCGCCCAACCGGCCCAGCCGCCACTGAGGCATCGGCACCAAGCGTGATTTTGCCCGTCACAATACTTTCCACGCCAGCTTTACTGGTGAACACCAAAATTAAATCTGATTTTTGCACGCCCGCCTGAAAGCCCCAGCTGCCGCCGCCTACGTTGATGTAGTTGGGGTTTGACCACGCGCCGTTTTCGGCGCGCACCGAAATAAGCCCTTTACCCCCGCGGCCGCCGAAGATTAATGCGGCTTTGGTCATGTTTGGAATCACTGCAATGGCATAAGCTTCGGCAAGCAGGCGTTCTGGAATGGAATTTTCTGGAATAGCCGACATTTCCTTGAGCACCTTGGTGGCACTTTGGGTGCGTTGTTCAGGTGTGGTATTGGCTTGTACGCCTTGCACAGCAAACAGGAGTAAAACCGCCATCAGTAATCGCATAACACTTCCTTTTATCAATAATGCCAACGCTCAGCGTATAAGATAATGATAACCTCTGACGCTAAGTTCACCTACAATTGTTTAACTTGGATTCATTATTTTGCTAGAAGTTCAACTTATGATCAAAAATCCCCGGAAATCCTTGGCTTTAGTGGTTAATTTAGGCACGCCCGAGGCGCCTACTGCTTCTGCCGTGCGCCGCTATTTAGCCGAATTTCTGCACGATTACCGGGTGGTGGATATGAGCCGTTGGTTGTGGTGCATTTTGTTGCATTTCATCATCTTGCCCATTCGCTGTAGCCGCGTGGCGAAAAACTATCAGAAAATTTGGCTAAAAGACGGCTCTCCGCTTATGGTCTATTCGCAACAGTTAGCAGAGCGCTTGCAGCACCAAATGCCGAATACTCAAGTACGCTTGGCTATGCGCTATGGCCAACCATCCATTGCCTCTGTGCTAGCGCAATTCCCCGATTGCGAAGAACTCATTGTTCTGCCGCTGTATCCGCAGTATTCAGCAACCACCACAGCCGCCGTGTTTGATGCCGTTAGCGCACATTACCAAGGCCAAGAGCGCATTCCCTCTATTCATTTCATTGCTGACTATTACCAATCCTCGGCATGGCTTGATGCCATGGAAGCACGTATCCGTAATCATTGGGATTTACATGGCCAAAGTGAAAAATTGTTGTTCTCCTTTCACGGCATTCCGCAGCGCTTTGCCAATCGTGGCGACCCTTACCCGCAACATTGCCAACACAGCGCTGAACGTATTGCCGAACGGTTAGAGTTACGCCCCGAACAATGGCAGTTGACGTATCAATCGCGCTTCGGGCGAGAGCCGTGGCTTGTGCCGGCAACAGACAAAACCTTGGCTGAGCTCGCACGCAATGGCCTAAAAACCGTGGATATTGTGTGCCCAGGCTTTGCTGTGGATTGCCTTGAAACACTGGAAGAAATTGCTGTGGAAAATGCGCATATTTTTAAGCACGCTGGTGGCCAACAACTCAACTACATCAGCGCCTTAAATGCCGAACCCGGTCATGTGGCTGCTTTAGCACGTATTCTTGAATCGCATGCCGTTAAAATCCATGACTGAATTTTCTATACAAACACAGCGCGGCCGTTTGCAAGCCTTGCGTTTTGGTAATCCTAACGGCGCGCCGGTGTTGGCCTTGCATGGCTGGCTTGATAATGCGGCCAGTTTTATACCCATGGCGCCATTTTTAGCCGAGCGTGATATTGTGGCCATCGATTTTATGGGCCACGGCGGCAGCGAGCATATTCCCACCGGCTACGATTACAGTTTTGTGGATTGGCTGCATGATGCCTTGGATGTACTGGACGCCCTTGGCTGGCAGCAAGCGCATTTGCTTGGGCATTCACTCGGCGGTGCCATTGCCAGTGCATTAGCGGCCGGCGCACCCGAAAGAATTTTGTCCTTGGCTTCAATTGAAGCGCTCGGCCCACCCCCGTGGCAAGGCAATGATGCTGCAGAGCGCCTACAAAAAGCCGTAGCCGGGCGCCGCAAATCGCTCTCTACACCGCGTTTGATTCCAGATATTGAAACCGCTGTTCGAGCACGCCTGCAAGTTACCGACAAACTGGAATCGTCTGCACGCTTGTTGGTTGAGCGCAACCTTAAACAGGTTCAGGGCGGGTATCAATGGCGCAGCGACCCGCGCTTAATGTGGCCATCGCATGTGCGCTCAGAGGAAGCCACCGTTCGCAATTGGTTGTCGTCTATTCAATGCCCGACACTGGTGGTTGCCGCCGATCCAGCACCGTTTTATTTCGCCACTGAACTGCGCGAACAGCGTTTTGCTTGCCTGAAACACGGCGAAATGCATGTTATCCCTGGCACCCATCATGTGCACATGGACAAGCCAGCCGAGGTGGCGGCAATTATTAATGCCTTTTGGGCAAAATTGTAGGAGGACCCTCTGGGTCCGACCAATAAACCAAAATAATCGGGCCCAGAGGGCCCTCCTACAATTAACCAAAAATCCGTTTCGCTCTAGAATTTGCCTTTTGAGATTTTTAAGCGCAATAATTTGCTTACCTGTAACGGGAGGTTCGCTATGAATGCAAAGCATTTCGTGTGGATTTTGTTATCGCTCAGCGTTTGCGCGCCATTGTATGCACAACTGTCAGACAGTTTCGAAGTCATCAGTGCGCGCACTTCATTGCCATCAGCCATTCAAAATGACGCGGAAGATATAGCGCTAAGCCAATACCCAGAAGTGTTGATTTCACAGCGCCGCTACAACGAAGCCGCCAGCCTATATCGCAGCCAAATACACAGCAGCGGCCTAGCAGGCGATAACAAAAAACGCGAGCAAGCTTGTATCGGTTTATATCGGGCGATGTCGTTATCAAAAAAAAGCATCCGTGCAGATGCATTCAGCGAATGCTCGCCCAGCACCACCGAGCAATTGTTCGGGAACATCGACAGGCCAGCGATGTTCCTTAACAACCCGGAATTTTCAGCGCCTATTGGCTGGCTAAATACGGCCGAGCCAGGCGTTGTTTACAAAGTAAAGGTCAACTTTGATATTGATGAAAAAGGCAAAGCGAAGAATTTTTCATTCCCGCTTTCTGAGGGCTATTACTTGCAATTTCCGGTGATTTCAGCGCTGCGCAACACGCGCTATCTACCAGCGATTAAAAACCAGAAACCGGTTAAATCTTCCGGCAATGTCGTGCAAGTGTTGTTTTGTATGGAACGTGGGCAATCCTGCAACACGCAACATTAGCCAAAAATACGTTTTGCTTCGAGCTTAAGACTTTGGCCATTGGCTTTTAGGTAATCGCGTTGCACACGCCATTGCGGCCAGCGCTGTTCCACTTCACGCCAGAATTTTGGCGAGTGATTGCGTTGCAGCAAATGGCATAGCTCGTGCACTAAAACATATTCCGCAACATTAGGCGGCCCAAACAATAAGGCAAGATCTAAATTCATCGCGTTGCTGGCACTAAGCGAGCCCCATATTGAACGCAATGGTTTAATGGATATGGCGCTTGGAGCATCAGGAAAACTCGGTAAATACGGATGCATACGTGAACGAAACCATGTTTCGCCCAACTGCACATACTGTTTCTTTAGCGCCGAACGCAATTGTTTATCGCTAGTGCGCGGCGTGGTATGAATTCGCCAATGGCTTGGAAAGTGAAAAATTTGCAATGCGCGATCGGCAACCCATTCAACTGGCAAATCTTCACCCAAAAAGGCCAGCGGCGTTGTGTCGCCAATGCTAAATGGCGTGTGTTCATCGGGCTGGTATTTCTGCCATTGTGCCCAAATCCAATCGTGTTGTTCGGCCACAAATTTCAGCGCGGTTTTTTCCGCGGTGCGCATTGGTAAACTCAAGCGCGGGCCGTCGGCGCTAACCAACAATTTCATGCGCTTTGCAGAAGCATGACGTTTCCAAGCCACCCAGATTTTTTCAGTGCCACGTTCTAGCCACTGCCCTTCGCGTGGCTCGCTACTACCCGGCCACAGCTCGAACATTAGGCAGCGAGAGCCTTTGGTGGGTCTTGCTGCAAGTGCAAAGCTTTGGCGAAGCTGCCATAAAAAGCATGTAGCTCAGCACTGAACAAGGCAAAACGCGCCAACAATTCTTCTTGCATGGATTCACTGGCGGTGTTTTCTATGCCATCCACAGCGCCTGCCAGTAATTTGAATTTACGCACGATTAAATCTTCGCCCAACACAAAACTGATATTGGCATCAAACAGCACACCCAAACGGCTAACCTGCTTGCCGGCATTCAAATGCGCCAGCACTTCTTCGCTAGCTAAATCGTGGCGCAGACATTTCACAATAGCGCCTTTTTCGGCCGGGTCTTGCAATTCGCATTCTTCGCCAAGCATCCATTGTTCTGGTAAATCCTTGCCGAGCAGAAATTGCGTCAATATTGAACGCGGTGCTTGTTCGGCCTGCAAAGGCAATGCTGGAAAACTGCCCAAGGCTTCACGTAACTTGCTCACCAAGGCTTCGGCGGCTTTAGCAGAACTGGTATCAATGGCAATAAAGCCATGTTTAATATTAATGATAGCGTTTAAGCGCGAATAATTCACGAAGGCGCGCGGCATCAATTCATCAATAGTTTCTTGTTTTAATTCGGTGCGCATGCGTTTGCCAATGGCGTGGCCTTTGGTTTCTTCCAGCTTGGCAATTTTTTCCTGCCATTCGCGGTGCACCACTGTGGCCGGCAGAAGCCGGTCTTCGCCGCCTAAACACAGCCAATAGCTGTGTTCAAGATGCTCCACATAGGCATTTTGCTCGCCCAGAGGCGGCAAGAAGCCGCGCGACTGCATGGCCAATGCGCCCACCGGCTGCAAGGCATGCGCCTGCAATGCGGTTTCAAGGTCTTTTAGGCTAACAGTGTGTAATTCGGGTAAAGTATAGAAAAATAGATTGCGAAAAAACATAACATTCCAAAACAGAAACGGCTTGTACTATTCTACTCTTGTTGCCTCACCTACGGACCGTGTTCATGCTTGATTCGTTCACCCAACGTCGATATACCAGCATGCTGTTCGAGCTTCGCGTTGAGCACCGCGACTTAGACGCTGCCATCAATCTATTTATTTTAAATAGACCAGACGATCAAATGGGCATCAATCGTTTGAAGAAAAGAAAACTGAAACTCAAAGACCAAATTTCTATTTTGGAAAACCTGCTGATTCCCGATTTAAACGCCTAAAGCCGGCGGCTCTGGCGCTGGCTGGGCTGGCTCGGGTGAAATTTTATGGATGGTATGGCGCAACTCGCGATTCAACACCAAGCGCGCATCCTGCTCCCAAGCATTAAGGTGCTGGTCGAATTCGAGCTTGCCGTTTTCGCCTAACCAAATCAGTTTTTGTTCGCGCAAATTATAAATAAATCCGCGGAACAAGCTCTTATCAAAAAATTCCGGTGCCGCTGGCGCATATAGTAACGACAAGCGCTGCGCGGTTAAATGGCAAAGACTTTCCAACTCGGAGGCGCTGAGCACACCAGAGCCATTTTTGACCAAGGTGGTAATGGCAATGAAATAGCGTTCAAAGGCTTGCTGCATGCTATGCGCCACCGCGCGCAAATGGAACACTTCATCGGTTTGGCCGGGCGCGCGATACAAATATTCACTGTCGTCTTTGGAAACAAACAAATAGCCTTCACGCACAAACAAATCGATGGTTTTGTTCAAGCGTTCGGTAAATTCGGTGTCTGACCACGGCAAATACAATTCACTGCGCATGAACGGGTACACATTCAGGCCTAAATGCACCAAACCATGCCGCGATAAGCGGCGATTATTCTGGAAACACAAGGCAATCCACGCGGCGGCACTGAACAAATGCAGCACGTTGTTCTTGAAATAGCTTTGTAGCACGGCGGTTTCGCCTTGCATGCTAAGCACATCACCCAACGGGTGTTTGGTGCGGCAAATCACGCCCATTTCTTCGCCATAGGCAATAATACTTTTGGCATTGAATGAGGTAACGGTAACCCGCGGCCCGTATGGCTCATCGCGCAGAATGCGTTTCGATAATTCGATTTGCTCAATAAGATCAGTTTCATCCATGGCATGCTTGGGGGTCGACAACAAAGCCAGAGCCAGCAAGTTGATTGGATTAACATCGGTGGCGCGGTTGATATTGACGTTAATCTGCACGGCAAGTTCTTCAACCACATCGGCCAACCACGGCAATTTACCTTCGGTGTTGTCGCGGTCGTCGCGCCAATTCGGTGCATGTTTGCTTAGGCTGTCATCTAAGTAAATGGGCTCGCCGAAATTCACAGTTACTTTGCCGTAGTTCTCGCGCAGAATTTCAAAAGCTGCCTTGATTAACGCCCAAATCGTTTCTTTTTCTTTTGGCTGGCCGCTCAGTTCATCCAGATAGCTCTTGCCTTCAATCAAACGCTCATAGCCAATGTACACCGGCTGAAATACTACCGGCTGGCGCGGCGCGCGCATAAAGGCTTTAACTGTCATGGCAATCATGCCGCCTTTGGGCGACAACAAGCGGCCAGTACGCGAACGGCCGCCTTCAATGAAATATTCCAAGGAATAGCCGCCACCCACCAACTGCGCGACGTATTCCGAAAACACCGCTGAATACAAGGCATTAGCCTTAAAGCTGCGACGCAAGAAAAATGCCCCGCCTTTGCGCAACACCGGGCCAATCACTGGCATGTTTAGGTTGATACCGGCCGCAATATGCGGCGGCACCATGCCTTTGGTATGCAATAAATAACTGAGTAACAAATAATCCATATGGCTACGATGGCATGGCACATACACCACTTCGTGGCCCGGTGCGACCGCTTTCAGGGCATCCATATGGTTGATGTTAACGCCTTCATAGATCCGATTCCAAACACCAGACAGCGCAAACGACAGCGAACGAACCACATTGTGCGAATAATCAGCGGCAATTTCCCACGCGCATTGATGGGCTTTTTCCCACGCCTTGATGTAGGTGGTTTTATCGCGGCGCGCTTGTTCGGCAATCGCTTTACGCACCGGTTCGGCATCCAGCACACGATCAACCAACAAACGCCGGGTGGATAAATCTGGGCCAATCACTGCGGCACGCACTTTGCGCAAATGCGCACGCAATAAGCGCTGCGCTTTTCGCACTAAACGGTCATGCGGCAAATCTTCAGCCAATATATCGCGCACACGAAAGCTGGGCGAATAGCGCACATGGGTGTCTCGACCATTCAGCAACACCGACACAAAACGGCGGAAACGGCCAACAATGGCCCAGTTTTCCGAGAACAACACCGAAAACCAGCCTGTCTGCCGATTGGGCGCGCGACCCACAAAAATCGACACTGGGACCAATTGCACATCTTGATCTGGGTATAAACGATGCGCCATGATTAAACGCGATAAAGCATCGGAATGGCGTTTGTTTTTGGGGCTGCTCAGCCGCGTTGCGCCGCCGCGCCGTGAAAGCGCAAAGAAGGAACGTTTTCTGCCAAGCGGATTGCCGGGCAAAGGCGATAGCGGCGATGGCAAGCCGGCTTCACGGCAGGCCCGCTCTAATATCAATAAGTTGGTGAGGCCATAATTTTCTAATACATAGCAAACTGGGCGATCGACCGTGAATGGAGGAACGGTTGGTTCGCGCGATATTTCAATCCACGGCTGTAAAAACCAGCCCACCAAACGCAGCCACAGCGGTGGCTTCACGTATTGGCCGGGAAAGGGCAGGGGTGCTTGCTGAGTTTCAGGCATGGGCTGAGTTTTACCGCAACGCCTGACTGTCTTGAAAGAGCGTCAAGGCTGAGGCGTCGTACCAGTGTCCATTTTGTTCAATGAGATCCATACTGAATTCTACCCATTTTTGCCCCAAGGGGTAGCGAATCTGCACTTTTGCCCGGTTTCCGGATTGCTCAAGCACTTTTATCGCAAGGCGAGCCTGCCCGGCATCCCAGTCTAAACCGTAAACTTTGCCTAACTCCTTCAAACCAGCAAGGAACTGTGCCAATTTAACATTAAACTGCGTATAACTTAACTGATTGTATTGTTGGTAGTTTTGCACTTGTGTGCTGCGCGCAGTGAGCACCATTTGATTGAATGCGCGCTGCCGAAGCGTTTGATCTTGCAGCCAGGCGGGCGGCATTTGTTCAATAATTGCGCCCACCAACGCTTTGCCATGGTCTTTTTCGGCACGGCTGAGTTGTTGGTTGGTTTCAATCCAGCCTTTCAGTAAAAGCGTTAAACTGCTTTGCATCAGCGGCCATTTGCTGTCAATTTCACTGCGAATCGGTTTGATTTTGGCGTTCAGATCGCGCTGCAAATGCTTTTCTGCATCCGGCTCAATAAAGCGCTGTAAAAGTGTATTAAAGCTGTCTTGCTCTTTTTTGTCTAAGGCGAATTGCTGCCGAATCTGTGGCCATTGGCGTTCAAGCGCGGCGCGTTCGGTGGCCGGCAACGTGCGTGCACGATACATCGCCATATCGGGTTTTTGCAAGCTGGCCATAATTTGCCGCGCATCGGCTTGGGCGTGTTTGGCTTTTGCTTCATCCCATGGCGCATGGCAAGCACTCAGCCCAAACAGGCCAATTAGCAATACCGCGTATTTAAAAGCGCTTGAAACCACGAGAGAAATCCTTAGAGCCTTTGATTAGAATACCAAATCAGGGCAATTAGCTGTCGAATAAGGCCGAAATGGCTTGTCGGTGTACCATGGCGCGCGCCAACTGATCTTCGGCGTGATTTTCTTGCAGCACGCCATCTTTATGGCAGTCGGCTTCCGGCAACTCATCCAGAAATTTACTGGGCAACAAATTCACCTGCTCGCCCCAGCGCTTAATTTGTGCGCTGTGCGCTAAGTAAAGCCAATCTTTGGCGCGGGTAATGCCCACGTAAAATAGCCGGCGCTCTTCATTCAAACCGCCTTCGTCAATGCTGGCTTGATGCGGTAAATTGCCTTGCTCGCAACCGACAATAAACACACACCGAAACTCCAAGCCTTTGGCCGAATGCAAGCTCATTAAACGCACTTGGTTGCCTGGCTCGCCGCGATCAGCATTCGACAGTAAGGCCAATTGCGCGGCTAAATCGCCGGTGCTGGATGGCCGCTTATCGGCCTCAAACCACTGTGCCAGTTCATCAAGGTTTTCTTTGCGGCGCATAAACACCGCTTCGTTTTTGGTTTCAACCCGCAGTTGGTTCAAGATCCCGGACTCGTTAATCACCGCGCGCACAATTTCAGCGGCGCTGGCTGTTTTGCTTTGTTGACGCAGCTTAATAATAATTCGCGAAAACTGTGCCAAGCCGGCGGCCGGGCGAGCCGTTAAAGCAGACGCATAGCTACTGTTTTGCGCGGCTAAAGACATAGAAATATGCGCATTTTGTGCCAGCTGTGCCAGTTTTTCCAAGCTGGTAGCGCCCACATCGCGCTTTGGCGAGGTGACCGCACGCAGGAACGCCGCATCGTCGTCGGGGTTAGCGATTACCCGCAACCACGCCAAGATATCTTTCACTTCGCCACGGTCTAAAAATGCCGTGCCGCCGCTAATGTGATACGGAATTTTCAGCAACTGCAGCTCTTTTTCCAAGGGCCGCGATTGGTGGTTGCCGCGAAATAAAATGGCGAATTCCGAATACGGCAGGCTATGTGCTTGCGCTAAATAATGGATTTCGGCCGCCACGCGCTGCGCTTCATATTCGTTGTTGTTGCACGACCAAATCCGAATCTTTGCGCCTTCGCCGTGTTGGCTCCACAGTTTTTTCAAGTGCGCATGCGGATTATTGGCAATCACCGCATTGGCACTGCGCAAGATGCGCGCGCTGCAGCGGTAATTCTGCTCAAGCTTAATCACTTTCAAGGCCGGATAATCGCTGGCTAATTGCTCCAGATTTTCCGGCTGTGCACCGCGCCACGCATAAATGCTTTGGTCGTCATCGCCCACGCAAGTGAATTGCCCGCTGCTGCCAGCCAGCGCCTTGATCACGCGGTATTGCGCGCCATTGGTGTCTTGGCATTCGTCCACCAACAGGTATTTTATTTTCAATTGCCAGCGCATCCGCGCCTCGCTATCGCTTTCTAAAACCTGCAAGGGCAGACGAATCAAATCGTCGAAATCCACGGCATTAAAAGTAGTTAAACGCGCTTGGTAGCGGGCATACAGTGCCGCAATACTTTTTTCACGCAGCGTTTGCGCGTACTCAAGCGCTTGCTCGGGGCTGAGCGCCAAATTTTTGACTTTCGAAATCCAATTATGCGCTGAATACAGCGCGTCTTTATCGGCATTCGGTGGCAATAAATCTTTGATGATGCCTTGTTGATCGTCTGTATCAAAAATCGAAAAGCCACGCCGCAAACCCACTTGCTTGTATTCTTCCTGCAAAAACTTCAGGCCGAGCGAATGAAAGGTGGTTACCGTCAACAACTCCGCCGCCGCTTTACTGATGCGTTTGGCAACTCGCTCACGCATTTCACGGGCGGCTTTATTGGTGAAGGTAATCGCGGCAATATGCTCGGGCGCATATTTTTTACTATGAATAAGATGCGCGATTTTTTCGGTAATCACACGGGTTTTGCCGCTGCCGGCACCGGCCAACACCAATAAGGGGCCGTCAACGTAGGCCACCGCGTGTTGCTGCGCTGTGTTTAAACCAGACATCCGCTTAATTAACTACGTAAACCGATGCCGCGTTTCAACAGAAACATGCCCAACGCGCCGAGCGCCAGTACAAAAAATCCCATCACGCTATACGAAAGCCAAATGGATACATCGGTGGCATTTTCGCCCAATAAGCCATAGCGAAACGCATTAACCATATAGAAAATGGGGTTGGCTTTGGTGGCCAACTGCGCCCATTCCGGCAACACCCGCACCGAATAAAACACGCCGCCTAAATAGGTTAAGGGCGTCAAAATAAAGGTTGGTACAATGGCAATATCATCGAACTTCTTGGCATACACTGCGTTGACAAAACCGGCCAAAGAAAAAATCGTTGCGCCTAATAAAATGGTGCTGATCATAATCAACGGATGCGGCACCCGCACATGGGTGAAGAACATCGCCACCAACAACACTAATAAGCCAACCATTAAGCCGCGCAACACGCCGCCGGCCACATAGCCGCCTAAAATCACATGATTTGGCATTGGGCTTACCAATAATTCTTCCACATGCCGGCCGAATTTGGCGCCAAAGAAACTGGAGCTAATATTGCCGTAGGCGTTTTGAATCACCGACATCATCACCAAGCCCGGCACAATGAAATCCATGTAATCGAAGCCACCCATATCGCCGATGCGCGAACCAATTAGCTTGCCGAAAATCAGGAAATATAGGGTCATGGTAATGGCAGGCGGCACCAATGTTTGGCCCCAAATGCGCAATATCCGCGATACTTCGCGACGCGCGATGGTTTTAAAGGCGATGAAATTTGGGCTCATGCAACATCCTTTGCGGTTAAGCGCACAAACAGCTCTTCCAAGCGATTGGTTTGGTTGCGCATCGAGCGCACACTAATGCCGGCGCTGGCTAAGGCATCGAATAAATCGTTCAAAGGTAAATCACGCGGTTTTTCAATAATCAAGGTATGGCTATCAGGCGCACTGATTTCCACGTTGGCGATTTGCGGTAAATGGCTTGGCAGTTCGCCGTCAATATCGAGCACAAAGCCTTCCACGTCTAATTTCGCCAGCAAGGTTTTCATTGGGCCGCGTTCAATAATCAGGCCTTTATCAATAATCGCCAAATTGCGGCACAGGCTTTCGGCCTCTTCCAAGTAGTGTGTGGTGAGAATAACGGTGGTGCCAGCAGCGTTTACTTCTTGCAAGGTTTTCCACATACCGCGGCGGATTTCAATATCCACACCGGCAGTGGGTTCGTCCAGAATTAGCAGTTTGGGTTCGGTCATCATCGCGCGGGCAATCATCAAACGGCGCTTCATGCCGCCCGACAAGGTGCGGCTCATCATCTGTGCTTTGTCCCACAACTGCGCGGCTTTCAAGTGCTTTTCAGCACGCAGCAAGGCTTCAGCGCGCGGTACGCCATAAAAGCCGGCGTAGTTGGTTAGAATATCAATCGGCTTTTCGAACATATTGAAATTGATTTCTTGCGGCACTAAGCCAATCAGGCGCATCGCGTCTGAGCGGTTGGCGATTAAATCAATACCGAATACCGACACCGAGCCCGAGCTGGCGTTCACCAGCGAGCTAATCACGCCGATTAAAGTCGACTTACCAGCGCCATTGGGGCCCAGCAAAGCAAAAAAATCGCCCGGCATCACATCCAAAGACACGCCCTTAAGCGCCGTCACTCCGTTATCATAGGTTTTATGTAAAGATTCAACATGTAGCGCAGGCTGGGTCATTTCAATTCCGACTTAGCGGTTTTTATTCAGAACGTTTAGTATATCGGGCTTGGGCCTCAAGCTAAACGATTAAATTTTTCAAAGGATGTTTTGTGGCTGATCATTTTCCACTCAAATTGGTGGGTAGCCGGATGTTGGCGCCCAGCGTGCGGCATTTGGAGTTCGTGCGTGATGACGCCCAAGCGCTGGATTTCATTGCTGGGCAGTTCATTCAAGTGCATTTTAATTACCCCGATGGCACAGCCACCAAGCGCAGCTATTCGCTAGCCACCCAACACGATCACTCGTTCGGTGTTAACGATTCGGTTGAAATTGCGGTTAGCTATGTGCCCGGCGGCGCGGCCACGGCGCTGTTTACTGCGCTCGATGAAGGCCAGCAAATTCAATGCAGCGGCCCGTATGGGCGTTTTTGCTTGAGTGAAAAAGACCAAAACCAACGCTATATCCTGATTGGCACCGGCACCGGCGTAACGCCGTACCGCGCAATGTTGCCGCAACTGAAAAAACTGATGGATGAGCGCGATGTGCAGGTGGTTTTGCTGTTTGGTGCACGCACCGAAGAAGATTTGATTTACCGTGAGGATTTTTATAAGTTCGCCGAAGATAACCATAATTTCACCTTTATTCCGTGTTTTTCACGGGAAATGCCTGAAAATGCCACACCCGATGCGCGCTCCGGCTATGTGCAAAACCAACTGGCCGCGCTGAACCCCAACGGCGCACACGATATTGCCTATTTATGCGGCAACCCGAATATGGTCGACACTACGTTCGAGGCACTGAAAGAATTCGGTTTGTCCATCCAACATATTCGCCGCGAAAAATACGTGTCCAGCAAATAAAAAATATTTGCGTGTGGGGGCGAACCTTGTGTTCCCCCGTCGAATGATGCACGTGTGTAGGGGCGGTCCCCTGTGGCCGCCCAAATAAATATGCGTCACAATCATGGGCGGCCGCAGGGGGCCGCCCCTACATTAGTGTGTTTTCCCCATTCCATCGGCGTATTCCCGCGTTCGTCGCAAAGCGGATGACAGCGAAGCCCAGATTGCTACACTGGCTTCATGCACACAACCACGAGCCACCCTTCTATGAAAACCTACATCCTTTTTTTCGGCCGTATTGTACTGACCTGGCTCGCTGTTTTCGTTGTTGTGCAGGTGTTTACCAGCGCGCTCGGCTTAGACCGCATACAAGATCTGTTCAATTTCCTGCTGATGGTTGCTCTTGTGTTGTTATTGATTGCTGCTGCGTCGCATGTGCAGCGGGTTGAACGCTTTGCTGGCACCATTGATACCGACAAACTGCGCAGCCGCCACACCCGTCAGATTGAGATTCCGTTCGATGCCGCCATTGCCTTGCCGATGATTGAAGCAAGCCTACAAGAATTGCCGATCAGCGAAACCATCAAGGTTAATAACCACGGCATGCGTTTTCGGGTTCGGGTTAAGCCGGTGGATATGGATAACAACCCGCCTTCGGCTTGGAAGAATATGGTGACCTACCTGGGCGTTGACCGCTCTAATCAGGCCATTGCTGAAGCCACCGCCGGCGACGGCGCGGTGAGTGTGAAATTGGTCTGCGAACCGGAAGGCATAGCCGTGCTGGACTATCTGTTCCCCGATGAAGGCACTAACTTGCAGAACGCTGAAACGGTGACCCGCGCCATTACCCGCCGCATTGCGGAGTTTCGCCGCGGCGAACAAGCCGTGAATACCGAAACGGTGGTGGAAAAAGAACTGGCAGTGGCTAAGCTCAGCTTATTGCATGCGCAAGTGGAGCCGCATTTTTTGTATAACACGCTGGGCAGTGCCAAATATTTAATCAGCAGCGATCCGGTTCGCGCCGAAGCCATGCTGGATAATTTAATTATCTATTTGCGCAACTCTTTGCCACGCACCGAAGATGCACCCTCCACCTTGGGCGAAGAAATTACCCGCACGCGCGCCTATTTAGATATTTTAAAAATTCGCATGGGCGAACGCCTGCAGATCAACATCGATTTACCGGAAGAACTCAACGCCGTGCCTTTTCCCAGCATGATGCTGCAAACCTTAGTGGAAAATTCCATCAACCACGGCTTAGAGCCTAAAACCGCAGGTGGCACTATTTGGATTAGCGCACGCAAAGACCCCGCCGCCGATGGCAACAGCGTCACCGTTACGGTGGCCGATGATGGCAACGGCTTCGGCAACGGCACCTCGGGCACCGGCATTGGCTTGAAGAATGTGCGTGAACGCCTGAAATTAATGTATGCCGGCGCGGCCAGCTTCTCGATTATCGCCAATTTTCCGAATGGTGTTGCCGCTAGCATCACGGTTCCAGCAAAAGGTCTTTCCGCATGAACACCCCTTCGCCATGGACATGCGTGATTGCAGAAGATGAGCAAATTTTTCGCGAGGCATTAACACAATTGCTCGCCAGCCAATGGCCAGAATTGCAGATTAAAGCGGCCTGCGAAAATGGCAGCGACGCGCTTGAAGCGATTGCCGAGTTCACACCAAACGTTGCCTTTCTGGATATTCGCATGCCAGGCCTAAGCGGCATGGATGTGGCCGCCGCCTGCGCCGAGCTTAGCCCGCATACGCAGGTGGTGTTTGTGACGGCCTATAACCAATACGCCATTGATGCCTTTGAAAAAGGCGCGATGGATTACCTACTGAAACCGATTGAACCCAAGCGCCTTGCCAGCACCATTGAACGCTTGAAAGCCCGTGCACAAACGGGCGCATTGAATGCCAACGCGCTGCTGGACATGATGGTGCAACTTAACCGCACACTGCCGGCGCGCGCCATTGCCGAACCGCTGGTGTGGCTAACGGCCAGCACCGGTAAAGAATCGAAGCTGATTATGATTGAAGACGTGCTGTATTTTCAATCCGACAGCAAATACACCACGGTAGTAACGCGCGAAGGCGAAGCCTTGCTACGCACGCCGCTACGCGAGCTGATTGAAAAACTGGACGCGCAGCAATTCAAGCAAATCCATCGCGCCACCATCGTCAATATGAAAGCGGTTGCATCCATCAGCCGCGACGAATCTGGGCGCGGCAGCATGACCTTAAAAGCACGGCCAGAAACACTCAGCATTAGTGTTACGTATATGGCCTTATTCAAAAATATGTAATTTTTTCTTAGATCAACACATTTAAACCCCGTGCTTAAACGCACGGGCTATGGCAACGCTTTGCCTAGTTGGCCTAGCACATCATAAAATCAGGGAGAACAACATGAAACATCGCGTAACCATTATTTTCTTAGCTTATTTTTTGGGCTTATTTCTGCTGTCTTTTGCAGTGACGGCAAAAGCGCAAGTGCCTGACAACAGTGCGCTATACAAAGACATCATGGCGATGGATAAGCGCCTGTTTGAGGAAGGCTTTAATCAATGCAAATTAGATGTGGTGGCCAATTTAAGCGATGAGCAGCTGGAATTTTTTCACGATAAAGGCGGGATGCAAAACCGCGCACAATTTTTGCTAGCTATGAAAAACAATGTGTGTGGCAACCCAGAAGGAAAGCCGGTGCGCACGCTACTTGCCGGCTCCACGAAAATCTTTGCCATGCAAAATAATGGTGTGTTGTATGGCGCAGTGCAGCAAGGCGAACATCGCTTTCATTTGCAAGGCAAAGACAGCGCAAAAGACGGCTACACGCTGGCAAAATTCACCCATGTGTGGTTGCTTAAAAATGGTAAATGGACATTGCGAAGCGCGATTAGCTATGATCACCAACAAAAATTCGAAGCGCTTGCGCGCGTGCAAACTGTGAAAAAGCCAACACTAAAACCGTATACGGTATTCGATTTACACATTGCGCCCTATACATTACGTTTGCAGCATTGGGCCGCGAATTGAATTGATTCGTGTAGGGGCACGGCATGCCGTGCCCCAACATGAATTGTGATTGGCGTAGAATCATGGCATCTCAGCCGCAAAGGATGCACCGATGACGATGATTAAAGCCTGGGCTGCCAAAACCGCTGGCGGCAAATTGGAACCCTTCGAATACGACCCCGGCCCGCTGGGCGCTGAAGAAGTGGAAATCGCCGTTGAGCATTGTGGCATATGCCATTCCGATATGTCGTTAATCGATAACGAATGGGGCATGACCACATTCCCGTTTGTGCCCGGCCATGAAGCCACTGGCCGCGTGGTGGCATTGGGCGCTGAGGCTAAGGGATTAAAAATTGGCCAGCGCGTGGGCTTGGGCTGGAACTCGCACAGCTGCATGCACTGCAAACAATGTTTGCTGGGTTATCAAAACTTATGCGAAAACCTACAACCCACGCTTATTGGCCGACACGGCGCCTTTGCTGATCGCGTGCGTGCCCATTGGGTGTGGACCGTGCCATTACCCGAAGGCTTAGCTGCGCGCGACATTGGCCCATTACTATGCGGCGGCATCACGGTGTTCACGCCCTTGCACGAATGGGGCATGTTACCCACCAGCCGCGTGGGTGTGGTGGGTATTGGCGGCCTTGGCCATATGGCGATTAAATTCTGCAAAGCCTGGGGCTGCGAAGTCACCGCATTCACCTCCAGCGCCTCTAAAGAAGAAGAAGCCCGTGCATTCGGCGCCCACAACGTGGTATCGAGCACCGACTCGAAAGCCCTAGCCGCCATTGCCGGAACGCTTGATCTGATTATTGATACCGTCAACGTGCCACTCGACTGGAACGGGCTGCTCGGTGCCTTAGCGCCAAACGGCCGTTTGCATATGGTGGGCGCGGTATTGGAACCAATCCCAGTGCCAACCTTCACCTTGCTGATGGGCCAAAAAGCGGTGTCCGGCTCACCCACTGGCACGCGTAGCGCCATTGATTCGATGTTGCATTTTGCTAATCGTCATCAAGTGCTGCCGCAAACCGAACATTTTCCAATGAGCCAATGCAACGAAGCGCTGGAACATTTGCGGGCCGGCAAAGCACGCTATCGGATTGTGTTGGATTCAGATTTTTCGTAGGGGCACGTTGCACGTGCCCTGATTAACCATCATGTGTTGGGTAATGGGCGTATCGCGATACGCCCCTACATTGGATTGTTCAAACAATACAACCATACCCCGTTGAAACGGATTGGTAGGTTGGGCTGAGCGTGGCGATGCCCAACACATTACATTGATGTTGGGGTTCGCAGGCTTACTCCAATCTACGAGCTACGAGCTACGTGCTTTATCGACCTATTCAAACGATACAACATTCTCAAGGAACCACTTTCCATTGCGCATCAATTAGCTGATGTTGCTGTTTGATTTGCTCATTGGTATGCAGCGTCATTAATTCATCGTATAACCTGCATAATTCTTGCTTTTTGTTAAGCGTGGCTTCTGAAAAAAGCCGGTCAATAGAACTGACATGCATATGGCCAACTTCTTCAAACTGCCACATACAAAGTGTTTCTGCAAAATTTCTTCGTGCCTGAACTAAGCTCACGTCATTAGGGCCAAATACCTCATCGGCCCACGGATCATCTTGCATATCATCTTCCCAATGGCATATGGAGCAATATTCATAGCCGCCACGATAGCCTATCGTTGGGTATCCGCATGCAGGGCAAGGAACTTTATCGTTTGTATGTGTACGCACATTCTTTTCGAAAAACATCCGACGCGTTGCAAACGCTGTGCCAACAAACTCCTGCGTTGGCTCCCAGTTTTCGAATTCCGATACGTATCTTTCTTCGTTAGTAGTCATGTTTTATTTTCCACTTAATAATTGGGCATTAATGCTGATGTTGAATGCTCTTCTCGTTTTTGCTATGCTCTTGCGGTATGCGGTTGTATCCGATGGGTAATGGAAAGTCAGCAACGCTGCCTGTGATGCAGGTTCAAATCCTGTCGCCGCACATTTTCTCTTTCATTTCGCTTTCAGCATAATCCGCCTCAATCTCAAATAGTGAGAAACTGGCATTCACTGATATTTCTATGTAGTATTCAAAGCTGGAGCAGGTGACAGATCGGGAAATCGCAGTCCGGTCATACTCGTAAGGGTCATTCCTCCGTGGATGGAGATATTAATGCGTACTCCCATCTGCTCCTTTTTCTGCAATTGTTTATTCAATATTACGAATTTGTCTCGTGGTTATCTTTATCATTTTGTTGACTCGTGTAATCGGAGGACATGCCATTTTTTCGTAATTTTCGGGCGTATCGCGATACGCCCCTACACTGGATTATGTTGATGTGAATTTACCGTAGGGGCAATTCACGAATTGCCCATTGGGTTACACATCCTTTCCGGGCGATTCATGAATCGCCCCTACACCGGATTATTAATCGCACCCTACCTATTCGTTAATTGCTGATACAACCCAAACAAAAACGCCACGCGCTCGGCTTCGCTTTTGAAATTGCTTTTGCCATAAGCCGCATCCACGGCTTTATCCAGCGTTTGATGTGCTTTCAATAAAACCGCTGGCATGCTTAGTGGATCGTACAAATCGGCAAGCGTAGAATCTGGGAATTGGGCGCGAGCATCCAAAACGGCTTGCGCGGCAGCTTCAATGGCCTGCTTATGTTTTGCACTTGGATTTTCTGGCCAAGGAAAATTGTTGTAAACAATTGTATTTGAATATCTATATCGACTTTCAAGGCGACCTGCAACTACTCGCATCCAAGCATTATGCATTATCGATGTAAGTACACCAAAATCATAAAGTGTTGCATTTGGAACTTGCGAGTTTGCGTTACCGCAAATCACATTTGGTTTCAAATAACCTATGGGAATATATTTTCTATTTTCTGATGTGTGAAGTGGTATCAACAAATAATCATGTTCTGATTGACGTATTTCAGCAAATAATGTTGGCGTGTTTGCTAATTTTTTTGTTGCAAGCTTGGTACTAGCATTACGCATATTTTTAACTTTATTAACGCGCTCTAAAACTAGCGGCATCTGAGTTAAAGTATTCGGCGGGCAATTTGCAAGCCATAAACAATAACGCGGAATATTGTTTATAAATTCTTCAGCATTAAGAAATGGATGAATATATGTAGCTGACATGGACTCATTTTGTATCAAGAAATCTTTTTCGTCTTCTGATAATAATAAATTTCCACCATCTGCTGGCTTACTACCATAAATCATCGGCGATACATTACAAATCGGTATTTTTCTACTTTCAATAACGATATTTGGTGCATCTACCAAATAAGGATTAATGTTTTTAACAGAAATCATGTGAGGTTCTGATTTAATATTTTCGTAATCGAAAATGGTTTTTAACTTTGCAGGCTTCAAACCAAAGCCAATAATCACACAATGCACTGCCGCATTGCCTTTCGCCTCATTATTCCAAGAGAATGTGCGGTGTGCAAAATTAATCACAATTCCACGGCTCAATAAATC
>JAYTVJ010000067.1:0-6271 GCA_043744535.1 Arenimonas sp.
CAACGCAGTAGCAGTTTGCCGCCGAATATTTCGGTTCAGGAATTTTATATGCAATCCGGTGGTTTGCTGCATTCGGCGCAGGCGCAACGCAGCTACAACAGCCTGAACTACACGCATGTGGCACGCGCCTTAGCAAGCAAAAACATCAATGTGTTGGTGCAGAAAGTGGCGCGCGAACCCGGCGGCACGCGGCTGAGTTTAAGTTGCAATCCCGACATCAGTTTTGATTTGCTCGATGAAATTCAGCGCTTAGGAAAGCCTAGGCCCATGCTGATTGCCGAAGTGGATCCGAACTTGCCGTGGATTGGCGGCACAGCGGCAGTGGACGCGGAATTTTTCGACATTGTTCTGGAGCTGCCGCAACCCGCGCCAAAATTATTTGCACCGCCACGGCAAGCCGTCAGCGATGCTGAATACGCGATTGGCCTGCGCGCCAGTGCGTTAATCAAAGATGGCGGCACGCTGCAGATTGGCATTGGTTCACTGTCTGATGCCTTATGCCATGCTTTGATTCTGCGCCACCAACACAACGCCGAATACCGCGAAATTGTAAATCAATTAGCACCGGGCTATCTCGAGTCTGAGGTGGTTAAACAAGTAGGCGGCGCTGAGCCGTTCTCAATTGGTTTGTATGGCGCCAGCGAAATGGTTAACGACGGCTTTATGCATTTGTACAAGGGCGGTATTTTGAAACGCCACGTGCTTGATGATATTGAGCTGATGCAACGCGAAAGCGATGGCGCATTAACCGACGCTGACAAACAGCGCTTGCTTGATGAAGGCCATTGGCTGGACGGTGGATTTTATTTGGGCTCGCAAGATTTATACCAATGGCTACGAGAGCTGCCAGAGTCGGAAAAAAACGGCATCGGCATGACCCGCATTTCACACATCAATGAGCTGTATGGCGGCAATGAAAATTTAGAGCGCCTGCAGCGCCGCGATGCGCGTTTTTGCAACACTTGCATGATGATGACCGCGCTTGGCGCGGTTACCTCCGATGCGTTGGAAGATGGCCATGTGGTGTCGGGGGTTGGCGGGCAATACAATTTTGTGGCCATGGCGCACGCGCTGCGCGATGGCCGTTCTATCCTAATGTTTCGTGCGCTTCGCGAGCAAGGCAAAAGTGCGCAATCGAATGTATTGTGGAACTATGGGCACACCACCATTCCGCGCCATCTGCGCGATATTGCAGTGAATGAATATGGCGTGGCCGATTTACGCGCCGCTAATGATGAGCAGTGCGTTCAAGCGATGTTGGCAATGTGCGATGCCCGCTTTATCCCAAAATTGATGAAAACCGCTAAGCGTGAATTAAAACTAGACCGTGATTTTGAAGCGCCAGTGGCCTGGACATTAAATTGCCCGGGGCAGCTTAGCGCCATGCTCAAAAACTTCCGCGAAAAAGGCTTGCTGCCTGACTATCCGCTAGGCAGCGATTTCACGCCGGTGGAAATACATTTAGTAAAAGCACTGGGCTTGCTGAAAACTGAAACCGCGTCGCTCACAGGAAAAATTAGCACCATTTCCCGCGCATTATTCTCAGGCGCCGCGCCAGATGTGGAAGCCATGCAACGCATGGGTTTGCACGAACCTGCAACACTGAAAGAAAAATTGACCGCGAAATTGTTGTGCTATGCGCTGGAGCGAGTTAAGGCTTGACGGGGTTGGGGTAGAGTTTATGAAAATTTACTCTGGCCCTATTGTTTGAGATATTTATTCAAACGTTAATGACTTCTGAGCCCTTTAAAGGTCAAAGGCGCATGGTTCAATTAGTCAACCACTCTAGCGTTTCATCCGCCCCACTGCCGCCCTTAGCAACAAACGCGAATACAGTTTGTGAAAGCCAAGCAGTGCATTGAACGCAATGCCCATTTTCGGGGTGGTGGAGTTTGTTTGATTACGCGGAATCACCGCAGAGCCAAAGTACAGCTTAGTGTATTGGGTTCCATTTTCGTCTAGTGCTGCTTCGGCCATAAGCCACGAGCGTGTGCGGCCGGTGAAATCCGCCAACAACAGTTGGTGCTGATCTTGCGCTTCAACGCGCCATGCTGAAAATTGCGTTGCGCCGCCGCTTGCAAGGCTTGCGGCATCTTGGTTGCTGGCTGGGCGTTTTGCAAGATAATGCAACAGCGTGCGTTCAATTTTGAATAGCGCGGAGCTGTAAAACGCTTCAACAAACGTGGCTTGTGTAATGTGGCCAGATACTTGAATCACGTAACAATCGGTGAAGCTTTGGCTTTGTTTGTATGTTTGCAGGAAAGCGCCAAGCGGAAGTTCGGCAACTGTTACGGGTGGCATGGCGGTTCCTACGAGTTCAAAAATCAATGCTTATGCATGTTCATTTCAGGCATTGGCGCACTTTTTAGCACTGTAAACACCACCTCGCGTTTACCGGCTTTGGCAAAAACAAACGTGGCGGTAATTTTCTGGCCTTCGCTTAAGGCTTGCTTGGGTTGAATAAACATTAAATGCATGCCGCCGGGTTGCAGTGCGGTGATTTCGTTGCCGGGAATTTGCAGGCCGTCTTTCAATTGCCGCATCTGCATCACATCGCCGGTCATTTTCATTTCATGAATTTCGACAGAGCTTGATACCGTGCTACTAATCGACAGCAAGCGGTCATCCTTGCCTTGGTTGTTGATTTCAACAAAACCGCCAGCCACTTCTGCGTTTGGCGGTGTGGCGCGAATCCAAGCATTGCCAAACTGCAACGGCGATTTTGCCGAAGCATTGCCAAATGCCAATAAAGAAAACAACACGACCTGGGTGAGTAATTTAGTTTTCATAAAATGCCTGTTATAAACGTTTAACCATATCAACAATCTGACTAACATCCATGCTCTGCGCCTTCTGCTCAATCTGCGGCAGGTATTGGCTTTGCAATTGTTTGCCTTGGGCTAGCATCGTGGTAAACACTTGCTTGAGTTGCGCCGCGTCAATTTTTCGACCGCCTGCATAATATTGTTGCGCCACTTTACCCAATGCGTAAGTAGTGGCGAATGAAAATGCTGCGCCTGTTGCTGTGCTGCCCAAACCGCCAAGTAAGCCGCCGCTAATTTTGCCAAACAAACCGCCAAACAGTTTTCTGCCCATTTGTTCAACGTATTGGCCGGTCATGCCAATGCCGAGTGTGGCCGCAAAATCTTTGATGTGCTCGCGGTCAAGTTCAAAGCCATGCGCCTTGCCAATGCCATACACCATTTTCATTTGCAGCGGAAGAATAGCCATGGAAGCCAGCGATTGCGGCAATAATTCTAAGGCGCCGTTGAGAATGGCGTAGTTCAATACCGATTTATCTAAGGCAGCCGTATCTAACGCAACAGCATCATCGGCATGGCCTGAAACAACAGGCAAGGCGGCGAGCGGCACGCTAGCCAAGGCATCTGCTTTGTGGGCAAAGGCTTGCGCTTGTTCGGGGTCCATATTCAGAAGCGTTTGCAAGCGTTGCAAGAACGCAGTTTCCGCGTCATTGCGAACACCGTCTGCATCGCATACGCACACCGCCATTTCATACGCCAGCTGCTGGCCTTCATGGCTTTCCAACTGCGCCACGCGTTGCTCTAGGGTTTGCCGTTTCAGCAATACATCCTGATACAACTCAGACATATTCATCTCGCCATTGGGCGCAAAACCTTCGGTAATCTGCTTAATCTGCTGGTGTTCGCGCGCATCATTCTTGTCGTCGGCAAAAGCGGCGAATAAGCTGATGGCAATAATGGCGTGTTGCTCTGTCGGTGTCATACAATTCCTTCGTTCAAATGGCTGAAATGAGTATTGCGTAATCGGGATTAATTTAAAGTGAATAAACAGTGGGCATTCGCACGTGCAAAGCGCTTTAGCACGTAATGCATCAGCGCACTAAGCGCCCACCGTCTACCGCAATCATTTGTCCGGTGGTAAATTTTGCTTGCTCAATTAAATACAGTGCAGTTTGGCAGATGTCGTCAACATGGCCCATGCGCGCCAGTGGCGTGGCTTGCAAAATGGCATTTTGGCCGGCTTCAGATGCGCCTGTTTCCGGCCATAAAATCGCACCAGGCGCAATGGCATTTACACGCACGTTGGGTGCTAGTTCTAGCGCCAAGGATTTGGTCATCATCAGCAAGGCCGCTTTGGCCATGCAATACACCGTGTGTTGCGGTTTTGGGCTAACCCCAAAAATATCGGAAATATTTACAATGCAGCCGTGTTTGGCACGCAAATACGGCGCGGCCGCTTGGCTAAGGAAAAACGGCGCGCGCGCATTAGAATTAAATAAATCATCCCAGTGCGCATCGCTTGCTTCGCCAATGGGTGTAGGCGAAAAACTGCTGGCATTGTTAATTAGCACATCTAGGCGCCCAAAATGGCCAATAATTTGTGGAATGAGCGCGTCGCGATCAATGCTGTTGTTCAAATCGGCTTGCAACAACAGGCAGCTATTAGCGCGTTGTGCGTTCAGTTGTTCGGCAAGCGCCATCGCTTCTGTGGCCGAGTGGCGATAGTGCAGGGCAATGGCATAGCCTTGCGTGTGCAGCATGCGCACCAATGCCGCTCCCACACGTTTGCTGGCGCCAGTAATGAAAACCACAGCAGATTCTGAATGCATAACGCGGACTCGGTTCAAATAAGCACCTGAACAAGGTATCCTGATTAGGTAAAAATAACCAGTGAGACTTGGATGGAACTGCCATCTCCCTCGGCGGAAGCGATAAGCCACAGCCAACAATTGCAAGACATCATCCACAAAGCCATTGCGCAAGAAGGCGGCGCAATTTCGTTTGCCAACTACATGGAATTGGCTTTGTATTATCCAGGTCTTGGCTACTACAGTGCCGGTGCTCGCAAGTTTGGTGCAGAGGGCGATTTCATTACCGCGCCTGAGCTAGGCAATGGCTTTGCCTATGTGTTGGCCAATGCCGTGGCATCGGTGTTGGCGCAGCTGGATGATGCGGCTGTTTGCTTTGAAATTGGCGCAGGCACCGGCGCATTAGCCGAGAAAATGCTGCTGCGTTTGCAGGAGCTTAAGCAATTACCGGCCCAGTATTGGATTTTAGAGCCGAGCGCCGATTTGCGTGAGCGGCAACATGCGCGCTTGCAGAAAAATCTATCGAGCGCTTTGTTTGACCGTTGCCTATGGTTGGATGCGCCGCCAGAAGACGGCTGGCAGGGCGTGTTGGTGGCCAATGAAGTGATTGATGCACTGCCAACCACGCGCTTTATTATTGAAGAAGGCGAAATATTCGAAGAATGCGTGGCGCTGGATGCCAAACAGCAATTCAGCCGTGTGATGCGCCCGGCCGATGGTTTAGTGGCTGGTGCGGTGCGGCATGTGGAACGCAATATGAAGTGCGAATTCGATGAGGGCTATTGCTCAGAAATTTTACCGCAGCTGCCGTATTGGATTCAGGCCATTGCCGGCACCATGCAACGCGGCGCCATGTTGTATATCGATTATGGTTACCCGCGCGTGGAGTATTATTTGCCCGAACGCGACGATGGCACCTTGATCTGCCATTACCGGCACCGCGTGCATGGGGATTATTTTCTCTGGCCGGGCCTGCAAGACATCACCGCTTCGGTGGATTTCACTGCATTAGCGGAAGCCGGTGTGTCGGCTGGCTTTAAACTGGCCGGCTATTGCACGCAAGCGAGTTTCCTGCTTAATAATGGCTTGGCCGATTACATTGCAGACACCGAACAAAACAACAACGACGTAGCGCGTTATCGCGAAAACCAGTACATCAAGAAATTAGTGATGCCCGGTGAAATGGGCGAGCGTTTTCAGTGTATGGGCTTTAGCATCGATGTCGATTTTTCAGCGGCGTTCGCCCAAAATGATTTGAGCTATCGCTTGTGAATGGGCCATTACGGTATCGAAAAATATGGCTTAGCCTGTGGGTTTTCGGCATGTTGCTGGGCCTGTATCTCTCCCTGAAACCGGGCGTGATTAAAGAGCAAATTATTCCGCATCTCGATAAAATCATCCACGGATTTTCCTATGCGTTATTGGCCATTTTCGCCGCCTGTATTTTTGAACAGAAAAATGCCAAGCTGGCTGCCTTGCTGTGGTTGGTGTTGTTCAGCGGCTTAATTGAATTAGCACAAGGCTATTTAACCACCACACGCAGCATGGAGCTCGCCGATTTTCTGGCGAATTGCATGGGCATTACATTGGGCGCGTATATTGCCAGCCGTTGCAATATATTGCGCGTGATTGAACGGGTATTACCATAGGGCGTGCCTTGGCACGCCGAAATGCTTGCGTATTACGTCATGGCGTGCCAAG
>JAYTVJ010000068.1:0-24035 GCA_043744535.1 Arenimonas sp.
ACAAAACCTAGCACAGCATAGCCAGCTGTTTGATGGCATTGATACGGTGCTAAGCCATATTGAACAACACGGCGCGCGTTGGGGTATTGTCACCAACAAGCCGTTTTATTTGGCCGAGCCTTTAGTGCAAAAATTAGGTTGGATAGAGCGCAGTGCGGTGTTGTTGGGCGGCGATAGCTTGCCGAAGCGAAAACCGGACCCTGATCAACTTTTGCACGCCTGCAAGTTGCTTGCAATCGCGCCTGAAAAAACCGTGTATATCGGCGATGACGAGCGTGATGTACAAGCCGCTAATGCTGCCAATATGCGTTCTGTGGGCGCCTTGTGGGGCTATCGCCCGCACGATGACTTGCCAGAAAATTGGCAGGCTGATGATTTAGCCGAACAGCCTTTGGATTTGATTGAACAGCGTTTGATGTATAGCCTGCCATGATGGCTTCCGATGGCGTACAGCCGTTCGCACAAAAGTGGTTGGCGTTTTGGCCCGAACAAAACATTCTGTCTAACTTTGTGCCTCGCGCGAAACAGCCTATTGTGTTGGCGTGGGCATGCTTATTGTTTGAACTGCACGATTGCGTGTTTGCACTTGAGCACGAGCCGGTGCGCGAACAAAAGTCGCTGTGGTGGTCGCAGGAATTGCAGCGCATGGCAACGCATAATGCGCAACATCCACTCACGCAAGCCCTGCAACATCTGTCGGTGGCGTTTTCCCAGCTCGCTCAGCCGGTTTTGCAGTTGGCGCAACAAACGCCCATTCGTGCCAGCAACACACAGGATTTAATTGTGCGCATGCAGCCTTTGTCTGGCCTAATTGCGCAGCTTGAGCAGCAATTGTTTGGCGGAGTGCAATCGGCGCATCAAGCAATCACCGCACACGTGTTGCTGATGCGTTTACCGCACGGGGTGCAGGCCTTCGATCAGGCCATGATTCCGATGCATTTATTAGCGCGTCATCAAAGCCTTGAGCAGATTCGCGATGAACAAGCATTGCTGCGCGATTGGCTGGCTGAAATTTTGGCGATGATTCCAGCGCAGCATTCAGGCAACGGCTTTCGAGAAGCACAAACGCGTTTCACTCAACGCCGCATCAAGCAGTTGCAATCACAAAAATCGCCGCATATTCAATTCGGCCATGTGTGGGATGCCTGGCGTTCCTTGCGTATTCAGCCAAGCATCTAAAGCGAGCTTAAAGTACGCGCCATGCAATCGTTTCGCCAGCGCGCAGTGGCACTAATTCAAGTTCCCCCATTTTCTGCGTGCTTGGCACAGTCCACGCTTCGCGTTGCAACGTAATTTGGTCAGTATTGCGCGCTAAGCCATAAAAATCCGCGCCATGAAAGCTAGCAAAAGCTTCCAGTTTATCCAGCGCACCGGCCGCATCAAATGCTTCGGCATATAGCTCAATCGCCGCGTGTGCGCTGTAAATGCCGGCACAGCCACAGGCGTTTTCTTTGGTTCCCATTGCATGTGGTGCGCTGTCGGTGCCTAAGAAAAATTTCTGGCTGCCTGAAATAACGGCATCAATCAGCGCCAAACGATGCGGCTCACGCTTAAGCACTGGCAAGCAATACATATGCGGCCGAATCCCGCCGCTAAACAAGGCATTACGGTTATACAGCAAATGATGCGCGGTGATGGTGGCGGCCACATTGGCTGGTGCTGTAGCCACAAACTCAGCGGCTTGGCGGGTGGTGATGTGTTCAAGCACCATTTTAAGCGCAGGGAAATCGCGTTGTAATCGGCTTAAATGCCGATCAATAAACACCGCCTCGCGGTCGAAGATGTCGATATCGGCATCAACCACTTCGCCATGTAGCAATAAGGGCAATCCTACGTCTTGCATTGCGGCAATAGCGGGGTAGGCTTTTTGCAAGTCGGTCACGCCGGAATCGGAATTTGTGGTGGCGCCGGCCGGGTAATATTTCAGGGCGTGAATCATGCCGCTGGCTTTCGCTTCGCGAATCTGTTCTGGCGTGGTGTTGTCGGTTAAATACAGCGTCATCAAGGGCTGAAACGCACTGCCGTGGCTAGCAAACAGCAAGCGTTCGCGGTACGCAAGCGCATCGGCTACGTTAAGCACTGGCGGTTTTAGGTTTGGCATCACAATCGCCCGGCCAAATACTCTGGCGGTATCGGGCACAACGCTACGCATGGCCTCGTCATCGCGGAAGTGAATATGCCAATCGTCTGGGCGCGTTATCGTCAGAGTATTTATCATGGTTGTTTGCTGGAACAATCGCTGTGGTTATGCGAGCAAAACTGCTCGGGGATGGGGTCGAAGCCGCCTGGGTTAAATGGATGGCAACGCAGTAATCGACGTGTGGTAAGATAGCCGCCTTTAAAGAAACCAAAGCGTTCAATGGCCTGCATGGAATAGCTTGAGCAAGATGGGCTGAAACGGCAAGTTTGGCCCAATAATGGGCTTATAAACAGCTTGTAGGCGCGTAACAACAACAGGGCGAGCGATTTCAGCATAATATTTTTACCGCAACATCTTGCTAAGTACTATAGTGTAGGCTATAAAAGATGTCCTGAGCCTAAATGTTGAAGAGGAACACCCACGTGGCGAGTAAAAAACCAGTAAAAGTAAGCAAAAAAGCTGCTGCTAAGAAGCCGGTCGCTAAAGCCAAGGCCAAAACCGTTGCAAAACCAACACCCAAACCCGTTAAGAAGAAGCCATCCGTAGTGAAAAAAACCATCAGTAAAGCCAAGCCGGCCGCTAAGAAAGCGCCAGCTAAACCCGTTAAGAAAATTATCAGCAAAAAGCCCGTTCTGAAAAAAGCGCTTAAGCCGGTTAAAAAAGCCGCCGCTAAGCCAGCCGCCAAGCCAGCCGCCAAAAAAACCAGTGCGGTGAAAAAACCGCAAGTTGCCGCTAAGAAAAAACCTGTTGTTGCGCTTAAAAACTCCGTTAAGAAGCCAGTTGCTAAGCCAGTTAAGAAAGTTGCTAAGCCGGTTGCTAAGAAGACTATTGCTAAGCCAGCGCCTAAACCTGTTGCAAAAGCTATAGTTAAACCCGTAGGTAAGCCAGTTGCGAAAGCTGTAGTTTTGCCTGTAGCAAAGCCTGTGGTGAAAGCGGTGGCGAAGCCCGAAGCGGTTGTTGCTGCTGTTATTACACCAGAAAAGCCCGCGCCAAAAGGCAAGGTTTCTTCGGCAAAACAAAACAATAAACAGATTGAGCGCGTGAAGGTATCTATGGCGCCGCCTGCTAAGTCATTGCATAAATCCGGTGAACGGGCGGGCTTTGTTAAGCGCGAGTTGCCTGCTGAAGCGGCCTTGAAGCAAAAGTCGGTGAAGCGGGTAAGCTTGCCAGCGGGTTATAAGCCGAGTGAAAAAGAAGAGTACATGAGCGATATGCAGCTGGAATATTTCCGCC
This sequence comes from Arenimonas sp., assembly GCA_043744535.1. GTDB lineage: Bacteria > Pseudomonadota > Gammaproteobacteria > Xanthomonadales > Xanthomonadaceae > Arenimonas. The sequence goes on from JAYTVJ010000068.1 coordinate 3,374, forward strand.
AAAAGCTGATTGCCGAACGTGAAACGCTGCTAAGTGCCACCAAAGAAACCATTAACGAACTGAAAGAAGAAGCCCGCGATGTGGGCGATGAAGCAGAGCGCGCTTCGCGTGAAACCGAGAACTTCTTCGAACTGCGCACCCGTGATCGTTATCGTAAATTGCTGTACAAAATTGAGAAGATTATTGCCGCCATTGACGACGGAACTTACGGCTATTGCGTAGATACCGGCGAAGAAATTGGGCTTAAGCGTTTGGAAGGCCGGCCAATGGCTGAACGCACTGTGGATGCCCAGGAACGCTGGGAACACAAGAAAAAACAATTAGGCGATTGAATAAAAGCCCCGGAAACGGGGCTTTTTATTCGCAACAAACGGTGCGCCAAAGCGCACCCTATTTTTGATTAAGCGCTGGATAAAAGCGCCATTCGGCAGGTAAATCTGGGTTTGGGCTTTGTCCGGTCAATCGGCTACGAATCACCGATACCGGCATTGGGCCGCCTTTTAAAATAGCATCGTGGAATTCGCGGTCGGTCATTTTGCCGCTTTCAACCAGTTCTTGCCGTAACGCCCAGAACTGCAGGCCGCCAAGCATATAGGCCGCTTGATAGATCGGGCTGTAATCGCCGGCGAAACTGCGGCGCACTTCAGCCGTGGCGTTTTCGCGTTCATGGCCCACGCGCGTAACCAGCATATCAATGGCTTGCTGCGGGGTCATGGTATTCATATGGAATGATAGCGAAAATAGAATGCGCGCCGCACGGTGACTACGCCAAAATAACATGCCGAGTTTTTGTTCAGGCGTTTTGGCAAAACCTTTTTGGTACAACAAAAATTCCCAGTACAGCGCCCAACCTTCAGTCCAAAATGGCGTATCAAATAATTGTCGATGGCTGTTGTAGCGCGTGTTATAAAAATACTGCAAATGATGGCCGGGGATCAGTTCGTGATGCACCACCGCGCGCGAGAAATAGCGGTTGTTACCGCGCAGCGTCATCGCTTGTTTTTCGGCGGGCATGCTGTCGTGCGGGTAGGCCACCCAAACATCTTCGCCACCCAAAAAAAACGGCGCTTGCAATTGGTATTCCGGGCTGAGCATGGTCATCCGCCAATCGTGTTTGGCAAGTTCCGGCACAGTCACCAAATTGTTTTGTTCAACATAGGCCACCGCTTCATCGGCCAATTGCTTAGCGTATTGTGGTTGCTCGCCAATGGCGGGGCCGTCTTGTTTAATTTTTTCAAGCGCTAGATGCCAATCGGAATAACCCATGTCGGCCGCAGTTTTGTTCATTTCAGTTTGGCACCACGCCAGCTCGCGTTCGGCCAGTTGCACAATCTGCTCAGGCGTATACGGAATCATTTCATAGCGCAACGCCGCTTCAAGCGCATCACGGCCGATGGGATCACCGATGATGGTTTCAGGGTTTTTCGCGCCGGCTAAATCATTGCGCAAGAATTGTCCGTAACTGTCCAAGACCTTATCCAAGGCCTCATACGGCTTGCTGATGGACGCGCTGTAGCGCGGATCGTAGCCATTGTAAAACGTGTGCCAGTCTTTGAACTCCTCGCGAAATGCTTGCAATAATTTAGCCGCACGCAGGGCCACAATCGGCGACACTCCGGTTTGTTTGGCCAGTGTTTTTTGGTTTTTTTGCAAGGCGTCGGTGGCATCAACAATGCGCTGTTTGGCTTGTTCAGGCTGCAAAGGCAAAAGTGCGCGGCGCTGTTCTGCCAGTTCAATTAAAGGCGCAATGCTTGGCAATAATTGCAGTGCTTGATCAGTACGTTTGCGTTCAAAATCCAACTGGCTCAAGCGGTAATTTAATTCGCGTTTCAGCAAGGCATAATCCACTTGATCTTCAAGCGCTAGTTTGACGTAATTGAATTCGCTTAAACGCGCTAACCAACCTTGATACAAACTTCGCAACGCGCCTTCACGCTGTGTCCCAGCGGTAATATCGAAGGTGTGTTCGGTGCTGGCTAAATCGGCTTGGAAGCGTTGAATAAACAAGGTCAGCTGATGCTGTTGGATGGGAATCTCTGACAGCTTCGGAATAGTTGATGACGGGCGCGACGCGTCAGCGGCAAAAGCGCTGCTTAGCGAAACGCAGGAGACCATTGCACACACAAGTAAATTTCGTTGAATGGCTTTCATAAATGCTCAGCGGAAATTTTGATGAATTGGAGCAAAGCCGAAAAGCCATTGCTGCGAGTGGGCGATAAATGCTTAGATAGCCCAATGGCTTGCACGAAGCTTGGCTCAGTGGCGCGGATCTCTTCGTGGCTGCGCCCGGAGTACACACGTAAAGCTAAATACACCAAGCCCGAGACAATGCTTGAATCGGAGGCGGCAGAAAAATACAATTTGCCGTCTTGCACATGCGGCACAATCCATACGTTTGATTGGCAGCCTAATAGCCGATTTTCCTCAACTTTCCACGCTTCTGGAAAGTCTGGCAAGCGCCGGCCTAAATCAATTAAATATTGATAACGCTCCGACCAATCGCCGAAAAACGCGAATTCTTCTTCAATGGCGAGTTGTGCTTCTGCTGGTGTTGCTTCAATCGGCTGCATCATACGCGCTTCCAACGCACGCCTTGCGCGGTGTCTTCCAGCAAAATGCCTTCGTCAGCTAGTTGCTTACGGATTTCATCAGATCGCGCAAAGTTTTTTGCAAGCTTGGCGGTATTGCGTTCAGCAATTAATTGTTCTATTTGTTCTGATGATGTAGACACGTTCGATGTGACATTACCTTGCGACAAGTTTGTTTGAATACCTGTAATGGAAACTGTCACATCATTTTTTTGAAACCAATCTTTGGGTGTTTGTTGCAATATTCCTAGCGCAAAACCAGCGCTGAGTAATTGTGCCTTTATTTCGCTCAGCTTATTAATTTTTTCCGCAGAAACTAAATCATGAACTAACTGATTACGCAAACTGCGTCCTTCAGATGCAATTGATGCAATTATAGAAAGAGCAAGTGGCGTATTTAAATCATCACACAATGCGTTTTCAATGTCATCGGGTATTTTGGATCCAATATTAATGTCAAATTGCTGCTGACTTAAGTTTTCTAAAGCCTCAATATCTCTAATTGTGCCGTACAAGCGATCAAGCGTTTTAACACTTTGCTCAATCAGCGTATCCGACCAATCCAAAGGCTGACGGTATTGGGCAGAGAGTAGGGCGTAGCGCAGTGCTTCAGCCGGATGCTTTTCCAGCAGCTCATGCAACACGCTAACATTACCAACCGATTTCGACATTTTACTGCCGCCGAAATTCAGCATGCCGTTGTGCAGCCAAAAGCGCGCGAAAACTTTTCCGCCATGCGCGCAAGTGCTCTGTGCCACTTCGTTTTCGTGGTGCGGGAATTGCAAATCAACGCCGCCGGCATGGATGTCGATGGTTTCGCCTAAATGTGCTGCGCTCATTGCCGAGCATTCAATATGCCAGCCGGGGCGGCCAATGCCCCAGGGCGAATCCCAACCGGGTAAATCGGGTGTGGACGGCTTCCAAAGCACAAAATCGCCAGGGTGTTTTTTATACGGCGCCACTTCCACGCGCGCGCCAGCAATCATTTCGTCCACTGGCCGGCGCGAGAGTTTGCCGTAATCGGCATAGCTTGGCACAGAAAATAGCACGTGGCCTTCAGCTGCATAGGCGTGATGGGAGGCAATCAACTGCTCAATCATGGTAATAATTTGTGGAATGTGATCGGTGGCATGTGGCTCGATGTCGGGCGCTTGGTTGCCGAGCGCAGCCATATCTTGGCGGTAAATTTTGGTGTATTTATCGGTAATGGTGGTAATCGGCACATCTAGCGCTTTGGCTGCTGCATTGATTTTGTCGTCCACATCGGTGATGTTGCGGGCATAGGTCACTTTTGGGAAGTGCCGGCGCAGCAGTTTAATCAGCACATCAAACACCACCGGGCCACGCGCATTGCCAATATGCACGTAGTTGTACACCGTTGGCCCGCACAGATATACGGTTACGTTGTTTGGATTGGCGGGGCTGAATGATTCTAAACAGCGGTTTAAATTATTGTAAAATTGAATGTTCATCGTTGTATTTTAGCAAGCTTTATGCGCCAATATTGATAAAAATAAGGCCACGGGCTTGTTAAACGCCTACTTATGGGTAATAATCAAAGTATGAATCAACTTTTTTCCCACGTAGAACTGCTTTCTTCAGCGCGCCAAGCGTCGTCGATGACTTCGCGTGCCCGCCGACCTAGCCTGAGTTCTTAGCTGGGTAGCCGGATTGTTGTTTTTTATCCAAAAACCCAGCCTAGGCTGGGTTTTTTATTTTCTGAAGGATTTATATGGCAAAACATTTTCTCAATACCCAAGATTGGTCAGTGGCTGGATTGCAACATTTGCTGGCGCAGGCCAGTGCGTTTAAAGCCACCAAGCTTGGCGATCAACTAAAAGGTAAATCGATTGCCTTGCTATTTTTCAATCCATCGATGCGCACGCGCACTAGCTTTGAGCTTGGCGCTTTTCAGCTTGGCGCGCATGCGGTGATTTTGCAGCCGGGCAAAGATGCATGGCCCATTGAGTTTGAGTTAGGCAACATCATGGATGGCGATACCGAAGAGCATATTATTGAAGTGGCTAAAGTGTTATCCAGCTATGTGGATATGATTGCAGTGCGGGCCTTTCCGAAATTTATTGATTGGCAAGAAGATCGTCAAGATAAAGTGCTGAATGCGTTCGCGCGCTATGCCACGGTGCCGGTTATCAATATGGAAACCATTACCCACCCATGCCAAGAAATGGCGCATATTCTGGCCTTGCAGGAACACTTCGGCACGCGCGATTTACGCGGTAAAAAATATGTTTTAACCTGGACTTATCATCCGAAAGCACTGAATACCGCAGTGGCCAATTCTGCGCTAACGATTGCCACGCGCATGGGTATGGATGTGACCTTGTTGTGCCCGAACGAACACTATATTTTGGATCAGCGCTATATGGGTTGGGCTGATCAGAATGCTCGCGAATCGGGCGGCTCGGTGCAGGTTAGCCATGATATTGCCGCCAGTTATGCCGACGCGGATGTGGTGTATGCCAAAAGCTGGGGCGCGTTGCCGTTCTTCGGCCAGTGGCAAAATGAAAAACCGATGCGCGATCAATACCCGCATTTTATGGTCGATGAATCGAAAATGGCCTTAACCAACAACGCGGTGTTTTCGCACTGCCTGCCGTTGCGCAGAAATATTAAAGCCAGCGACGCTGTGATGGATTCGCCCGCATGCATCGCCATTCAAGAGGCTGAAAATCGCCTGCATGTGCAAAAAGCGATTATGCATTGCCTCATCAATCAACCTGAAATTAGTTAAGGAAAATTTTATGTCTCAAGATATTGTGTTGTCGTTTTCAGGTGGCTTAGACACCAGTTTCTGCGTGCCGTATTTACAAGAACAAGGCTATGCGGTGCATAGCGTGTTTGCCAATACCGGCGGTGTGAGTTCCGAGGAGTTGCTATATATCGAAGCGCGTGCCAAAGAGCTGGGCGTTGCTTCGCACCAAACTTTGGATTTATCGCAAGCGTTGTTTGAGTCGTTTGTGACCCCGTTTATTTGGGCTGGTGAAAAATACCAAAACCAATACCCGCTGTTGGTTTCCGACCGTTATTTAATTGTTGAACACAGTATTAAGCGTTGCCAAGCCTTAGGCACTAATAAAATTGCGCACGGCTGCACCGGCATGGGCAATGACCAAGTGCGTTTTGATCTGTCTATTCAATCGTTGGGCGACTATGAAATTTTCGCACCAATTCGAGAAATCCAAAAGCAACACACGCATGTTCGGCAGTATGAGCAAGAGTATTTAGAGCAGCGCGGTTTTGCCGTGCCTAGCAAACAAAAAGCGTACACCATTAACGAAAACGTACTCGGCATTACTATGTCGGGTGGTGAAATTGATGCATGGCAAGCGCCTAGTGAACAGCTGCAAGGCTGGTGTGCAAAACGCAAAGATTGGCCTGAGCAAGCTTTGCAAGTCAGCATTGGCTTTGCACATGGCGTAGCCATTAGCTTGAATGGTGAATTGATGCAAGGCGGCGACATGCTTAAGCGTCTGAATACATTATTCGCGGCGTATGGTGTTGGCTGTGGTTTATATACCGGTGATACCACGATTGGCTTGAAAGGCCGTATCGTGTTTGAAGCACCAGGGCTTAGCGCTTTGCAAACGGCGCATCAAGCCTTGGAAGAAGCGGTGCTGAGTAAAAACCAAAATCGCTTTAAACCGATGGTGGGCCGAAAATGGGTGGAGCTGGTGTATGAGGGGTTTTACTTCGACCCGCTAAAAGCCGATTTGGAAGCGTATTTGTCATCTAGCCAAACTTGCGTGAATGGCGTGGTCACTTTACGCACCGAAGGCGGCAGCGTGAGCGCCGTGGCCGTTGAATCGGCGCATATTTTGCAAAGCCAAGGAGCAACCTACGCGCAATCGGCTAACTGGGGTGCGGCGGAAGCGGAAGGCTTTATTCAGTTATTCGGCATGAGCTCGAATCTTTGGGCTAAAGTTAATGCAGGGAAATCAGCATGACCGAGCTTCTGAACAAGGCACTCGAGCATTTATCGGCCTTGATTGCCTTTGATACCCAAAATCCGCCGCGCGAAATACGCGCTGATGGCATTTTTTCGTACATTCAACATCAATTACCAGGCTTTGAATGCACATTGACAGATCATGGCGCTGGCGCTATTTCCTTGTTGGCGAAGCGCGGCAAGCCCACGTTGTTGTTCAATGTGCATCTAGATACCGTTCCCGTTGCGCCAGGTTGGAGCCAAAATCCACATCAACTGTTGGTAGCCGATGGTAAAGCAATCGGTTTAGGTGCATGCGATATTAAAGGCGCAGCGGCAGCTTTATTGGCAGCGGCTAATGCCACAACCGGTGATACGGCATTTTTGTTTAGCTCGGATGAAGAGGCGAATGATCCGCGTTGTGTTGCGGCATTTTTGGCTAGCGCACATGGCTTTACCGATGTGATTGTTGCAGAGCCCACGCAATGCCAAGCGGTATTGGCGCATCGCGGTATCGCGGCGGCTTTAGTGCAATTTAGCGGCCAATCTGGGCACGCCTCAAAAATCAGTAACCCAATGCAAAGCGCTGTGCATCAGGCCTTGGTTTGGGGCGCAGAAGCGCTTGCGCTGGCCGAGAAAGAAGCGCATCAGCGTTTCGGCGGTTTAACGGGCATGCCGTTCAACATTGGTAAAATGGACGGCGGCATCAAAGCCAATATGATTGCCGGAAGTGCCGAGTTGCGCTTAGGTTTTCGGCCCTTGCCAACGCAATCTATGCAGGATTTACATCAGCAGTTTGCTGCTTTGCTGCCTGAATGCAAAAAAAATTATCAAGTGACCTTCACTGGCCCGCCTTTGCCAGCGGGCAACACCGCTATGGCCGAAGAAAAGCGTTTGCTGGCCCGTGATTTTGCCGAAGGCTTAAACCTGCCGATTGGCCATGCCGTGGATTTTTGGACTGAAGCTTCCTTATTTTCACAGGCGGGTTTGAACGCGATAGTTTTTGGCCCGGGCGATATTGCTCAGGCACACACAGCCGATGAATGGCTAGCGCTTTCGCAACTGCAAACCCTCCTTGAACATTATGTTCGGATATTGAGTTAATCATGGGTAAAGACAACCAAGTTCGCGATACCATTGTGCGCCTGCTCAGCAACATTGGCAGCGCGAAAGAAATTCAGCAGTATTTAAAACGCTTTTCGCAGCGCGATGCCTCGCGTTTTGCGGTGGTGAAAGTGGGCGGCGCCATTTTGCGCGATGACTTGGATGCCTTGGTGTCCTCGCTAGCATTTTTACAGCAAGTGGGCTTAACGCCGATTGTGATTCATGGCGCTGGGCCACAATTGGATGACGAATTAGCCGCGGCTAATATCAAGAAGCGCACAGTCGATGGTCTGCGTGTGACTACTCAAAGCGTGTTAAAAATTGTGCGCCGGGTGTGTGTGCAAGAAAACCTACGTTTGGTGGAATCCTTGCAAGTGCAGGGCATTCGCGCGGTGGCGCTTAATTCTGGCGTGCTGGAAGCTAAATTATTAAATGCAAAAAAATACGGGTTTGTCGGTAAAGTCAGCAAAGTGCATACCGAAGCCATTTACTCCGCAATTAAAGCCGGTTCTATTCCAGTAATTTCATCATTGGGTGAAACCGAGCTTGGCCAGATTGTGAATATTAATGCCGATTGGGCCGCTAATGAATTGGTTAAAACGCTGCAACCGTACAAGATTATTTTTTTAACCAACACGGGCGGTTTGCTGGATGGTGAAGGAAAAATTATTGACTCGATCAATCTTTCCTCCGATTACCAACAGTTGCTGCAGCAGCCATGGCTGCATTCGGGTATGAAAGTAAAAATTGAGCAGATTGCCGAGCTGCTCAATCAGTTGCCAAGCGATACTTCGGTATCCATCACTAAGCCATCGGAGCTGGCTAAAGAATTATTTACCCATCGCGGCTCGGGTACGTTAGTGCGCAAAGGCAAGCTGATTAAGTGCGCCAATTCTTGGTCGAAGCTTAATAAAGTGAAATTGCAAAAGCTCTTAGAGTCTGGATTTTCGAAAAAAATGTTGCCCAGTTATTTCACCAATACCAAACCGGAACGCGTGTATTTCAGCGAAGACTACCGTGCTGCACTGGTTATTCTAAACGTGCAAGGCTTGGCCTATCTGGATAAATTTGCGGTATCGGAAGATGCGCAAGGCGAGGGCTTGGGTTCGGCGGCTTGGTCGGTGATGCGCTTGCAGACACCAAAATTATTCTGGCGTTCGCGCCGCGATAATCCGATTAATGAATTTTATATGCAAAGTTCAGACGGCTGCATGAAATTCGAGCATTGGACGGTATTTTGGTATGGATTGCAAGATTTCAATGAAATACAACAAGCCGTTGATTTTTGTTTGCAGCGGCCCGCTAGTTTTCATGAGGCAGGTGCGCGTTGAGTAGCGAAGCAATAAAAACCCTTCGATTAGGTTTAATCGGCGCGCGTGGTTACGTGGGTAGCGAATTAATACGCCTAGTGCGGGCGCATCCGCACATGGAACTGGCGTTTGTGAGTTCACGTGAACGTGAAGGGCAGTTGTTGTGTGATTACGAAATTGGTACGCCAAACGGAATGCGCTACTGCAATTACTCGCCTGAAATAGCCCTGCAACATCCGGTTGATGTGTTGGTGTTAGCCCTGCCTAATGGCGTAGCGGCAGATTGGGTTGAAGCCTTTGATGCAGCCAAATCAGAATGTGTGTTGCTTGATTTATCTGCCGATTACCGATTCAACCCGAGTTGGTATTATGGCTTGCCGGAATTAACCCGAAACTCCGCTAAAGGCCAGACGCGCATTAGTAATCCTGGTTGTTACGCAACGGCTATGCAATTAGCCATTGTGCCAATGCGCGAATACCTTGCGGCTGCCGTGCAATGTTTTGGCGTATCGGGCTATTCCGGTGCGGGCACCACGGCTTCAACTAACAATAATGCAGAACTACTTAAAGATAATCTAATTCCGTATGCACTGACTGACCATATTCATGAGCGTGAAGTAGCATTGCAGATGGGCTGCGAAATACATTTTATGCCGCATGTTGCGCCGCATTTTCGTGGCTTATCCATCACCACCACGATACAACTGAACACAGTGGTTACGCTTGAACAAATTGACATGATATACAGGGATTTTTATCGCAATGAAGCATTTGTTGCAATAATCAAAGAAGTGCCATGGCTAAGTGCCGTTGCAAATACCCCAAACGCGCAGATTGGTGGCTTTAAACTGAGTGAAGATGGCAAGCGCTTGGTGCTGGTATCGGTATTGGATAATTTATTAAAAGGCGCGGCCAGCCAAGCTATACAAAATATAAATTTGACATTTGGTTTGCCAGAAACAATGGGATTAGTATGAAGAATAATGTGCTGTGGGCTAAGCCCGGCTTTGAAATAAACCAAGCCATTCAAGATTTTTTGGCCGGTGAAGATATTGTGCTGGATCGCGACTTATTTTTGTTTGATATTCAAGCCAGCATTGCCCATGCTAATGGCTTAATGCAAATTGGTATATTGAGTGATGATGAATGCCAACAACTTGTGAACAAGCTTGTAGCCTTGGCCGAATTATACACACAGGGTGAATTTATTCTTGATGCGCGTTATGAAGATGGCCACAGCGCTATTGAAGATTTTCTCACTCAGCAATTAGGCGATATCGGAAAAAAAATTCATACCGGCCGTAGCCGCAATGATCAGGTGCTAGTGGCTTCGCGTTTATGGCTTAAGCAACAGTTGAGTGTGCTTATTTCGCACTGCAAAGCCATTGCGCAGATCAGCCTGCAGCGTGCTGAGCACGAAGCTATGCAGGCGCTTCCTGGCTATACGCATATGCAACGAGCCATGGTGTCATCACGCGGTATGTGGTGGGGCGCATGGGCGGAGGCGTTTATCGACAATACGCTGCGTGCCCAGCAAACCCTTGTGTTAATTGATGCAAACCCACTCGGCTCGGCATCGGGCTTTGGCGTGAATTTGGATTTGCCGCGTGATTTTACCAGCGCTCAACTGGGCTTTTCCAGAACCCAGCAAATTGCCACTTACGCACAGCTATCGCGGGGTAAATTCGAGATCGCGGCCTTGGATGCCTTACTATCAGCGATGGGTGATTTGCGCCGTTTAGCATGGGATTTATCTTTATTCTCTAGCGCCGAATTCGGTTTTGTGCAATTGCCCGCCGAATACCAAACGGGCAGTTCACTCATGCCGAATAAGCGCAATCCAGATTTAATCGAACTATTGCGCGCCAGCTATGCCACAGTATCGGCGGCTCGCTCGGAAATTGAGCAGTTATTGTCTTTGCCGTCTGGCTACCACCGCGATCTGCAGTTCAGCAAAGCGCCACTGTTGCGAGGCTATGCACTCGGCTTATCGGCGTTGGCTTTATTGCCGGATTTGCTGAGCAAACTGGCATGGAACGAAAACGCCATACAGCAGGCCTTTGAGCCATCCATGCATGCCACCGATATTGCTTTGGAATTTGCTAAACAAGGCTTGCCATTCCGGGAAGCCTATCAACAAGCTGCTGCCCCTGCGCTTTGGCAAAATCGCACGGCACAAGACAGTTTAAGCGCGCGGGTTTCTGCGGGCTCAGGTGTCAATCTTGGGCTAGAAAAGCTAAAACAACGGTTGGCGCAGTTATTGGCTTGAAATCCATTGCAATACTGTCGCTAGGCTTGTTTTAACGTATTGGTCAGACACTCTAATTACGCGTAGTCCAAGTGCTGCAAGGAACTGATCGCGAACCTGGTCGTAGTCTTGTTTCGTATTGTGCGAAGTGCCGTCAATTTCAATAACAAGTTGTTTGCTGTGGCAGTAGAAATCAACAATATAATTACCGATAATTCGCTGGCGGTCAAAATCTAAGCCACTTAGCTTCTTATTCTTAAGCGCATTCCAAAGCAAAACCTCGGCAAGATTTCCGGCGTGGCGAAGTTCTCGGGCGCGCGTTTTGAGAGCAGGGTTATATGGTAAATGCTGGATTGTTAAAATCTTACTACCCCGCCTCCCCGTGCTGCGCACGACCCCTTCGCATCGAAGGGGAATTTTACGTGTCATTTAGGTAATCCTCTATTAGCTGTGCCTACAACATACAACTAGCCATAACTCAGCGCAGTCATCCAAGCACGTCACTTGCAGTAAGAAAATTCTTAATTCCCCTTCAATATGAAGGGGTGGCGCACAGCGCCGGGGTAGTTACTAAAAACGAGCAGCGCCGGGGTAGTTAAAACTAAAATAACCACTCCTGCACGCAAACCGTTAAAATAACAGCTCGATACAAGGAGCCTCCTGTGATTAAGCCTAGAACCCCCGCCGGTACCCTCGAACTTCTGCCCGGTGAACAGCGTGCGTTCAATCATATGTTGGATGTTATTGCCCGAAACTATCAGCAATTTGGCTTTCTGCCGATTGAAACGCCGGTTTTTGAACTCACCGACGTATTACTGACTAAAACCGGTGGTGAAACCGAGCGTCAGGTGTATTTTGTGCAGTCCACTGGTGCTTTAGAGCAAGGCAGTGCACCTGAACTCGCGCTGCGTTTCGATTTGACGGTGCCTTTGGCGCGTTATGTGGCCGAGCATGAACACCAGTTGGCGTTCCCCTTTCGCCGCTACCAAATACAGCGCGTGTATCGTGGCGAGCGAGCGCAAAAAGGTCGCTTCCGCGAATTTTACCAATGCGATATTGATGTGGTTGGCAAAGATAGCTTGTCGGTGCGTTACGATGCCGAAATTCCAGCCGTCATTTATGCCGTATTTTCTGAGTTGGCTATTGGCCCATTTACTATTTGCTTGAACAATCGAAAAATCCTGCGTGGATTTTTTGATGCCGTTGGTATTGATGATGCCGAACAGCAAGCTTTAGTCTTACGTGAAATCGATAAAATCGATAAACGTGGCGCAGAGCAAGTGGCGCAAACCTTAAAAGGCGAGGGCTTTAATCTGCCGCATGCGCAGATAGAAAAAATACTTGGCTTTGTGATGACACGTTCAAGCACGCATGCCTCAGCGCTGGATATTTTGGCGAATTTGAAGCAGCAATATCCGCAAACGGCAGAAGGTGTGGATGAATTAGGTGTGGTGCTAGACATGCTGAAAAACCTGGGTGTTCCTGAAACGCACTACGCTATTAATTTTTCGATTGCGCGCGGCTTGGACTATTACACCGGCACGGTCTATGAAACCACACTCAATAATTATCCGCAGATTGGTTCAATTTGTTCGGGTGGCCGCTACGACAACCTTGCCAGCCATTACAGCAAATCCAAACTGCCAGGCGTGGGGATCTCCATTGGTGCTAGTCGCTTGTTTTGGCAGTTGCGCGAAGTGGGTTTAATGCAGCCCGATGCGCAAAACCATATGGTGTTAATCGGCTTAATGAGTGATGAGGATTTGCCGCACTCGTTAGCCATCGCCCAAGAGCTGCGCGCTGCGGGTATTGCCTGCGAAGTGCAATTGGAAGCAAAAAAACTTGCCAAGCAATTTCAATATGCCGATAAAGTTGGCTTCAGCTATATGGTTTTATTCGGTGAAGCCGAGCAAAGTAAAGGTATGGTGAGCTTGAAAAATTTGGCCACTGGCAAACAGGTTGTAATTGAACGCAGCGATCTGGTGCGTTGCTTAAGCCAAGCCAAAGCATGGGGGTTGTGATGAAATCAATCACCTTAACCGGAACAACACTTAGCCACGAACAAGTGGTTGCGGTGGCGTTTGGTGCAAGTGTTGTATTAGATGAAAGCCAGCTTATTGAGGTTGAAAAAACCGCTGCGTTTTTAGATGCGCAAGTAAAGCAGCAACAGCCGCTGTATGGTGTATCAACGGGCTTTGGTAGTAATGCAGATAAATTATTGGGCGCGCATCATATTCGCGCGTCAAACAATACCCCAGAAACACTGTTGGAAGAACTGCAACGCAATCTCATCATTACTCACGCGGTTTGTGTGGGCGAGCCGTTTGCTGAAGATGTAGTGCGTGCAATGATGGTGATTCGCATCAATACGCTGATGCGCGGTCATTCGGGAATTCGTGTGCAAACCTTGCAAGCACTCACCCAAATGCTGAATGCTGGTGTTGTGCCGGTGGTGCCCATGTTGGGCTCGGTGGGTGCGAGCGGCGATTTAGCACCACTCTCACATTTAGCGATTGTATTGCTTGGCGGTGGTGAAGCGTTTTATCAGGGCGTTCGTATGCCGGGTGCAGAGGCCATGCAGAATGCCGGTTTAACGCCGGTTAAATTGTCGCATAAAGAAGGCTTGGCGCTGAACAACGGCACCGCACAAATGTTGGCAACTGGCGTGCTGGCCATCTCGCGGTTAGAAGAATTGTGTGACACCGCCGATTTAGCCGCCGCCATGACACTCGATGCCTTCGCTGGCCGTATGCGCGCTTTTGATGAACACGTTCACGCATTGCGCCCGCATCCTGGGCAAGTGCACACGGCAAAACATCTGCAGCAATTATTGAAGGGCTCAAGCTTGGTTGATATTGCTTATCACTTGGTGCCAAAGTTTCGCGCCTGGCTTCCCGGCTGCTGGCCAGAGCCAACGCTTGATGCACTGACTTTTGATATTGCTTGGGACTGGGTGCCGTTTAATCAACGTCACGGACGCGAAAAATTCTATGAACGTTTCATGCCGTTTCGCGGCGGCAAAAAACATCAGCCGCAAGATAGCTATTCACTGCGTTGCATTCCGCAGGTGCATGGCGCTGTACGTGATGCGGTGGCACAGGCCAAGCGCGTATTCGGTATTGAGCTAAATGCCGTTACCGACAACCCGCTGATTTTTCCGGATTACAGTGGCGCAAAAAACATCGAAGACCAAATCGTGTCGGCCGGGCATTTTCACGGCATGCCATTGGCTTTAGTGATGAGCTATGTGAAAGCGTCCATTCCAGTTTTGGCATCCATCTCTGAGCGTCGTTTAAATAAGCTGGTTGATCCAGCCACTAACGATGGCTTACCGGGATTTTTAATCGGCAATGAAGATGGCACAGAAAGCGGCTTTATGATTGTGCAATACACAGCTGCTGCGATTGTGAATGATTTAGCCACACGCGCGCACCCCGCGTCGGTGTATTCCATTCCAACCAGCGCCAATGCCGAAGATCATGTGTCAATGGGTGCTAATGAAGCAAGGCATGTGCTCGACATGACCCACGATTTAGCTAAAGTCATTGCCTTGGAAATATACACGGCAGCGCAGGCCTTAGAATTCCGCAAGGAAATGATTAAGGCGGCGTGTCAGTTAGCTTCAGGGTTCAGTGCGGATCAGCTAGCCAAGAAAATTAATTTTGCGCCATCGGTAAGCGATGCCGATTACCCCGCGTTTATGCAAGAAGTTGAAGCGCTACGTGCGGAGTTGGCTGGCGCTCAGCAATTTGTACCAGGCAAAGCGGTGCTTGCGGCGCTTGAAGCATTGCGAGCTGACATTGCTTTTATGCGCACCGACCGCGCGATGGATGGCGAAGTGCAGCACATGGTTGAATTGGTTGAGCATGGAAAATTGCTTATGGCTGCCAAGGCCGCCATTTAAAAAATGATGCGTTCTGCAAGCATGCTTATGTTGTTGGTGCTAAGTTCAGCACTGCATGCTGAGGTGTGTCATAGCGCGAGAGTTTTCGTTGATGCAAACCATAATGCAGTTCTCGATAATCATGAACAAGGCTTGTCTGGTATAGCGGTATCGGATGGCGAGCATATTGTGTATACCGATAAAAACGGCGTGTATCAACTGCCAGCGCAACGCGGCAAAGCTTTGTTCGTGATTAAGCCAGCAGGCTTCGCCATTCCACGCCGTGCCGATGGCTTGCCCGATTGGTTTGCTAACCAGCCAAGTGTTGCGCTGGGCTTAAAGTATGGTGGTGTTAGCCAAGCTGATAGCGCCTGCAAAAATTTTGCATTATGGCCGATTAAAGAAAACAATAATGAAGATTTATCGGTTTTAGTATTTGGCGATCCGCAGCCCAAATCACTGCTCGATGTGGGCTATTACCAAGCCGATATTGTGCAACCGCTGTTAGCGAATACCCATGCGCAACTGGCCATTAGCGTTGGCGATATTGTCCACGATGATTTGACGTTGCATGCTGAAGTAAAAAAAGTTGATAAATTGCTGGAAACGCCTTGGCTGTATGCGGCCGGCAATCATGATGTGGATGTTGATGCGCAAAGTGATGAACAATCGCTTGAAAGTTTTCGCAATCAGTTTGGCCCGGATACTTTTGCCTGGCAGGAAACGCGCGCTAATTTTATCGTTTTAGATGATGTGATTTTTCTACCAAAGCAAAACCCTGAATATATTGGCGGCTTGCGTGATGCGCAATTTGCTTTTCTCGAAGCGTATTTGGCCAAAGCCGAAAAGTCTACGCTGTTGGTTATTGCAATGCATATTCCGCTTTTTCAAACACGCGACGACCGCGACACGTTTCGCCGCGCTGATCGTCAACGCTTGTTCAAGTTGCTTGAGCCATTTCACGATGTGTTGTTGTTAACTGCGCATACGCATTCGCAGTCTAATGTTCGCCATGATGCGCGTACAGATTGGCATGGCGCTGGCCGGTTACACGAATTCAATGTGGGTGCGGCGTGCGGTGCGTATTGGTCGGGCAATAAAGACAGTCTTGGTATTCCCGATGCAATAATGAGCGATGGTACGCCGAATGGTTATGCGCGTTTGGTTATTGGCGCGACGGATTATCGGCTGAATTGGTTCAATGCCCGCCAACAGCCACAACAAGCGATGTCTTTATCGGCTCCGAAAACACTGCGTCAAGGCGCTTATCCAGGTTTTGCCGTGTATGCCAATGTGTTTATGGCCAAAGCCGATACACGCGTTAGCGTGCGCATTGATGATGGCCAATGGCAACCGATGAACAAAGTATTGCAGGCCGATCCTGCGGTGTTGCAGATCAATGCCCGCGATGATTTTTCGACGCAATTGCAAAACTATGATCGAATCCCAGAAGCAACCCTATCCACGCATTTATTTCGGTTTGCTCTGCCAACAAATCTAGCTGAAGGCGAGCATTTAATTACTGTTCGCGCTCAAGATGAATGGCTTGGTAGTGTCGAACAAACAACGCACTATGCGCTACAAAAGCATGAGCCTTAAAGCACAATTTCGGTGAATGCGCTAACGCGTTGATGGCCGTTGCTTTGTTCAATACGCGGCGTTGGGTAATCGTTCAAGCGATCCACTAATACCGTTTGCCAGCCAGCCTCTCGCGCGGCATTTAATTCTTCAACAATATCTGAAAGAAACAGAATGTGCGCTGGCTCTTGCACAATGGCTTTGGCAATCGCATCGTAGCTCGCTTTATCACGTTTGCCACCCATTTCCGTGTCGTAATAGCCTGAAAATAAGCTACTGACATCACCGTGATCGCTGTATGCAAAAAACAACTTTTGCGCAGGCACCGAACCGGAGCTGTACACATACAGCGGTATGTTGCGCGCATGCCAGCTTGCCATTTGTGCGAATGCGTCGTCGTAGATTGGTGCGCGGTAGCTGCTTTGCGCATAGCCGTTGGACCACAACATGCCTTGCAATGCTTTTAAGGCAGTGTGTTTAAGGTCTGCGTCAATCCATGTCAGTAGTACAGCAATAATGCCGTCCAAGTCGTTAACCGATAGCGATTTTTCCTCTGCAATTCGTGCTAACCAAATCGCTACTTCTGGCTTACTGTGCTCGGTTTTAATGAATTGCGGCAATGCAGCGCGCGCGTGCGGGAACAACACATCACGCACAAACGAAATAGAGCTGGTGGTGCCTTCAATATCGGTGACAATGGCGCGAACGGTTGGCGTGTTGTTTTCAAAGCGCGGAAATTTTAAGGCAATGTCGGAATCAGTGAAATAACCAACCCAACCATCGGCTTCGGTGAAAAAACGAATGGCAGTGAAATAGGGCGCTGCGCCCATATCAAACCAATGTTTAGTGCCGTCTGGAACGCGGATTAGATCTTGGGCTTCGCAGCGTATTTCATACACTTTATCGTTAATATGCAAAGTGAATAAACCCGAGCCGCGCACGAAGTAACGCACTTCGTCTTCTTTATGCCGGTGTTCACTCAGAAATTTTGCGCGCATCGCGTCGCGCTCAGGATGTTCAGGATTAATGCTCACCACATCCACGGCTTTGAACCCGTTCTCGGCAATCAACCGATCAACTTCTGTTTTATAGCTGGATAATATGTCTTCGTTGCTAGCGTTGTCGGCCAAAGCGCGCGTAGGCCATTGTTCAAAACCCACACCAACTTGCGCCAGCTGCAAGCGAATAGCTTCAACGTGGGTGCTTTCAAACTGCACATAGTTTGGGTTGTCATCGGAAAAAATACGTAAACGGCTCATGCGCTGAAACTCAGTTTAGTCAGTTCGGCATTCAACAAAAACTCAAAGGCATCTAAATGCCGGCGCGCTTCCAGCATGTCTTTGCCCCATGTGTAAATGCCGTGGCCTGCAATTAAATAGCCCCAAAAATGTGTTTGTTCAAACAGCGGATCAACGTTTTCGCATAACGCAAGCATGTCTTGTGAATTTTCCACAATTGGCAAGCACACACAGCTTTGGTGGGTTTTTATGCCACTAAAAGCTTTTTGCAATTCATAGCCCGAAAATTCAATCTTGCCTGCTTGTGCAAAGCGCATCGACAGTAATGTTTGTGCCAGAGAATGCGTATGCAATACCACGTTGGCATCAGGACGACGTTGATAAATTTGTGTATGCAATAGTGTTTCAGCAGACGCTGTTTGTGACGCATTAACGGCTTTGCCATCCATGCTAACGTCCATAAAATCTTCAGGCGTAAGTTTGCCTTTGTCGCGCCCGCTAACGGTGATAAGGCAATGCGACTCATCCAGACGCGCAGAAAAATTACTGCTGGTGGCAGGCGTCATGCCATTTGCCGCCAATTCGGCCGTGTGATGAATTAATTGTTGGATGAGTGAGTTTTTTTGAGCAAACATAAGTTAATAAGATTCATTCTCAATTGACTGAAAAATATAGAAAAAAACACGACTTCTTGATTTAGATTAAGTAATACTCGCTCAGTAAAGCGTATAGTTCACGTAATTAAAAAGTAAATCGAAAATCATTTTCTCATGAATTTAGGAGTGTTTGTTATGAAAAGCCAAGAAAATAGCCGCCGCACGTTTTTAGTACGCGGTCTTGTTGCGGTAGCCGCTATTCCATTTGTGTCCGGCATGCTCAGCGCGCAAGTGCAAGCGCAAGCATTAAAGCCATTAACAGCCGCAAATCCACAGGCAGTGGCCTTGAAATACGTAGCGGATGCCAAGAAAGCGGTGGGTGCTAAGCCTGGTAGTAATTGTTTGAATTGCCAATTACATGTAGCAGCAACCGGTGGATGTGCCATTTTCGCCGGTTATGCCGTTGCCAATAACGGCTGGTGCAGTGCGTGGGCCAAAAAAGCCTAAACATTTCGTCTCAGGTCTCATGCATTGAGACCTGAATGACTTACTATAAGCCAAGTTTCCTTTGAGCTTGGCTTATGACTTTAAATGTGTTTTACGTTGTTTTAATTGTCTTGGCAGTTTTGCTGCTCTTGGCGCTTGTTTATGTGGCCCTTAAAAAGTCAGCACTCGAAGCGAGCTTGCTGCGCATTGAGCATGAAAATAGCGTATTAATTGCCGATAGCGAAGCCTTAAATGCGCTACGTCAAGCACACGCGAAACTTGAAGGAAGCTCGCAAGCACGTGATGTTGCGCAGCTTGCAGACATTAGTTCACTGCGATTAAAAGCAGAGCAACTTGAGTCTACAAGGCGGCAATTCTCAGCACTTGAAGCAGACTCGCTTGCTAAAGAACAATCGTATATTGAACAAATTCAACTTCTGAAAAATGCTGAGCTTCGTTTAACGCAGAATTTTGAAAACCTTGCGCAGAAAATATTCGAAGAAAAATCAACCAAATTCAAAGAACAAAATAAAGAGCAGCTTGATGCTTTACTGAATCCGCTGAAAACCCAAATTGGCGAATTTCGGCAAAGTGTCGATCAAACCAATCAAGGCATTCATACCCTGAAAGAGCTGAATGCACGTATGGCCGATGAAGCTACCAACTTAACGCGTGCATTGAAAGGCGATAACAAAACCCAAGGCGGTTGGGGCGAGCAAGTATTAAGCCGTATTTTGGAAGCCTCCGGATTAAGCGAAGGCCGCGATTACCAATCGCAATTTGCTTATGTGGATGAACATAAAAATCGCAAGCAGCCAGATTGCGTAATTTTCTTACCCGACAATAAAGCCATTGTGGTTGACTCCAAAGTGTCGCTCATTGCGTACGACCGCTACATCAGCGCTGAGAGCGAACAAGCGCGTGAACTCGCTTCAAAAGAGCATGTGCGCTCAGTCAAAACGCATATCGATGGTCTGTCAGCCAAGTCTTATGAATCGCTGCCGAATTTGCGCAGCACCGATTTTGTGGTGTTGTTCATTCCCATTGAAGCGGCATTTATTGATGCCATGCGCGCCGATGATGGCTTGATGGTTTATGCGCTGGAACGCAATATCACATTGGCTACGCCATCAACCTTAATAACGATTTGCCGCACCGTTGCGCATTTACAGAAGTTGGATCAACGCAATGCCAATGCCATGAAAATCGCCGATCAAGCTGGCAAGCTGTACGATGAATTCGTTAGTTTCGCCACTGATTTAAGCGAAGTGGGCAAGCATCTCAACAAAGCACTGGATGCGCAATCCAGTGCGGTTAAGCGCTTATCGGTTGGGCGCAGTAATTTGGTGGGGCAAGTGGAGAAAATGAAATTGCTTGGTGCTCGGGCCAAAAAACAACTGCCCGCCGATTTGCTAGATGACGATAATGATGACACGCCTGAATTGAACGGATAAAAAAACGGCGCATGAAGCGCCGTTTTTAATTTACATGATCGAATGCTTATTCAGCACTGGTGCCGTTCGCCAAATGGCTACGTTTACGGCTATACAAGAAATACACAAACATGCCGATAACAAACCAACCCAAAAATAGCTTGATGGTTAGCCAGCCGAGGCTGACGAATAACAAGGCACAACCTGCCATTGCTAATGGGCCTACAATCCACAACATCGGAGTGCGGAAAG
>JAYTVJ010000069.1:0-23613 GCA_043744535.1 Arenimonas sp.
CGAACTCATTACATAATATATGCCATATAGTCTATGCCTGACAGTATCTTACTCCGTATTTATGCACGGCTATAGATAATCAATTACGCTACTTTGCGATTTTGATTGGCTTTTCTTCGAAATTACAAGCCCAACTCCCTATTTTGATGACAATCATAACTAGCCATTACTCATATATAATTCAATTAGATACATATATTTTTATTTGATAAACGGCTTTACTTTGGCATTAATAGATAGCATATGATGTAGTTGAAAGTTAAAATATTCCTATATAATCAAAATGTTATTGTGTTTTTCTGTCAATTAATGACAATTTAAGACTTATGAATACTTATAAAGTTAATTTTCAAGAAGGTATTCGGAAGCCACTACTCTATCCGGCTGAGCTACGGGCGCAGAGGGGTTATTATAGCCCAGAGGGCCCTCCTACAGATTAATTCGGTTGTTGTAGGAGGGTCCTCTGGGCCCGACTGCTGGTATATTCATTGCCTTAGCAACACATGCACACGCACACCAGGCAAATTATGCACATGCAAAACGCCGTTTAGCGCTACCGCGCGGTCGCGGATACTGTGGAAGCCGTGCTTAATTTGGCCTAAGGATTTCAAGCCTATGCCATCGTCGGTAATACGGATGAATAAGTGAATTTTTTCCTGCCGCCAACCCACGCGCAAGCGAACCCATATCGAACTACAGCTGGCGTATTTCACCGCATTACTAACCGACTCCTGCACAATGCGATAAGCGGCCAAGCTGGTTACCGGCTCGAGTTCATCAAGCACCAAGCTATTGCCCTGCAACTCAACTTGATAATGTATATGCGACATTTCACACAACTGCGCTGGGCTGCCAAAGGTAATGGCGGTATATAAACCCAGCTGATTTAATTCGTCGGGCGTGAGTGCGTTCACCACCGACTTCAACGATATACTCATTTTCTGGGTTAAATGTTCAAGCGAATGCGCATGTTCGCGACGAGCTTCTTCGGTTTGATGTTGCTGGCTGATGCTGATTTGGGTTTGCATGGCGGTTAAAATCTGACCCATATCATCGTGCAATTCACGCGCCAGGCGCTTGCGCTCAAGTTCTTCGCTTTGCATGCCACGACGCGTTGAATCGGCTAAGGCAACGAGGGTTTTTTGTAGCTTGATTTTATCTGTTAGTAGCGCGCTTTCGTTTTTCTTCAGCTCATCAACACTGGCGCCAAACAATAAAGCCATCGCGCCCATCACCGCCACATAAAGCTGCAGTTCAATGACATCGGTGCTGCTATTGTTTAAATGGTCATACAGCCCAATCAGAATACTAACCACTAATACCGATACCGCTGCGCCGCGCCAGCCGTGTGAAAATGAAAACACCACTACCGCCGCCAGTAGCAGTATCTTCAACATGGCCGCTAAGCTGCTGCTTGGGTTAATCAGCGAGGCATTGCCCAAGAACAACAACACCGGCAGTAGGTATAAATAAATCAGTGCTGCATTGCTAATGCGCTTCGAGCCCGGATGGTGGTTCGGCACAAATACCCACATTGCCATGGGCACCACCAGCATAATGCCAAGAAACGCGCCCATAAAATGGCTGAGCGCAAACTTGGCTAGCACCGGCAGTGATTCGGGCAGCACAATCTGCTGCATATCTACAATAACGCCGCGCCGAACATCGCCAACGCTGCCTTCGGTGAACACATACCACAGATCTTTCAGCGTATACAACACGGCGCTGGCCAGTGCCGCCACATGCAACAGACTCATCTGTGCCAGTTTGCTGGCTTTTTCTGGTGTTATGCCACGCTTTTGCAGCATTTGCACACCCACCATGCCGATAAACGCATTTGGCACATTGCCAATAAAAGTTAATAGCCCTGAGCGTTGCCTGAAAAGCGCCAAAGGATCGTGGAAAGTCTCCATAGAAACCGCTGCGCCCTGAGCCAAACTGGCCAGAATTGACAATAGAGCATATGCCCACCATTCGTTGCGCGGCCTAAACCAATAGGTGCCAAACAATAGGCCATACGCCAGATTCCAATGGAAGAAGCCGTAAAACCCAAGCAGCACATGCAACAGCAAAAACCCAGCGGCGACGGCAATTGGTGGCAAACTAAAGTACGTTTTTGGCAGAACGAATGACATAGGCAAAGCCTGACAGAGTAAATCTTAGCCTAACAAAGTTAAGACCTTGGCAGGCAAGAATTTTTCTTATGTTGATGTAATCCGTTTTAAGCCATAATGGCGAATGATTCGAATTTTGTTACTCGACGACCACGGCATTGTACGCGAAGGCATTAAGCGCCTATTGGATAACCAAGCCGATTTTGAGGTGGTTGCCGAGTGTGAAACGCCGAAGCAAGCCATTGATTTAATCATTCAACATCAGCCCGATTTTCTGATTACCGACCTAAGCCTAGCCAGCACCAGCGGCTTCAGTGTAATTGAACAATTAGAGCATTATTCCAGCAAGCCGAAAATTGTGGTGCTTAGCATGCACGACAATCCAGCCTTGGTTGCAAAGGCCACCTCATTGGGCGCCAATGCGTACGTCACCAAAGCCTTAGCGGCTAAAGAATTGGTAGCCGCCATGCGCGCAGTTATCGATGGTTTTACCTATGTGTCGAGCGACATTCGCATCATGAAAAAAACCGCGCCGCCAAAATTAAGCAGCCGGGAATTGGATATTTTGAAATTAATGCTGCGTGGCATGGCGCCAAAAGCCATTGCCACAGAGCTGGGCATTAACGACAAAACCGTATACGGCCATCGCGCCAATCTGATGCTGAAATTGCAGGCCCGCAATCTAACAGAGCTGCAGGAAAAAGCGGTTCGGTTTGGGTTGATCTGATTTCGCCCCTACATTTTGCGATTTCTGTATGACAGATGACAATTGTAATGTTATGTTGTAACATTATAGTCAGATTGATTTCCTGCCCTACACGAATCCCCTATGAAAAAATCCCTACTGGCACTTTCCCTGTTCGTTGCCGCACTTGATCCCGCTCTGGCGGCAACACCCAACCAACAACAGCGCATTGCTGAGCTCGAGGCGCGCATTAAACAGCTCGAAGCTAGCTCGGCGCAATTGCAAACGCAAATTGCCGAAGCCAGCGCAGCCACCGAAGCGGCGCGCGCGGCCATTGAAGAACTGAAAACAACGCAACCCGCCCAAATGGCCAGTGTTGAAGAAGCGCCAGCACCCGCCGAGGCTAATGCAAACGCGTTCAACCCGGCCATCAGTATTATTCTTAATGGCAGTTATGCACACCATTCAGTTAATCCTGATGATTATTTTCGTAGCGGCTTTCCACTGGTTGGCGAGGGCCGACCAAGCACTAAAGGCTTTTCGTTGGGTGAAAGCGAAATTTCTTTTGCCGCGAATATTGATGAAAAATTCTACGGCCAGCTGACTTTAGCTGTGGGCAGCGATGCCGGCCAAGATGAACTCGGCATCGAAGAAGCGTATATCGAAACAACGTCTCTGCAAAATGGCTTCACGCTACGCGCTGGCCGTTTTTTCTCGAATCTTGGCTATCTAAACAGTCATCATGCGCATACCGATAAATTCTTTGATCGGCCTCTGGCGTATCAAGCATTGTTGGGCAATCAATACGGCGATGATGGCGTGCAAGTGCGCTGGGTTGTACCCACCGATGTGTTTTTGGAGTTAGGTGCCGAATTGTTTGCGGGCAATAATTACCCATCAGGTGGTGCGGGCAACAGTGGTGCGGGTGTACGAACGCTATTTGCGCATGCCGGTGGCGATGTGGGCGATGAAAATTCCTGGCTAGCGGGTGTGTCGATGCTAAAATCCAACACGGCTGCCAGCGAAGACGGTTTTGTGGGTGACAACACTTTGTATGTTGCCGACATGACTTGGAAGTGGGCACCGCAAGGCAATTTCAAGGATGGCGGCATCACCGTTCGCGGCGAGTATTTTCTCGATGATCGCAATGGCGAATATGTTGACCCGAGCAATCCCTTGCTCAACCAAGTTTGGAATGGCAAACGACATGGCGCCTATATTGAAGGGGTTTATCGCATCAATCGCTGGTGGGAAGCGGGCTACCGTTACGACAAATTGTTTGCCGATACAAACGGTCCTTATGCCAGCCAATTTGACCCGAGCCGCAACAGCCTAATGCTAACCTGGCTAAACAGCGAATTTAGTTTAATCCGCCTGCAATACAGCCGCGATGAATCCAATCCGCTGGATACCGACAATGTATTCACCCTGCAATACCAAACCAGCTTAGGCGCACATGGCGCCCATAAATTCTAGGATTTCACATGAAAAAACTCAGCTTAACCCTAATCGCACTGGCTGGCTTGTTCAGCGCCAATGCCCAAGCAAAATTAACTGTCTTTGCCTGCGAACCCGAATGGGGTTCACTGCTACAAGAATTGGCCGGCGATAAAATCAGCATCGATGTGGGTACCTCCGCTTTACAAGACGTGCACCAAATTGAAGCGAAGCCGAGCTTAATTGCCAAAGTACGGCGCGCCAATCTGATTGTATGCACCGGCGCTGATTTGGAAGTGGGTTGGTTGCCACAACTGATTCGTCAATCCGGTAATCCGGCCATCGCGTCTGGGCCAGGTTCGTTCATGGCGGCCAGCCAAATTGTGACCTTAGAAAAACCAACCCAACTCGACCGCGCCAATGGCGACGTGCATCCGCAAGGCAATCCACACTTCCAGATGGATCCGTACCGCGTGTTAAGCATTGCAAAAGCTTTGTCGGCGCGTTTAACGCAACTTGATGCAGCCAATGCTGGCGTGTATCAACAAAACGTAACCGCGTTCAGCACTCGCTGGGCGGCTGCCACGAAACGCTGGGAAGCAAAAGCTGCGCCGCTGAAAGGTCGCAAAATTATCGTGCAGCACAGCAGCTGGGTATATCTCAACAAATGGCTTGGTTTAGAGCAAGTAGGTGCGCTTGAGCCAAAGCCCGGCGTGCCGCCGACCAGTGCGCATTTAGCCGGATTAATCGGTATTGCCAAAACTGAGCGCCCAATTGCCATTGTCCGCGCTGCCTATCAAGACCCAAAAGCCAGCATTTGGCTTTCAGAACATGCAGGCGTACCGGCCTTGGCCTTGCCTTTCACGGTGGGCGGTGATGCACAAGCCAAAGATTTGTTTGGCCTGTTCGATTCCACTATCGACAAATTGCTAGGAGTGGCGAAATGAGTTTTGCCTTCAATACCGACGGTTTGGATATCAGCATTTTAGGGCCAGCCTGCGTAGCAGGTTTAATCGTGTTGAGCACGCACGTGCCGTTAGGTCGTCAGGTGTTATCGCGCGGTATTATTTTTATTGATTTGGCGATTGCCCAAATTGCAGCGTTGGGCGTGATTTTGGCGCAGTATTTCGCCGTTGGCGAACAAGGCATAGGGGTGCAATTGGCTGCAGCCGCGGCCGCATTAGCCGGTGCTGGTTTACTGGCCTGGACCGATAAACGCTGGCCCGATTACCAAGAGCCCTTAATTGGTACCCTGTTTGTATTGGCGGCAACCGGCGGTATTTTGCTGCTTTCCAACAATCCGCAAGGCGGCGAACATCTAAAAGATTTACTGGTTGGGCAGATTCTGTGGGTCAGTTTCGGTCAATTGATACCAGCCGCGGTGCTTTCCGTACTTTTATTAGGCTTTATGATCTTGCGCAAAGGGCAATTAAGCGGCTTATGGTTTTACGGCTTATTCGCACTAGCCATTACAGCATCTGTGCAATTGGTGGGTGTGTATTTGGTTTTCGCCAGCTTAATCATTCCGGCGTTAGCTACGGCCGGCATGAACGGAAAATCTCGGCTAGTCGCCGCTTATGCTATTGGTATTGCAGGCTATGCATCAGGCTTGGTGTTATCGGCCTTGTTGGATTTACCCAGCGGCGCGCTGATTGTATGGTCTTTAGCAGCGTGCGCGTTGTTGGCAAAAACCATTCCCGCCGTGCGCGCCGGTAAAATCGAAAAACTGGCGCACACCGTGCGTGCAACCGAGGCAGATATTTAATTCCGACCACGTAGGGGCGCATCGCGATGCGCCCCTACATGTGAAAAAAACGATCACGCCACAAACAGCGCCTTCATTTTCTTCAAGGCATTGGCTTCAAGTTGGCGAATGCGTTCGGCGGACACGCCGTATTCATCGGCCAAATCGTGCAGGGTGGCTTTGTTTTCAGCCAAGAAACGCTTCTGCAAGATTTCACGCGAACGTTTATCTAAACCAGCCAATCCTTCACGCATCAAATCCATTTGGCTGTCTTCGTGGTTGCCGCGTTCATAAGCAAGCGCTGGATCGGCATTGGCAGCAACTAAATAGGCCGACGGCGATGGCGGCGCATGATCGTTGTCGTCATCATCGGGCGCATCAAAGGTGATGTCGCGGCCTGATAAGCGCGATTCCATTTCCAGCACTTCGCGCTCGGAAACATTTAAATCTTTGGCGATAGTGCGTACTTCGGCGGCATTCATCCAGCCTAAACGCTTTTTCGATTTACGCAGATTGAAGAACAATTTGCGTTGCGCTTTGGTGGTTGCCACTTTCACAATGCGCCAGTTGCGCAAAATGAATTCATGCATTTCAGCGCGCACCCAATGCACGGCAAAGCTCACCAAACGCACGCCTTGGTCGGGGTCGAAGCGCTTCACGGCTTTCATCAAACCAATATTGCCTTCTTGAATTAAATCGCCCATGCCTAAGCCGTAGCCTTGGTAACCGCGCGCTACGTACACCACAAAACGCAGATGCGCCATCACTAAATGCCGGGCGGCTTCAAGATTTTCATCGTCACGAAACGCGCGCGCTAAAGTCTGCTCTTGTTCAGCAGTAAGGATCGGTACGCGGTTAACTGCCGAGATGTAGGCATCCAAAGAACCCAGCGCACTGGGAATCGGCAGACTTTGGCTAATTAAGGCTTGTGTGGTCATTTTATTCTCGCTCATACAATTAGTTTAGCACTCTAGGGCTTAGAGTGCTAACAGCTGAAAAAAGTTCCGTTTATTCGCCGTTAGGGAAGCGATAAATGTATTTAACTAATTGATTTTATACACGAATTGATTATTATTTAGTGAATAGTCCAATCAATTGGTGCAACCCCTCGGCTTTGTAAGTAGCGATTTGCCGCTGAAAAATGCCCGCAGCCGATAAAACCACGGTACGCCGAAAGCGGCGAAGGATGCGGTGCACGCAAAACACAATGTCGGCGCGTGTCAATCAACTTGCCCTTCTCACGCGCATACGCGCCCCACAGCATAAACACTACATTTTCGCGCTCAGTGGCTAGCGTTTGAATAACAAAATCGGTGAACGCTTCCCAGCCTTTGTCTTGATGCGAGCCGGGCTTGGCCGCTTCAACACTGAGCACCGAATTCAGCAACAACACGCCTTGCTTGGCCCATGGCATTAAATTGCCCGTGCTTGCTTTTGGTTTGCCCGACTCGCGCTCGAGCTCTTTAAATATATTCACTAAAGACGGTGGTGGCGGCACGCCATCGGGCACCGAAAAGCTCAAGCCATGCGCTTGGCCCGGGCCATGATACGGATCTTGGCCAAGGATAACGACACGTACCGATTCAAACGCAGTGGCATTAAACGCAG
Organism: Arenimonas sp.; assembly: GCA_043744535.1. Taxonomy (GTDB): domain Bacteria; phylum Pseudomonadota; class Gammaproteobacteria; order Xanthomonadales; family Xanthomonadaceae; genus Arenimonas. The sequence continues at coordinate 7,589 of JAYTVJ010000069.1, forward strand.
CGAATAGTTGATCATTGGCTGGGTAAATAATTTTGCCGCGCGTTTTTTCATCACGCAAAAACTGCGCTAGGTTTTGCATCGGCTCAGAAGCCAGATAGTCGCCTAAGCGGCTTTGCCACGAGCCATTCAATCGTCCGTTCTCGCTCATGCAAGACGACGGCTTCTTTGCCCCATGCGCAACTGGAACATTAGCTTGGTAATCAGCAAACGCTCTTCAATCGGCTTTTGCACTAAATCATTGGCGCCTAATTCAAGTAATTGGCGCTGATTGCGCGGGTCGGAATCGCCGGTCATCACTACCACCGGCAGCTGTTTTTTGCTGATGTCCATGTCTTGCCGCAATAGCTTGAGCAAATCCATGCCGGTTAAATGGCCTTTCAAATACACATCGCTCAGCACTATATCGGGCAAGGGCAGTTGGTCTTCACGCATTGTTTCAATCAACAACAAGGCATCTTCCACACTAACCACATGCTGAACATCTAAATTATGCTTTTTCATCATTCGCAAGGTGGCGGCCGCAACCACACGGCTGTCTTCGATATACAGCACGGTGCCGCCCACTTCTTGTTCGGGCGCAATATAGCCTTTAATAAACGAAGCCAAGGCTTCCATGCCCCAGGTTTTATCGAAATAATCGGTGACATGCTGGCTTAAACTGCGTTGCTCTAAACGCTCTTGCACTTCGCCAGACACCACAATAATGGGGAAATACGATTGGGTGCTTTGTTCGCGCGCAAATGCCGCCAAATCAGTGCCATCCATATCCGACAAAACCAGCCCGGTGACTAATAAATGCACAGGTTGTTCAAGCAAAATCTTTTTTGCCTGCTCGCCATTTTCACAGCCGGTTACCACGGCGTTCGGCAAGGTTTTAGACATTAAGCCGGTGAGCAACTTACGCACTAATTTTGACCCATCCACCACCACTAAATGCGGGTGTTGCAAATCCAATGGCAAAAAAGCTAATGCGCTCATAAATCAACCGGCCGAGTAACGCGCAGATGATGACCCGCCGCTAACCACGCACCCATAATGCCCAGCACAACCGCGCAGGCAAGCACTGTTGGAATAAGCCATAACGGTGCCTGCGCAAACACGAAAGAACTGCCATAACTGCTAATCAAGGCCGCAATACTGGGCTGAATATAGCTTGAAGCAAGCAACAAAAGCGCTAAGGCAAGCAGCCCGGAAAGCAAGCCGAGCAAGGCTCCCACATACAAAAACGGCCGACGAATATAGCCATCGGTTGCGCCGAGCTGCTGCAGCACCGCAATTTCCTGTTCACGCGTGGCAATATCCAAACGAATATTATTGGCCACGGCAAGCACCGCCCCTAAAGCAAAAATAGCCGCCAAGGCAATCAACAAACGCTGGCCAAAATTCAACCATGCGTTCAAGCGCTGTTGCCACAGTGCATCATGTTGTATGTGCTCGGCTTGCGGCAGCGCTTCAAGCTGAGCGAGCAAATTGCGTTCATCGCCTTTGGGTTCAATAATCATCACCACCGGCAATGGATTTTTGCCTAGCAAACTAACCGCTTTAGCGAGCTCGCTGCTTTGCTGAAAATCGATTAAGCCTTGTTCTGGTGATTTTAGTTTTAAACTAGCAACCGACGAATTGCTTTCAAATGGCGCCGCGATAATTTTAGCTTGATCAAAGCTGATGTCCGGCTTGAAGAATACATTGATAGCGCGCGAGCTTTGTACGCTGGCCGATAACTGCTGCATCTGCATTAAGGACCAGCCCAAGGCCAATGGCAAGGACAAGGCAATCGCCATGACGCTCAGCGATAGAGCGCTTGAAAACGGCCGTTTAAGCAGGCGCAAAAAACTGCTGGCAAATGCCGATGCATGTTGCGCACGCCAAGCAGAAATTACCGAATACGTTGCAGGCTTATTCATCGGCCAATTCCTCCGGCGAAATATCGTCCATTAAGCGGCCTTGATCAATCACCAACACCCTTTTTTTCATGCGTTTAACCAGCGATAAATCATGGCTGGCAATAATAATCGCAGTGCCTTGCTCGGTTAAGTTCACCAACATCTGCATAATATCAGCGGCAAGGCCGGGATCAAGATTACCAGTTGGCTCGTCGGCCAGCAAAACGGTGGGCTGGGTGGCAATCGCGCGCGCAATGCCCACGCGTTGCTGCTCGCCGGTCGATAAATCGGAAGATTTGGTTTGCGCACGATCGAGCAAGCCAAGTCGTTCAAGCGCTTCGTGCACACGCTGCTTAATTTGCTTCGGATCAAGGCCGGCAATCAGCAAAGGCAGCGCCACATTATCAAACACACTTTTATCCAACAGCAAGCAATGATCTTGATGCACAACGCCTAATGAGCGGCGATGCAGAGCGACCTGACTACCGCGCACTTTATTAAGATTTTTTTCGTTGAACCAAACCGAACCTTGCGTTGGCCGCTCAGAAAGATGCGCCAATTTTAGCAAGGTGCTTTTGCCCGCGCCGGAGTGTCCGGTGATAAACACCATTTCACCGGCTTGCACAGAAAAGCTCAGTTCATCCAAGGCCAAATGACCGCTTGGGTATTTTTTACTGACACCGTCGAAACGCAAAAGAGTCATAGCGCCTTCCTAGTAAATTACACCTAGTTTACCGTTACTGCTTGGACTTCGAGGGGCTAAACCACGATTTTATCTGTGAGCCCAAGCGTTTAATGGCAGAAGGCTTCGGATTGGCGGTGTTTGCTGCGGTTGGTATGGGGCTTGACTGCGTCCAATCCACCGGCTTGCGGCGCGGACGGCGCGGCTTGCGGGTTGATGGCTCAGCATTCGCGACTTCAACGGGTGCAACAGGTTTTGCCTGCTCAGCGTGCGGCTTATTGTGCGAAGGCTTATCAGTGCGCGGTGGGCGTGGCTTGTTTGAACCAGAACCCGATTTTGAACCAGAGCCTGATGATGCGCCGCGTTTGTTGGCTGGCTGCAGCGCTTTCACTTCGGCATAAATATCGGCAATGCTTTCAGCGCCTTCTAGCTTTGCTCGCGGTTGGCGCGGTATGGCTTCCAGCAGTTCAGAGGTGACTGGCGCGGTTGGGATTTTTTGTTCAATATACGCTTCAATATCTGGCAACCCTTGCGCATATAATTCGCAAGCAAAGCTAATGGCATCGCCTTCAGCGCCCAAACGCGCGGTACGGCCAATGCGGTGCACATAATCGGGCGCATCAAACGGCAAGTCAAAGTTGTACACATGGCTAACGCCATCAATATGCAGGCCACGCGCAGCCACATCGGTGGCCACTAAAATTTCTAATTCGCCGCGTTGGAATTTGGCCAGCAAGGACTGACGGCGCTTTTGCGGCACATCACCCGACAATACACCCACCCGATAATGGGCTTTTTCCAAGGCGCGCGCCACGCGTTCAACCCACACTTTGGTATTCACAAACACCATGCAGCGGCCATCTACGTTGCGAGACAGCAAGCTAATCAGCAACGGCAGCTTTTCTTCCATCGCCGGGAAATACAATAACTGACGAACCCGCGCGGCGGTGATGGTTTCGGTTTCTATTAATACTTTTTCTGGCTCATTCATGTGCTCATAAGCAAGCTCTAGCACACGATGACTTAAGGTGGCGGAAAACAACAAGGTTTGGCGCTCTTCAAGGCGCGGCAGTTTGCGCATTAAATATCGTAAATCTTTGATAAAGCCTAAATCGAACATGCGGTCGGCTTCATCCAAAATGCACACCTCGCAGGCATGCAAAGACACCACGCCTTGCTTCACATAATCAATCAGCCGGCCCGGCGTTGCAATAATAATATCGGCACCTTGTTCGAGTGTGTTTTTCTGTTTTTCGTAATCCACACCGCCATATACTAGGGCGAATTTTAAACCCAGCTGCGAACCGAATTTTTCGGCATCTTTGGCAATTTGAATAGCCAGCTCGCGAGTTGGCGCTAAAATCATCGCGCGCGGATCGGCAGCGCGGCGGTTGGCCAAGGCCGGCTTGGTGAGCAAGCGATTCATACACGCTACTAAAAACGCCAAGGTTTTGCCGGTGCCGGTTTGTGCTTGGCCGGCCACATCGCGGCCTTGCAAGGCGATTGGCAAGGTCATGGCCTGAATGGGGGTGCAACGTGAGAAGCCGGCTTGCTCAAGGCCTTGCAACAAGGCCGGGGTAAGTTCAAAATTAGAAAATGCTATATCAGTCAGTGGTTTATCAGTCATTCTTGGGTTTCCGCGGGCTTCGCGCCGCTTGCATTGCGCCCCCAGACAGCGCACACTGCGCAACATATTCGGGCGAATTGGATTGAGTTTTACGGTTTCGCCCCTATTCTACCCTAAAGCCTGTTGCGACGTTTTCTAAATAATTTTAAGGAGTGTTTTGTGAGTGATAAAGTTCAGCATGTAACCGACGCCAGCTTCGATGCGGATGTATTGAAATCTAGCACGCCGGTTTTAGTAGATTTTTGGGCGGAATGGTGCGGCCCGTGCAAAATGATTGGCCCATTGGTTGACGATATCGCCACCAGCCATGATGGCAAAGTCAAAGTGGTCAAAATCAATATTGATCAAAACCCAGGCACGCCACGCCAATATGCGGTGCGCGGTATTCCAACACTGATGCTGTTCAAAGACGGCAAAGTGCAAGCGACCCAAGTGGGCGCTGTAGGCAAGGCGCAGCTCGCCACCTTTGTTGACAGCAATATCTAAACCGATACACAACACCCAAGAGCCAAATCTCTTGGGTGCTTGCCCAAAGCCACATGCCGTGCTAACGTATTTGGCATCGCGCCATGCGCTTGAATTTTCAAAACCCCCTCTTCTTTTCCCCTAGCTCGCACTCGCGAGGAATCCTCTGTGTCAGAAATCGAAAATAACGACGGCGAAACGTCCGTCACCAAAACCCGTAAACCGCGTGTTGCAAAAGCGGCCGTAAAAACCAAAGTTTCCGCGCCTGCGGAAGTCATCATCCACATCGACCCGCCTGCGCCCATTGAGCGTAAAGTGCGCGCCGATGCACCCGCTGTTCGGGCTGAAGCAGCGCCACAAATGGCTGCCGAAGAACGTGCACCGCGCGTCGACAATCCGCCAGTTGCTCAGCCAACAACGGCAAACCATGCTTCGGATGCAGCAAACGCATCAACGCATACCGCGCCAAATGAAGGTGAGCAGTCGAATACCGGGCAAGACAATCGCCCGCCTCGCCATCAAAACAACAATAATCGCCGCGACCGTTTTCAAAACCGCAACGAGCGCTACCAAAACCGCGACCGTCAGCAGCCGCGTAGCGAGGCCGAAGGCGGCGAAGAACGCCCACACTACCAGCCACCGCAATTGCCGCCAGATTTCCCAAATTACACCTTGACTGAACTCAAGCGCATGCCAATGCCAAAGCTATTGGAAATGGCCGAGCAGCTGAACTTGCACGAAGGCGTAGCGCGTATGCGCCGCCAAGACGTAACCTTTGCCTTGCTGAAAGTATTAACGCGCCACCCGAATGGCGTGGCTGCTGAAGGCGTGTTAGAAATTCTGCCGGATGGCTATGGCTTTCTGCGCTCTGCCGATGCGAGTTATCTGGCTGGCCCAGATGATGTGTATATTTCGCCGAGCCAAATCCGTCGCTTCAATTTACGCACCGGCGATCACATCACTGGCCGTATTCGCAATCCGAAAGATGGCGAACGCTATGTGGCACTAAACACCTTAGACACCATCAACAGCGAGCCGCTCGAGCAATCCAAAAACAAAGTATTGTTCGAAAATCTAACGCCGTTATTCCCGCGCAAACGCTTTGTGCTGGAGCGTGGCAATGGTTCAACCGAAGACATTACCGGCCGCATTATGGATTTGATGGCGCCGCAAGGCAAAGGCCAGCGCGCCTTGATTGTGTCGCCGCCGAAAGCCGGTAAAACCATGATGATGCAGAACATTGCACAAGCCATTATTCATAATCACCCCGACACCCATGTGATTGTGCTGCTAATTGACGAGCGCCCAGAAGAAGTGACTGAAATGCAACGCACCGTGCGTGCTGAAGTAATTTCCTCCACCTTTGATGAACCCGCTGCCCGCCATGTGCAAGTGGCGGAAATGGTTATCGAACGTGCCAAGCGTTTGGTTGAACACAAACGTGATGTGGTGATTATGTTGGATTCCATCACCCGTTTAGCGCGCGCTTACAACATGGTGGTGCCAAGCTCCGGCAAAGTATTGTCCGGCGGCGTCGACGCCAACGCTTTGCATCGCCCGAAACGTTTTTTTGGTGCGGCGCGTAATGTGGAAGAAGGTGGCTCGTTAACCATCATTGCCACCGCTTTGGTTGATACTGGCTCAAAAATGGACGAAGTGATTTACGAAGAATTCAAAGGCACCGGTAACTCGGAAGTGCATTTGGATCGCCGTATTGCTGAGAAACGTATTTTTCCGGCCATCAACATCAACCGCTCCGGCACCCGCCGCGAAGATTTGTTGATTGATCCTGACATGCTGCAAAAAATCTGGATACTGCGCAAATTGCTGCATCCAATGGATGAATTAGCGGCCACCGAATTTATGCTCGATAAGATGAAAACCACCAAATCGAACGATGAGTTCTTCGGCGCCATGAAACGCGGTTAATCTTCTTCAACAAAAATAAAACCCCGCGAAAGCGGGGTTTTTGTCACTTAACAATAACTTCTAGTCCGCCTTGGCCAACATATTTTGTTTTGGCGCGGAAGTCGTCGTTGACCCACACAGCCGGCGCATCCGCAACATTTTCTTGGCGGCGCCACAGCAACACATTGGGCGATTGCACGTATTCAACGCGGGTTAGGAACAGATCTTTATCTTGCAAAAAACCTTGGCTGTTTTTCTTTGCCCAGGCTAATGCTGCTTCGCTGTATTTTGCTTTGGCTACGCGAATATTCTTGCTGAGCAACTTGGTATTTTGATTGCTATATAAATTCAAGCTTTCAATGGATACTTGTGGCTCACCATCAATTCGCTTAATCGCTACATACACTTCAGCGCTAACCACTAGATCAGGATCTTCGGGTAAAACTGCCGAGCAGATTATGTCGCTGCGTGATGGCGCACCAGCTTGTGAGCAATAGGAAAGCTCATCAGGCGTTTGCGGACGACGGGCTTTGGGGCTTGCTTTGAGCGGGAAAAACTCAACACGCTTCACCATGTATTTCTCGTCGGTCATATTTTTGCGAACGAGGGTAATCACAAAGTCGGTTTTAATCGCTTTTGCTCCGGCTAAATTTGCCGGCACATTAAACTGCCACGACTCAACTAAAGAGCCCAAGCCTTGATCAATGGCGGGTACACCAGCGGTTTGCAGGTCATATGTGCTAACCCGGCCCAGCGCTGAAATGTCTAAACTACCCGTTAATCTTTTGGTGTATTCCATGGATTGCGCCATGCTTGCATTTGATGCAAGGAAGGCCAAACTTGCAACGATTACCCAACGTACACGCATCTTAATATTCCCCAAAATCCATCAAATAACAACGTAAACCCATCAGAACAGACGCTTTAGCTTTGAGTTTAGCAGAAAATTCCAGCGTATTTACACTATAAACGCGCGTTTAGCCCTGATCTTTCTTGGTTAGCAGACTAGCAATATCAACCCGCTCAGGCTTGTCTTGCAGGCGATTCGCTACTTCAGAGAAACCGCCCATCACCGCAAAATCGTGTGCGCTTCGGCCTAAGTTATCGCGGCGATTTTTATCGGCGCCAGAAGCAATAAGCCGCTCAACCAACTGCCCATAGCCACGCGCGGCACAATGGTGCAAAGCCGTGAAGCCGCGTGAATCCACCGCATCAATGGCAGGCGACTCTTGCAATAAGCGATCTACCGCAGAAAGCACCAAGCCTTCTTTTAAGGCCTGTGTTTTTTGCAAGGCTGCACCGCAAAACAAATGCAACGGGGTTTGCTCATGGCTATCGCTAACGCCACATGGCACACCGGCACGCAACAACATATCAACCATGATAACCGCGTCTAAGCGGGCTTTATCCGAGCTTAAAAACCCAGCGCAGGCGTGTAGCGCCGTTTGGCCGTGGCTATCAATAGCTGCACTTTCCGCACCGAATTCAAGCAACAGCGCAACGTATTCGGTGGTGCCGCTCAAACAGGCTAAATGCAAGGGCGGATAGCCAGCAACCGGTTGATTGGGGTTAGCACCATGTGCTAATAGTTGCTGCAAAACGCTGCTCTGCGCTTGACTAATGGCGGCCCAAACCGCCGATGCCCCAGAACGCGCCGGAATGTGGGTATCGGCACCGTGCTTTAACAGCAAGGCCACCATTTCCGCTTGCCCTTGGCCACAAGCGTGAATCAATGCGGTTGAACCTTTTTGATCAAGGGTATTTACCGGCAAGTGTAAAGATAAGAGTTTTTTAACGGCTAAAATATCTTTTGACAGCACAGCAGATGGCAAATCACCGCCGTGCAATTTGCGTTTAGGCAGTTGCCATTCAGGCCACGACAAGCATTCTATGCAGGCCGGATCGGCGTGTATGGTGGCTAAGCCTAAAGGCGTTTGGCCATTATTTGCACGTTGCTCTGGATTCGCGCCATGCAAAATTAGCGCTTGCAAGAGTGTGCTACGGCCTAATTGAGCGGCAAAATGCAGCGCGCTTAATCCTGCACTGTCGGTGCTGTTGGCATCCACACCCAATTCCAACAAAACCGTGCTTAAACGCTGCCAGCCCAAACGAATCGCTAATACGATCGGCGGCGATTGTCCGGTTGCGGTGCCACTAAAAGGATCGGCGCCTTGTTGTAATAGCAGCAAGGCTAATTGCTCATCAAAACGTCGGCTGAAATCGTGATGCAGGCATGATTCTAAAAATGCCGCCAAACTGCCTGAGCCGGTAATAGCTTGGTTTTTAGACAACAAATACTGTAATAAAGCACTTTGATTTTGCTGAGTTTGCATCAAACGCTGATACACCGATAAACCGGCCGCATCTTGGCAAAAAATATGTCCTCCCTGGCGCAGCAGCCAATCCAATGCCAAGCGGCTGTCGGTTTGGCTGAAACTAAACACTAAATCGGCAAGTTCTTGGCTGCTTAGCTGAATACCGGCCTGTTGCAACCGTTCAAGCAGGGCAAAATCGCCTGCCGTTAGCGCTTGCTGTAGTTGTTGAACGCCTGAATCTTGCACGCCAAGGCTTGGTTCCTGATGAATATGTTCGGGCAGTGGGTAGGCTGGATCTATGCATGCCACCGCGTTCCATCGGCCATTTGCAAGGGCGTAATCTAACGCCGTTTTGCCTTGCTGATCGGCCAATTGCCGGTTGAGCTTAGTCGATTCCTGCAGCTTCTTCAGCACCTCGGTCTCGCCCATTTGTGCCGCTAAACTATACGCACTGTGGCCGGTTTCATCTTGCGCATTGATGTTTGCGCCAAGCTCAATCAACACCGCCACCACTTCAACCAGCCCGGCTTGTGCGGCAATCATTAAGGGCGTGCGTTGCTGCTTGCCGCGAATATCAATTTTGGCTTTGTGTTTATGCAAAAGCCGAATGCCGATTTCATCATCTTCAGCGCCTGCCGCAGCAATCAACACCGGCTCAGCCAGCTCAGGCTCAACCTTGGCTTTGCGTTCCAGCATATAGCGCGCAACACGCCAATTTGCGGCTTGGCAAGCCAATGCCAAGGGAGTAAATCCGTCGCTATTCACCGCTTCTTTATCGGCGCCGGCATCTAGCAATAAAGCCGCCACTGCCGCATCGGTGCTACGCATGGCATGGTGCAATGGCGTATTGCCTTCTGCATCGGCAACTTGGGTGTTGGCACCGTTGGTAATCAGCATGGTAACGGCTTCCGAACGGCCATGCCAGCTGTCGCGCGTGGCAGCCAATAAGGGATTCAAGCCAGCATAAAAAGCATTGACCTCAACACCTTTGCTGATTAAGGCGCGCAATAAACGTAGATCACTCATGGCGCTGGCAATGGTCATCAAGCTGCGTTGATCTTTTGCGCCCGAAATTGGCAACTGATGCGGATTAGCACCTGCATCAAGGGCATTTAAAGCGGCTTGCACTTGGCCGTTTTGTACTGCTTCAATCAAAGCCACATCAGGGTCTAAGCTGTATACTTGCGCGCGCGGTGCATGTTCTTTAATCGGCTCAATGCCCTCGTGCTGGCGCGGCAGATGAAGCTTAACTGTTACCGCGTGCAAAATCACCGCGAGCACGCCATAGGCAATAAGCCACAAACTGCTGCCACTTGGCCAAAAATTCCAACCCACCCAAATCAATAAGGCAGGCATAAGCAAAATAAAAAGGCTGGCGGCGGCCAAGGCATTGCGCCAAAAACCAAATTGTGGATTCGCCATATCTAAACTTGGCCAACCTTGCTGAATGTCTTGTTCAAGCTGCGCCCAGTTGGGCCATAAGCGCTGCAAGCCAAGAATAATCATGCCGAGCGCCAACGCTAAAAATAATACTGACCACAAGCTATGCGTTTGTTGCACGGCCTGAATTGGCCAAATAAGCAATGCCGCAACAATGCTCTGCAACGCAAACCATAAAAGACTCAGCGCAAGCAGTGATTTTAACGCTGGCATTAGCCGCCATTGTTTGGGTTGCATGCCGGCTTTCAGTGTTTCCACCATCAAGGCGTGTAATAGCGCAAGCTCAAGGCTAAGCATTAAAAACTCAACCATCGCCCACTCCGCCGGCCACTAGGGGGTCAAGTACGGTGGGCGGAAATTGCAGATAAAAACCCTGCTCAAGCAGGCTTCGCTTCAGCATCGCTGCATCTAGGCGCGCTAATCTGCGGCCCTCAACAAGATCGAATTCTAATGCCGGCTGCCAAGGACGCAAGGGGCTTTGAATAGTGTCAGGCACCTGATCAAAACCGTCACGTGTGCCAAGATACAAATACGTACCGGGTTTTTTCTGAGATTGATACACAAAAACGCGCATAAACAGTCCGAAGCCTTTGCGTAATTGTCCTCTACATTGCCGATTCAGGAAAGGGCTTTAGAGTTTGATACTCTATATATCTTGCCGAACTGAGATTTTTTATGTTTTTAGCCCGAATTTTTGTCTTAAGCACCGCCGTATTCAGCGCCCATAGCATGGCGCAAACGCCCATCACGCTTGATCAAGCCATGGCGCACCCGGATTGGATTGGCACGCCGATTGAGTCAGCTTGGTGGTCAGCGGATTCGCAATCGGTGTTTTACCGACAAAAACTGAATGCATCCCCCGTTCGCGCAACTTACCAACTGAATGCCCAAAGCGGGCAGACAACCCGCGTTGAAAACGGCGTGTGGAGCGAGCTGGATGAAGCCAGCCAAAATTTTGATAGCACGCGCACACGTGCTGTATTTGTTCGGCAAGGCGATGTGTTTGTGCGCAATCTTCGCACTAAGGGCTTAACACAAATAACCAAATCGGCCGACAACGAATCGTCTGCACAATTCTCGGCTGACGGCCAAAGCATTTTGTTTCAACGCGGCAACGATTGGTTTGCTTGGCGCACCAATGGCTTAACAGAACCGGTGCTGCTTTTGAAAGCCGACAAAGACCCGAGCAAAACGCCACCGATCAGCGATGCAACGGCGCATGAGCTGCGTTTAATCGCCACTCTCGCGCGTCAAAAAGCCGAACGCGACGCATTAAAAAACGATAGCGAAGCTCGTAAAAATGCGGATGTAAGTCACGCGATGGATGCCACCTATCTTGGTAAAAATGTCGATATTACTTCAAGCAGTTTATCGCCAGATTCGCGCTATGCCATTGTGATTACCACCGAAAAAGGTGCCGATGAAGGCCAAACCGGCAAAATGCCGAAGTATGTCACTGAAAGCGGCTTTGAAGAATTCGAAGAGACCCGCACCCGTGTTGGACGCAACATGCCATTGGCACAAAAACTTTGGCTGGTGGATGTGAAAACCCAGCAAGTACGCGAACTCGACTTTTCAAGCTTGCCGGGCATTACCACTGACCCATTAGCCGAGCTGCGCAAAGCCCAAAAGCTGGATGCGCAAAAAGGTAATCGTGCCGTTCGCATGGATTTCCCGGCGGTTTGGAGCATGGATGGCAGCAAGCTTGCGCTGATGGTTCGTGCTGTGGACAACAAAGACCGCTGGTTGGTTGGTGTTGATATGGCAAGCGGCAAACTCAACACAAGGCATCGGTTAAGCGATCCGGCGTGGATTAATTATTCCTTCAACGAATACGGGTTTCTGCCGAACAATCAATTTTGGTATTTGTCGGAACAAAGCGGCTATAGCCAGTTGTATGTGGGCGAAGGCAAATCCGCTAAGGCCATCACCACAGGCAAATTTGAAGTCAGTTCAGTGCAGTGGAACAGCGCTGGCACCCAGGCGTATTTTGTGTGTAACCGCCAATGGCCGGGCGATTACGAAGTTTGCCGAGTGAATGCCGATGGCTCGGACCTGAAAGAGATTAGCGCGCTGGATGGCGTAGAAGATTTTGCTTTGTCGCCAGATAATCAACAGCTCGCTGTACGTTATTCATCCAGCTATATGCCGCCGCAATTAGCCTTGGTGAATGCGCAAACGGGTGCAACAAAAAAACTCACCGACTCCCGCACCGCTGAATTTAAGGCCCGGCAATTTATTCAACCCGACTATGTGCAAGTGCCATCCAAGCACGGCGCTGGCATTATCTGGGCCAAGCTGTATAAACCAGCGCAGTTTGAAGCCGGCAAAAAATACCCGATTGTGATGTTTGTGCACGGCGCTGGCTATTTGCAAAATGTCAGTAACCGCTACCCAAATTACTTCCGCGAACAGATGTTCAACAACCTATTGGTGCAACAAGGCTATGTGATGCTCGACATGGACTACCGCGCTTCGGAAGGCTATGGCCGTGATTGGCGCACCGCAATTTATCGGCAGATGGGACACCCGGAACTGGATGATTATATCGACGGTGTGGATTATATGGTTGCCAATTATCAGGGCGATAAAGCCAATGTGGGCATTTATGGCGGCAGCTATGGCGGCTTCATGAGCTTTATGGCCTTGTTCCGCGCGCCCGATGTGTTTAAAGCAGGCGCGGCGTTGCGGCCAGTCACCGATTGGACTACCTACAATCACGAATACACCGCCAACATTTTGAACACACCGGATGTTGACCCCGACGCGTACAAAACGTCTTCGCCGATTGAATATGCGCAAAATCTGAAAGGCGCGCTGCTGATTAGCCACGGCATGATGGACGATAACGTGTTCTACCAAGATTCCGTGCGCCTGTCGCAACGCCTGATTGAGCTTAAGAAAGGCAACTGGACAATGGCCTCGTACCCGCTCGAGCGTCACGGCTATGTACAGCCCGAAAGCTGGTACGACCAATACCGGCGGATTTATGAATTATTCGAAGATAATCTGAAAGCGAAATAATTGTGCAGGGGCAATTCACGAATTGCCCGCTGTGCTGCTAATATTCCGGGCGATTCATGAATCGCCCCTACATTAATCGTCAACATTTCCCTACAACAATTATCAATATTTTCCGATTACATGGGTTTTGCACTTATGCAAAACTGTATTCACCTCAAGAATTTGTGATGTGTATAAAATGCACATATAATGTGTATAGCGAATTCTGAGCGAGCACACCCCGATGAGAACCAATATTGTGATTGATGACCAATTAATGATCGAAGCCTTGCAAGCAAGTGGCGCTGGCACCAAACGTGAAGCGGTGGAGCTTGGCCTGAAAACTTTGATCCGCTTGAAACAGCAAGAGCGCATCAAAAACCTACGCGGAAACTTGCATTGGCAAGGCGATCTTGACGACTTACGTCGCGCAAAATGATATTTGTCGATACCAGTGTTTGGATTGATTATTTCAACGGCAAGGTTTCACCGGAAACAGAGTGCTTGCAGCAAGCATTAGGCATGCAAGACGTGCTCATCGGTGATTTAATAGCCTTAGAAATCCTACAAGGCTTTCGCGAAAATAAGGATTACAAAACCGCTAAACAGATGCTAGATGCGTTTACTTTGCATAATCTGCTTGGCTCAAATGCGGTTATTTCCTGTGCGGAGAATTATCGGCGCTTACGAAAAAAAGGCATTACAGTTCGAAAAACTGCCGATGTCATCATCGCCACATTTTGTATCGATAGAAAAATACCGCTATTATTTTCAGACCGCGATTTTCAACCATTTGTTGAACACTTGGGTTTGCGTTCGGCGTTGGGATAACACGGTGGGTTACAACCCACTCTACATTGCGCCAAACACGCCTTCCAATTCCACCGCCAATTCGCGCCGGCACACGTCGCCGTGCACATACACCATGTTTTCTGCAGGAATGCCGCTTTGTTCAAACACCGATTGAATGATAGGTAATTGCTTGGGTTCACGTACGTAAACCCGCAAGGCTTGGCAGGCGGAAAAATCAAACCGTGCAACACTCTGTTTTTCGCCTTCATCAAGCAGCGCGCGCAAATTGCGCAAACTTTCTCGGCATTGCTCGGCCACCTCGTCTAAATGCACGGAAGCATGCCCAACAATACTGGCGGTGCCTGAGGCCAGCAGAATGGGTGAGTCGCTTTGGGCCAACAACAACGCGCCGCGTGAAAAACCGGGCGACACTTTGCCGTATTGGCGTGGATATTGCCAAGCGGGAGTTTGCCGCGCATTCTCCAAGGCCAAAGCTGGCGTGTTTGAACACAAGGCAATCACGGTTAAGCCGCTATTTTTGCCGCTATAGCCTATGGCGGTGGCGGCCGGTGGCGGATTGTTAAACTGTGCATCAACCGCCTGCGCACGGCCTACGCAGAATTGCCGATAGCGTTCAGCGTCTTCATCACCATCGTTAATGTTGGCAAAATAATTCCAAATACGAATTAAATACGGGTGATCTGAAGCGCGTACTTGCGTAATTAACTCGGCATAAGCCTGTTTGGTATCGGACACCAAATCGCCGGATTCGGCCACGCAAAAACTCAGAAAAGCGAAATCTGACCCCATCTGCCAGCATTCCGATGCACGATTGCCGGCTAGGTAGGCGCATGGCAGCGCCACTTCGCCATGAAAGCGAAACGGCATTGCGTTTGAACAATCGTCACTGAAATGGATAGCGGGCAGGCGGCGTTGAAAAGTCATGGTCCATTATAATCGCCTTAGCCGCGGTATCATAAACACAGGCACACAGCGATTTGCACCATGAACCCATTCGATGACGTCAGCACCTATTTAAAATCCCTGCAAGAGCGCATTTGCGACGCTTTGGAGCGCAGTGACGGCGACGCCCGCTTCGCCGAAGACAGCTGGCAGCGTCCTGAAGGAGGTGGTGGCCGTTCGCGCGTGCTGAAAGACGGCGCCGTGTTCGAGCAAGCCGGTGTGGGCTATTCGGAAGTGTCTGGCAATACCTTGCCGCCTTCGGCCACCGCGCATCGCCCAGAATTAGCCGGCGCGCCGTGGAAGGCCGTTGGCGTGTCTTTAGTGATCCACCCGAATAATCCGTATGTGCCCACTGCACACGCCAATGTGCGTTTTTTTCAAGCCACACCTGAAAATGGCGAACCCATTTGGTGGTTCGGCGGTGGCTTCGATTTAACGCCGTTCTATCCGTTTGACGAAGACATTACACACTGGCACACCGTGGCGCGAGATTTGTGCCAACCATTCGGCGCAGCGCGTTATGCCGAACACAAAGCCTGGTGCGATAAATATTTTTTCTTGAAGCACCGCAATGAAACGCGCGGGGTAGGCGGCCTGTTTTTCGATGACTTTAACGCCGATGGCTTTGAAAAATCATTCGAATACATGCAAGCGGTTGGCAATGGTTTTATTGATGCCTATATGCCGATTGTGGAACGTCGCAAGAATACGCCATATGGCGAACGCGAACGCGAATTTCAGCTGTATCGGCGCGGGCGTTACGTAGAATTTAATTTAGTTTGGGACCGTGGCACATTATTCGGCCTGCAAAGCGGTGGCCGCACCGAATCGATTTTGATGAGCCTGCCACCGCGCGTGCGCTTTGAGTACCAATACGCGCCGGAAGCCGGCAGCGCCGAGGCCAAACTCAATGAGTATTTGGTGGCGAGGGATTGGTTGAACGAATT
>JAYTVJ010000070.1:0-6142 GCA_043744535.1 Arenimonas sp.
CGATTCAATACGGTTCATGCTCACGCCATGCTTAGCAAACGGGCTCAGCACGTTATATAGCGCGCCTGGCTGATCACGAACAAAAACCAAAAGTGATGTGCGGTCGTGCCCGGAGGGGGTGAAGAATTCACGGCCAATCACCAAAAAGCGCGTGGTGTTGTCTTGCCTATCTTCAATCGGGCCAGCCAATACTTTCAAGCCATACACATAGCCTGCGGTTTCGCCGGCAATGGCCGCGCAATCATCGGCAACGCGTGCGCGCCTGGCGGCCTCGGCATTGCTCGACACCGGGATTTTTTCGGCATGCGGCAAATTGGCCCGCAACCACGCCTTGCATTGCGCCAACGATTGCGGATGCGAATACACACGTTCAATATCTTCCATACGCCCCGTGCGCGACAATAGATGCTGATGCACGCGCAACTCAACTTCACCGCAAATTTTTAGCTTTGACGTTAAGAACATATCCAGAGTGGATTGAATGGTGCCCTGCCCCGAATTCTCAACCGGTACCACGCCGAAATCGGCATGCCCGCTTTCAATTTCTTGAAACACTTCCTCAATGCTGGCCAAGGGCAGGGTTTGCGCTGAATGGCCGAAATGCTTGTATAGCGCCTGCTGTGAAAACGTCCCTTCAGGGCCAAGGAAGCCAACTTTCAATGGCTCTTGCTGTGCCAAACAGGCAGACATAATTTCGCGGAATAAACGCAACAAAACTTCATTACTTAACGGTCCCTCGTTTCGATCGAGCACACGGCGTAAGATCTGCGACTCACGTTCAGGACGATAATAATCAACAGTCGCTTTCAGCTCGCCCTTAGCGGCACGCACTTTTTGCGCCCAATTGGCGCGCTGGGTGATTAAGGCTTGAATTTGCTGATCAAGGCCATCAATCTGAGCACGCACTTCACTAAGCTGCGGTGCATTTTTTGCCGCAGGCGTTTTTTTAGTTGCCGGCGTTTTTTTAGGCGCTGCGGATTTTTTGACGGGAACCGTCGGTTGCTTAGCCATTACGCACCGCAAAATCTTTCATGAAATCTGCCAGAGCTTGAACGCCCGCCAAGGGCATGGCGTTGTAGATGGAAGCACGCATGCCGCCCAAGGCGCGATGCCCTTTTAAGCCCATTAAACCGGCCTGCTCGCTTTCTTTCAAGAAGGCTTTATCGAGTGCTTCGTCTTTCAACATAAACGGTATATTCATGACCGAACGCGCCACAACCGACACTTCGTTGCGATAAAAGCCGTTAGATTGATCAATGCATTGATACAACAGCGCTGATTTTGCGGCATTGCGTTCGGCAAATACCGGCAAACCACCTTCGGCTTTCATCCAGCGCAATACCAAGCCAACGATATACCACGGCAACGTAGCTGGCGTGTTGAACATGGAATCGTTTTTGAGCTGATTTTGCCAATCTAAAATTGGCGGCAAATTACGCTGGTGCTTGCCTAATAAATCTTTGCGCACAATCACAATTACAATACCGGCTGGCCCTAAGTTTTTTTGCGCGCCGGCATACATCAAGCCAAAGCGATTAACATCCACCGGCTTGGCTAAAAAATTGGATGAAAAATCGGCTACTAATGGCACATCGGTGATATCAGGAATGCTAGGGAATTCCACGCCGTGTATGGTTTCATTAGAGGTGTAATGAAAATACGCGGAATTGCTAGCGCGTTGCCATTGGCTAACATCGGGGATGGATCGATAGCCATTTTGCTTATCACTGGCAACTACATGCGTGGTGATAGATGCATTGGCATTTTCTAGGGCTTTTTCGCTCCAATGGCCCGTCAATAAATATTCGCCCACTTGATCTGCCCGCGCAATATTCATTGGCAACAAGGCAGAAATAGTGGTGGCGCCACCTTGCAAAAACAACACGGCATACTGGTCTGAAATACCCATTAACTCGCGCATATCCGCTTCTGCTTGCGCTGCACAATCCACGAAAGCTTTGCCGCGATGACTTACTTCCATGACTGAAGCGCGCTCGCCTTGCCACTCGAGCATTTCTTGTTGAACTTGCATTAACACCGATTCCGGCAGGGTCGCTGGGCCAGCGCTAAAATTAAACGCACGAGACATAATCTACACTCCAAAGTAAGCTTATTAGCCTATCATGCTAGCCAGAAGCTGCGAAAGTCGGCTTTGCTAATTATTTTAATAGTTTAGGGAGAGATTGTTAATAAAAGCACGAACAAAATAGCAATACCCACAGCAAAGCCTAATAAAATCCATTGCGAACGGCTAAATAATGGGGTTTTAGCTAATGCTTTTGGGCTTTGCTCGGTGTTTTCAGGCAGTGTGGCAGGTGGCTCAAGCACGCTGGGTTTAGCACTATTGGCTAAGTCTGGGCACGATGACTGCAAAATAAAGCGGTGCTGCTCAATATTCAGCTGAGCATCAATGTTGAGAATGGCCTCATGACAAATCCAACCATCAACGCGCATTTCCAAGGCCGGGCTAAGATTTTTCACCCGCACGTGATTGCCTTGGCGCTGCACTAAAATTTGCCGCTCGGCAAAGGCCGGATCATCAACACAAATTTCCGACAAACTGGAACGGCCAATGCACAAGCTATTGATTAAGGCGTAGGCTTTGCCGGTTTCGGCACCAGAGCAAATACGCAGCACAATTCGCTCACTGAAATTTACAGCTTGTATGCACGCCGTTTTTTCAAACACCGGCGCAGCTTCTGATCTCACGTGCACGGCAATACCATCAAAATGCAAATCATCGCCTGCCCGCAGCAAGGTCAGAGAATCGATGCGTCGGCCATTGTGGTGAATTGCGTGCTGTGTTTCAGGCGATTTCAGCAGCCAAAGATGCTTTTCATAGGCACGAATCTCAGCGAAACGCTCTGTTTGCCTGGCGCTTGGCAAGTACACCGTGTTGGAAGGATCCGAGCCAATACTCAGCGACGACGAGGCATCAATAGGAAATTTTTGCTCAAGAGCATGCAAAACGAAGCGCATAACGAAACCTTTTTTGTAAATTTACCACAACAAGACTGACAAATCGGGCAATTCAAGGTATTTTTGTGTGTAACTTACGCAAAGGTTGAATTATGCACTCAATTGACATCAAAAGAACGCATGCACTTGATATTAAAAAAGCCAAGAAAGCCGTACAAAAAGTGGCTGATCATATTGCCAAGAAATTCGATGTTGAATGCAGCTGGGATGGCGACACATTGAACTTTCAACGATCAGGTGTTGACGGACACATTAAAGTAAACCCGAAATCCATTCATGTGATTGCAGATTTAGGTTTTTTTCTGTCGGCTTTAAAATCGCCCATCGAAAGCGAAATTAAACGTTACCTTGATGAACAATTTAGCTAAAAGGCGGCGCAAACGGCTTACTATGCCCTTCAAAAAGCCGTTTTGAAATCGCCGATTCCTGATTGTAGATTTCATTTAAAAAGTCATTTGCACCGCCTAAATGGTTGAATGCGGTGAAACCTCTTTCCAAAAAGCCTTGTAAATGGCCAAGCCCCAATAATCGGGCTGGCAAGCGCGATGCCGCAAGCAGCTTTGCTATGCCGTGCTTTTGCACCACCGAGTCTAAGCGAAAACCCACATCTTTTATCAATTCAATTTGCTTCAGTCGTAATCGCTTAAAGTCCACTTGTTGGTAGGCTTGCTGATATAGCTGCTCATTAATTGATTCGTTTTGCTTCATCAAACGCGCCAAGCTTCGCGCCATTCGAATATCTAATGCATGGCTTAACACCGCGAGTTCAATGGCATCAATAGCCGCTTGCAGCAGGTTTAAAGGCAAAATTTTGGCCATTTTTGGCAATATTTTGGCAGCCTCTTCATCGCGCTTCATAAAATCGGCATCGCCATACAAATCGCTCAGGAAAAACTCAGCTGCTGCGCGAGTATTGTCTTGCCCTAGAAAGCGCGTAAAACTGGCGCGCAAGCGTTCGGCCTGCCATTTTCGGAGCGACGGCAATTGCTGCAAATGACTTTTATCTTGCATTTCCAAGAGATGCACGTGTTTTTGCCATCGCAATCGTTTTGCCAATTTAATTTGCAGCGTTCCAGCGTCCACAATTTCAAGCCTGATGATTGGAATCGCTTTATTTTAGCCGTACAATGGATAAATTCGTTTAATTTCGGTCTTTAAAATGCTTGTTCTACAAACTGCCACACAGCCAGCCCGTCACAAAGGCCGTATTGGTATTGCCATTGCCGGGGGTGGCCCAACGGGCGGCATGTATGAATTAGGTGCGTTGCGCGCGATGGAAGTAGCCATTGAAGGCCTCGATTTAAACCGCTTAGATGTTTATGTGGGCGTGAGTTCTGGGGCATTTCTAGCGGCAGGCTTGGTGAATCGCTTGAGCACAGCTGAAATTTGCCAAATTTTTATTACCGGTACACATCCAGAAATCACCTTCAAGCCGCGTATGTTTCTCAAGCCGGCATTTATGGAATATGGCAAGCGCGTTGCTTCGCTGCCAAGCATGGCATTTGATTGGTGGAAAAATGCCATTCTTGACCCAAGCGGCTCGCATTTAAATGAGTTTATGTCGCGCTTTACAAGTGCCGTTCCGACGGGAATATTTGACAACTCCCCGATTGAAAAATTTCTGCGAGGCATTTTTACCGGGCCAGGCCGCAGTAATGATTTTCGCAAACTTGACCGTCCATTGTATGTGGTTGCCGTTGATCTCGACCAAGGCAAAGCGGTCCGATTCGGTAGCCAAGACTGGGACGATGTGCCCATTTCGCAAGCCGTACAAGCCAGCTCGGCACTGCCCGGCCTGTATCCGCCAGTCGATATCAATGGCCGCCATTTTGTTGATGGCGCGCTGCGCCGAACAATGCACGCATCAGTGATTTTGGATCATGGCATCGACCTAATGATTGGCCTTAATCCGTTTGTGCCGTTTAATGCCGACAGCAAAAACAATGCGGTGTCACACACTAAATTAGCAGAAGGTGGCTTGCCGATGGTGCTGTCACAAACGTTTAGAACCCTGTTGCAGTCGCGTATGCAGGTTGGTTTAGCCAAATATGCACAGCAATACCCCGAGACCGATCAAATGGTGTTTGAACCCAATGATGACGACGCGGAAATGTTTTTCACCAGTGTGTTTAGCTATTCGACACGTCATAGTGTGTGTGAACACGCCTTCCAAAATACTTTACGCGATTTGAAAAACCGCGCCAAAGAACTTACTCCAATGCTTGCAAAACATGGCTTGCGCTTGAAGCAGGAAGTGCTTAACGATACCCAGGTTAGCTTGCTGGACGGCATTGAACCGATATTTCGGCGCACGCAAGCCACTGCCGAACTTTGGCATAATTTAAACGACATTGAGCATCAATTAAATAAGCGCAAAGCCAAGGCTTTATAATCCGTTCAAAAGCCGCATGCATTTTGGTGTGTTTGCTCTAGACAAACCCTAAATAATTAGCTCCAAGTAATGATTTTTTCATTGCCTTCCGCTCATATAATTAGGATTTATCATGGCTAAGCTCAAGAAAGCAGTTCGCAGCAAAACAACCGTACGCAGTAAAACCGCTAAAAAGTCGCCTGCATCGCGCGCTGATGCTGCGAAACATAACTTAATCGACACCGCACAACAAATTTGGTCGGCTGGCGTGGGTGCATTAGCACGCGCACAAGGCGAAGGCACCGATTTGTTTGAAGCATTGGTGAAGAAAGGCATGAACCTTGAAGCGCAAACCCGTAAACTCGCCAATGGCAAAGTAGACGTGGTCCGTGGCGCTGTTGAAGATCGCGTTGAAAATGTCCGTGAAAAAGCAACCGACACATGGGACCGCATGGAAAAAGTGTTTGAAGACCGCGTACAACGCGCTTTGACACGTTTAGGCGTACCAACCCGCGAAGATTTGGGCAACTTAATCAAACGCGTTGAAAGCTTAACCACCGAACTGAAAAAACAAAACAAAGCGCCTGTTGCTAAAGTTAAAGCACCTGCCGTTAAAAAAGCTACTGCGCCTGTTAAGAAAGCAACTAAAAGTGTTGCTAAGAAAGCCAGCAAAGTAAGCTTGCCTAAAGCACCAACACCGGTTGCTCCTAAGGCGTAAAGTTTAAACCCGTCAGTATTTTCATTCGTGAACTCCCTCCCAATACGATTTCTCTGACGGGTTTTTTACCCAAA
>JAYTVJ010000071.1:0-23519 GCA_043744535.1 Arenimonas sp.
TCATGGCCAAAGCGTGTTTGCGCAATCGGGCCAAGGTGAAATTCTGTCGGGCACCTTTTCGCCAAGCTTATCTACCGCGATTGCCTTAGCGCGCTTGCCAGCGGGCGAGCTGGGCGCTGTTGTCGTTGATATCCGTGGCAAGCGTCATGCAGTACGTGTGGTGAAGTATCCATTTGTCCGTGATGGCAAGCCGCAAGCCGGCGTGCTAATTAGCCCTTAACGGCACGGCTTGTTCAGAGTAAACTAGCGGTATCCATTAACCCTAACTGTGAGAGTGTTATGAGCGAAATCCCAGGTGATTTAAAATTTTTGAAATCCCATGAGTGGGCCCGCATTGAAGATAGCGGCCATGTAACAGTTGGGATTTCTGAGCACGCCCAATCCCTACTGGGCGATTTAGTCTATGTTGAGCTGCCTGCCGTTGGCGACACACTCACCCTTGGTGCAGCTGCTGCGGTGGTTGAATCGGTTAAAGCGGCATCTGATGTGTATAGCCCTGTGACCGGAACCGTTGTTTCGGTAAACGACGCATTGAGCGATAAGCCAGAAACCATCAATGAAGATGCGTATGGTGAGGGTTGGTTATTTACAGTTGCCGTTGATGATCTTGATCAGCTCAACGACCTGCTGTCGCCGGATGATTATGCCGCATTGATTGAAGACGATAGCCACTAAGGCGCAGTGCATTTGGCAGTTTAAATTAATGCGAAATGACAGCCCGCAGATTGTTGCGGGCTTTTTTTTGACTAAAAATACCAGTTTTTTTTGCGCATTTTCTCTGTTTTTCCGGTTTTTTATTTTTTTTTCTAAAAAAATACTTAAAGTAATTTCTTAACTAAAGTGCCGTGTATGTAATTTTTATCGATTTATTTTAATTTGAAAATTGCTTGATAAAATTCTTCATGTAGGCTGCAAGCCTTTATTTACAAGGCTTGTAAAGTATTTTTGTGATTAAACAATTTTATCTGCTGATTGAAAATATATTCTCAAGGCGAATTGCTGTCGGAGGCTGTAAAAAAAAAGTCATTTTTATTTCATAAAAGTATTGACAAGATAAATTCACTTATTTAGCTTTCACATTGTGACCAAAACATATTTGAGACGAGTGAATAATTTTTCCAACACAATTCAAACACGCAATATCGATTGTTTGCCAGCAATTGGAAAATCGACTTCCCCCAAAAAACCTGTTTCAAAACCTATCGCATTCACTGAATTTAATGGCGCCCGAGACTTCATCGTTTCGGGCGTTGTCTTTTTCGCCGGATTTTTCCCGGCAAGAAATCTGTCTGGCTCGGGTTTGCCGGCTGGCAGTTTGCTGTGCGAAACGCATAGCAATTTTTCACTGGGCTTTTAGTTTATTGATTTTAATGTTTTATCGCCAACTGACGAGGAGTTGACCATGGCTACTAAAAAAGCTGCAAAAAAACCCGCTGCAAAGAAAGTTGCTGCAAAAAAACCTGCTGCTAAGAAAGCAGTTAAAAAAGTAGTAAAGAAAGCCGCTGCTAAAAAGCCAGCTGCTAAGAAAGCTGTAAAAAAAGCCGTTGCTAAAAAGCCAGCTGCTAAAAAAGCTGTAAAAAAAGTCGCTGCTAAAAAGCCAGCTGCTAAGAAAGCGGCAAAGAAAGTTGTAAAGAAAGCCGCCGCTAAAAAGCCTGCTGCAAAAAAAGTAGCTGCTAAAAAGCCAGCCGCTAAAAAACCAGCTGCTAAAAAAAAAGTAGCTAAAAAGAAAGCTGCACCGGCGGCACCTGCCGCTCCAGCAGCACCGGCTATGTAATTAAGCGTTCCGATTACTGTAAACCATCCCCTCTTAATACTGCCCAGGTTAAGAGGGGATTTTTATAAAGCGCTTAAAGCGCTTTTTTTGTGCTATTAATCTTGATCTGGCTCGATTTTGCCATCAGCGCTGTCATTCAGGCCCAGCCAATCTTTGCCGGGAATGCCCAATGCGCGATCCATCCAAGTGGGCAAGAATGCCGAAGGCGCGGCGCGGTCGTTGTTCCATAAAACCACAATGCCCACATCTTGTTCTGGCAAAAACGCCACTAAGCCGCCAAAGCCACGAACAGCGCCGGCGTGAAAAACCATTTTTTGGCCACGGTAGGTAAACACCCGCCATCCCAAGGCATAAGCCGCATGATCAAGCCGCTCGCGTCGCCAGCCGGCACGGATTTCGCTGGGGGTATTCACCAGCGGAGTATGGATTTTATCCAGTAGCGATGGCGAAAGCACGTCAGGCCGATGGCCAAGCTGTGCATTTAGCCACAAGGCCATGTCTTGAATGCTGGCATTCACGCCTGCTGCTGGCGGCACATGGTAGTAGCTTTCATTGGGAATTATCGCGCTCCAAGATTTGCCGGTAAAGACGTGCGGCTTGGCCCAGCTTTCGTTGGCCATTAGAGCATCACGGCCATAGGTGGCATGCTTCATGCCTAACGGAATGAAAATTTTCTTTTCCACTTGATGGCTGTAAAAATCGCCAGTAACGGCAAATACCATGTCGCCAATCAAACTAAACGCCACGTTCTGGTAGCCATAGCAATTGCCTGGGCTGCAAGCCATGGGCGCGGTCGACAACCGATCCGCCAGAATTGGGTATGGCTCGCCGGCACCAAGCCCCGTTTCAAGCGCATGACCACTAATACCCACTTGCTGGCTCAATACATCGCTAACCGTAAGTTGTTGCGAAGCTTGGTAGTCTTTTAGCTTAAAGGCGGGCAACTGCTTGGCAATAGGCGTATCCCAATCAAGTGCTTTTTCTTCCACTAAAATGCCAGTAAGCGTTGACGCAAAGGCTTTGGACAGCGAGGCAAGCCGAAAAACGGTATCTGGCCGAATGGCTTGTGGATTGCTGGTTGAGGTGATGCCATAGCCGCGCGCTGAAAGAATTCGGCCGTTTTGAACCAAGGCCATCGCCATGCCGGGGATTTTCTTTTGTTGAACAAAACGCTCGGCGAGTTGCTCCATGTCTTTGGCATCACTGCGTAAATCACGCACAGGTTTAAGGGCTACAAAATCGTGTAATGGCGCTACAGCACTGTTTCCGGTGTTAATTGGCGCTGTGTTTTTGCTTATTGCATTGGACAAGCCGGCCGTTGCGAGCAATACGCTAAAAGCAGCGAGAATGTGCTTAAAATTGGCACGATTGGGCATCATGTTCGGTGTCATCAAAAATAGTCACTTAGTGTAGCCTGTGTCGGGTTAGCGCTCAATGAACAATGAACTTAAGTCGCCTGTCACGGTACAATAGTAGGATGTTACCGCCCCATTCCCTTGCCGAGCAGTTTTTGATTGCCATGCCTGCCTTGCAGGACAGCATTTTTGCGCGCACGGTTTCCTTGATTTGTCAGCACGACGATCAAGGTGCAATGGGGTTGGTGGTCAATCAAGACTCTGAATACACACTCGGAGAATTATTTGATCAGCTCAATTTGACCTGTGAAAACGCCGCGATGCGTGAGTTGCCGGTGCTTTCCGGTGGCCCGGTGCAGTCGGAGCGCGGTTTTATCTTGCATCAAGATGGGCGCGCCTGGGATTCCAGTTTGCGTCTCTCAAATGGCTTAACGGTATCGACCTCGCGCGATATTTTGCAAGCCTTAGCGGCTGGCAACGGCCCAGAACAATTTTTGGTGTTGCTCGGCTATTCGGGCTGGTCAGCGGGGCAGTTAGAACAGGAAATAGCGGAAAACTCCTGGCTTAATGCACCGGTGGCACAAGATATTTTATTTAAACTGCCCGTTGAACAGCGTTGGCAGGCCGCCGCCAACCAGCTCGGCATTGATTTAAGCCTGATGTCCAGCCAAGTGGGGCACGCCTAATGGCTTGGCAGGACGCATCGGTACTCACGGTTTTATGTTTTGATGTGGGTGCCAAACGCACGGGCGTGGCGGTCGGCAATAGTTTGTCGGGGACGGCAAGACCAGTGGGCATTTTGGATGTGTTTGAAGCAGGCCCGAATTGGCCGGCGTTGGATGGTTGGATGCGAGATTGGTCGCCGAATGTGTTGGTGGTGGGTAATCCCTTAACGCAAGACGGCCAAAGCCAGCCTGCGCGTAAAAAAGCCTTGGCTTTTGCACGCGCATTATTCGAACGCTACAACAAACCCATTAGCCTAATGGACGAACGCAATAGCTCAATCGAAGCGGCGCAGCGTTTTGCCGAAAGCCGCGCGCGCGGCGAAGCAAAGCGCCATCAGGCCGACCAGCTGGATGCATGGGCAGCCGTCATTATTTTAGAACGCTGGTTTTTGCAGCCGCATAACCGAACCGAATGGAACGAACACCTATGAATCTACCTCATCTGCTTCGTATCACTGATTTAAGCCGGGCGCAGTTTGTGCAACTGCTTGATAGCGCCCAGCTGCTGAGCGGCAGCGCCTTAACCGGCACACAGCATCGTCATGTGCTGGCCGGCAAAACAGTGTGTACGCTATTTTTTGAACCCTCCACGCGCACACGCAGCTCGTTTCAACTGGCCGCCACGCGTTTGGGCGCTGATGTGTTGAATTTTGATGCGCAAAATTCGAGCGGTAAAAAAGGCGAAACCGCGATTGATACCATGCGTAATCTGGAAGCGATGGGCGTGGATTGTTTTGTGGTGCGAACCGCTGTGGATGGTGAACTTCAGGCGCTAGCCGATGCCGCCAAGCCAACAACACATTTCATCAACGCAGGTGATGGACGAAGCAATCACCCAACCCAAGCCTTGCTCGATATGTTGAGTATTCGCCAGCGTAAAGGCGCAGATTTTTCAGCGCTGAATGTGCTGATGGTGGGCGACATTCTGCATTCGCGTGTGGCTCGCTCGGATTTGCAGGCGCTACAACTGCTAGGCATGGACGAGATTCGCGTTTGTGGCCCAGATTCGTTACTGCCTACAGATGGCACGCTAAGCGCGTGTAAGCGCTTCGTTGATTTAAACCAGGCATTGCATGGCATTGATGTTGTGATGATGCTACGCCTTCAGCACGAGCGTATGCGTGACGGTTTAGTTAGCTCGCTGGAAAGCTACACAGAGCAATACGGGCTAACAGCAGAACGGCTGGCGTTGGCGAAACCCGATGCCATGGTGATGCACCCCGGGCCGATGAACCGCGGCGTTGAAATTAGTAGCGAAGTCGCCGATGGTTCGCAGTCGGTGATTCTAGACCAAGTTAGCAACGGCGTGGCCGTGCGTATGGCGGTATTGCAAGCGGTGTTTGGCCAATGATCGCTTTCCGTAATTTTGCCCTGCGCCGAGGCGAGCATTTGCTGCTCTCGAATATCGATTTAACTCTACACGCCGGAACACGAGTCGGCGTGGTCGGCCGTAATGGGTGTGGTAAAACCAGTTTGTTCGCCGCCGTGTTGGGCGAAGTGGATGCCGATAAGGGTGATATAGAAATGCCCAGCCGCTTGCGCATTGCTAGCGTGGCACAAGAAACGCCATCCCTGCCCGATTCGGCCTTGGATTTTGTGCTAAGTGGCGATCAAGAGGTGTTTGATGTGATTCGCGCCGAAGCCATTGCCATGGATGCCGAAGATTATGATGCGGTAGCTGAGGCGCACCAGCGCCTCGACGAATTGAGCGGCTACGATGCGCCAGCAAGGGCCGGTAAGCTTTTGCATGGTTTAGGCTTTACCGCTGAAAGCCATATGCGGCCAGTGTCGGATTTTTCTGGTGGCTGGCGAGTGCGCTTGAATCTGGCGCGCGCTTTGATGAAGCCATCGGATTTATTATTGCTTGATGAGCCCACCAACCATTTGGATTTGGATGCGGTGCTTTGGCTGGAGCAATGGCTGTTGCGCTATCCGGGCACCATCATGCTGATTTCGCATGACCGCGAATTCCTTGACGGTGTTTGTACGCACACCCTGCATTTGAACGAAGGCAAAGCCAAGCTGTACACCGGCGATTACACCAGCTTCGAGCGTCAGCGTTCCGAGCACTTGCGCTTGCAGCAAATCAGTTTTGAGAAAGAACAAGCCGAGCGCGAACATTTACAGAAATTTATCGACCGCTTTAAAGCCACTGCCAGTAAAGCCAAGCAGGCGCAATCGCGGGTGAAGCGCTTAGCAAAAATGGCTGGCACCGAAGCCGTGCGCGCCGAACGTGCGATGCATATTCAATTCGGCCAACCGGCTAAACTGCCGCATTCGCTGATTCGCCTCAACGATGCCGATTGCGGCTATGACATGGCTAAGATTCTTGACACAGTGGGCTTTGGTTTGGAAGCTGGCGATCGCGTGGGCTTGCTTGGCCCAAATGGCGCAGGCAAATCGACCTTGGTGAAATCCTTGGTGGGCGAATTGCCACTGCTTGCTGGTGAGCGCGTTGCACATCCCGATTTACGCATTTGCTATTTCGCGCAGCATACCGTGGAAAGCTTAACGGCCGGGCAAAGCCCAATCTGGCATCTGAAGGAAATCGCGCCAGACGTAGGCGAGCAGACTTTGCGTAATTTTCTGGGCCAATGGTATTTCGTGGGCGACCGCGCGTTTGAATCGGTGGATGGTTTTTCCGGCGGCGAACGCGCACGTTTGGCTTTGGCCTTGATTGCGTATCAACAGCCCAACGTGTTGCTACTCGATGAACCAACCAACCATCTGGACATTGACATGCGTGAAGCACTAGCCGAAGCACTCAGTGATTTTGAAGGTGCGATTGTGCTGGTGTCACATGATCGGCATTTAATTGGCTTAGTCAGTGAAACTTACTGGCGTGTGGCTGATGGCAATGTCGATCCGTTCAATGGCGATTTGGATGAATACGCTATTTGGCTGAAGGCGCGCGGCAATAAAATTGATCAAGCCTCTAGCAAAGCACGGCAAGAAGCGGCAAAACCGAAAGCGCAGCCGAAATCAACGGCTGAACTTGGCAAGCTGCAAAAGCAAGTCGATAAACTGGAAAAACAGATGGCCGATATCGATTCGCAATTGGTGCATATTCAAGAGGAAATGGCTAAGCCGGAATTGTATCAATCCGATGGCGGCGCGGTGCTATTACAACTTGGACAACAGCAGCATAAGCTAGAAGCCGAACGCGCTAAAGCCGAGGGCGAATGGCTAGAAGTGTATCAGGTGCTTGAACAAGGCTAATTCAGCCGCATATCGTATAATACCTTCCCGATTTGTTTGACTCAGACTATTTATGCCTATTTACGATTTCGCCTGTTCGGCCTGCGACCATAGCTTCGAGCGCTTACAGAAAATGTCGGATGCTAATCCGACGACTTGTCCAGCGTGTGGCAAAGAAACGGTATTGAAGCAACTGACTGCGCCAAGTTTTCGTTTGGCGGGCTCTGGTTGGTACGAGACCGACTTCAAGAAAGATGGTGATAAAAAGAAAAATTTGGCCGATAGCAAAGTAAGCAGCGATAAACCCGCAGCAGAAAAACCTGTGGCATCTAAACCAGTGCCAGTACCTGCTGCCAAAGCCGAATAAAAAAATCCCAGCCTAAGCTGGGATTTTCGTTTAAGTGATTAAGATTTAGCGCGTCATGTTCATCGAACACCGAAGCGAGCGCTGCAGCTATTGGCCACCCATAAACCGCGGTTATTGTCATAGCCCCAATCGTAGCGTTCTGTGCAACGGCCAGAAATACGTTCAAGTAAACGCGGTGTGCCGCGGTTGCGTTCCCAGGCGCAGGTTCGGTATTGGCCATTAAAGCTAGAGCAAGTTACGCTATAGCCGCCTTGATTGCCCCAATTGCCATTGTTGTTGCCGCCACGGTATTGGAATTCAGCACGGCAACCATTATTGACCCAAATGACATTGTTGTTTTGGCCCCACGACCGACCTTCAACACAACTATTGTCTGACAAGCGACGGGATAAATTCACCGAGCCATTGCTTTGTTTGCGGCATTCTTTATAGCGCCCGTCTTTGCTTTCGCAACGAACAGTTTGCCCATTGCTATTGCCATTGCCCCAGCTATTGCCAGAGTCTGAGAAGCGCCCGCGACAGCCATCATTTACCCAAACAATATC
Source organism: Arenimonas sp. (assembly GCA_043744535.1). GTDB lineage: Bacteria > Pseudomonadota > Gammaproteobacteria > Xanthomonadales > Xanthomonadaceae > Arenimonas. The sequence continues at coordinate 7,965 of JAYTVJ010000071.1, forward strand.
CTGCCGAGCGCCCCAATTCCTGCCTTCAACGCAGCGGGTATCGGAAATATTTTCAACAAGCCGAGCCCGGCCTCTGAATGGTGCACGGCATTCTTTATAGCGTCTGTCAGTACTTGAGCAGATGACGCTGGTTTGGTTCCAGTTGCCGCCGGTGGGTGGACGCCAATTGCCATTATTGCCGCCATTGCCGCGCAAGGATGTGGCGATGTCGTTCTTGATTTTGCTGAATGTCCAACGCGATAAACGAATTTGGTCTAAATAAAAGTCGAGCTGATCATCGGGGATCTGCCGGCCACGTGATTGTTCGGCATATTCTTTTTCGATGACTCGGATTTGGTCGTTGACCGGCAATTGTCCGATATTTTCTGGGGCATAAGCGCGCTCATTGGCTTGAGCGAAGCTTGCAGTAGGGTTGGCCATGCCGATAAAGGCAAGAAAAAGTGCGATAGATAATCTAATCATTACACGTGCTCCAAATTTTTTAGTAAATACCAAGGCGTACAAGAAACGAATTCACTGTACTCCACTTACTATGAATAGAAAAGTAATAGTGGCTTAGCCAGAATTTCTTAAACCAGCGGCAATGCCATTGATAGACAAATGAATGCCGCGCACGGTTAATTCATCGGTGGAGCCTTCGCGATAGCGTTTAAGTAACTCGATTTGAACATGATTGAGCGGGTCTAAATACGGGAAGCGGTGCTGTATGGAGCGTTTCAGCAAGGCATTGTTATCCAGCAGCGCGGCTTGGCTGGTTATGGCTAAAACCTGCTGTAGGGTTTTATGGGATTCGGTTCGGATACGTGAAAAGATTTGTTCGGCCAGTACAGTATCGGGTACTAACTCGGCATAGCGGGAGGCAATGGCTAAATCACTTTTGGCCAACACCATCATCATATTCGACAACATACTGGCGAAAAATGGCCAATCGCGGTACATCTGCTGCAATTGCGGCAAGCCGTTTGGGTATTGCTTAAGATAGTGTTCAACCGCTGAACCAAAACCAAACCAGCCGGGCAACATGGCGCGACACTGGGCCCAAGAAAATACCCAAGGAATGGCGCGCAGATCTTCGATAGCAGTTGATTTTTTACGCGAAGCCGGGCGCGAACCAATATTGAGATTGGCAATTTCGGCAATCACCGTGGAAGACCAGAAATAGCGTTCAAAGCCTTCGGTTTCATACACCAAACCACGGTAGGTATGAAAAGCTTGCTCTGATAAAGCATCCATGATTGCTAAATACGAAATGTCCGGCGCGGCTTGTTGCTTGGTAAGCAGCGTTGCTTCAAAAGTGGCGGCTGCTAATACCTCTAAGTTGCGTCTACCAACATCGGGGTTACTGTATTTTGAGGCAATGACTTCGCCTTGTTCGGTTAAACGGATTTGACCTTGCACGGCGCCGCCAGGCTGCGCCAAAATGGCTTGATAGCTAGGCCCACCACCGCGGCCCACCGAGCCGCCACGTCCGTGAAATAAGCGTAGTTTAACGTTGTGTTTCTTGAATACGTCAACTAACTGAATTTCAGCCTTGTACAATTCCCAGCCCGAGGTTAAGAAGCCACCATCTTTATTGGAGTCGGAATAGCCAAGCATCACTTCTTGCGTGCTGCCGCGTGAATTAAGCAGTTGTCGGTAGAACGGCAAGCGCAATAATTCGTGCATAGTTTGTGAAGCGCTTTGCAAATCGGCAATCGTTTCGAACAAGGGCACAATATTTATGCGTAAGTGATTTTGGCTAACCGACAGCAGGCCATTTTCTTTCAGCAGCAAAGCCAGTTCCAGTAAATCAGACACGCCATCTGTTTTCGAAATAATGATGTTCTCAATGCATTGCTCGCCATAGATGTTTTTAGCCAGCAAGGCTTGTTGGAAAATAGCCAATTCATCACGGGTTTCTTCGCTGTATTGAATGTGTGGCGAGTACAAAGGCCTTGGGTTGCTAATTTCTTCAATTAATAATGAAATTTTTTGTGCTTCAGGCAAGCTGCAGTAGGCAATGCTGGGGCGCGCTTTTTCCAGAAGTTCAGCTACCGTACGCTGGTGCACATCAGAATTCTGCCGTAAATCTAATGAGGCTAGATGAAAGCCAAAGATGCGCACCGCATAACGCAGTTTTTTTAATCGACCATTGGCTATTAGCGTAGAGCCATGGCTGAGCAGTGATGCATCAACAATATCTAGATCAGCGGATAAGTCGGTCGCATGCCGGTAGGCATTTGTGGCGCTTAGTAAAATGGTTGCATCTGAATTTACCGTGCTAAGAATGCGGGTAGTGTTTTGCAATTGGGCATGCATAGCCGCCAATGCCAAACGATACGGTTCATCGCTGTGGTGTGCGGAATCATCGGGTGAATGCGCGGCAAGATTCAGCAAGGCTTGGCTGGGTGTAACCAGCAGTTGCGATAGCGATAATTCGTCAATCAGCGATTTTAATTCGGCGAGATAAAAATGCAAAGCCACACCCGATTGCATTGCCAGTGTGGCTTGCAAAATATCGGCGGTAACAAAGGGGTTGCCATCGCGGTCGCCGCCAATCCATGAGCCAATCCTGAAAAAAGGTGCAATCAATACATTGCTGTGCGGCGCATCTGCGTTCAGCAGGTTTTCTAGCGACAAATATAATTTTGGTAGCTGTTGCAAAAAGGTATGCCGATAATACGATAAGCCATTTTCTACTTCATCAAGCACGGAAAGCTTGCTAGGCCGAAGCATGCGTGTTTGCCATAAGCTGAGAACAGCAATCTTCAGCGCATCTTGGTTTTCAGCCAATTCGTCGGGAGTCAGAAACAGGCGGTCGCGTTGCTCCAGTAAATCGGCAATAGCGCGCTGGCAGTTCAAAATGCTCTTGCGCGACACCTCCGTGGGGTGCGCAGTAAGCACCGGGCGAATATGTGCGTTATCAAAGAAATCCGCGATATCGGTTTTTGGTATGTTGGCAAGCTGTGCCTTCTGTAAGGCAAAAGCCATATTGCCTTCGTGCTGAATGGAGCCAGCCAAGGCGTGGCTGCGCGAGCGACGGATATGGTGCTGGTCTTCGGCAATGTTGGAGAGATGCGAGAAATAACTAAATGCGCGAACTACATGGCGAGTCTGTTCGGGGCTTAAGCCATTCAATAGTTGCTCAAGTTGTTGTTTGGCTTGTAAGTCGTCGTAGCGACGGAATTGGATGGATGTTTGCCGAATTTTCTCAATAATATTAAAAATCTCTGCACCTTCTTGCTCGCGAATGGTATCGCCCAAAATTCGGCCGAGCAGGCGAATGTCATTTTTCAGCGGCTCGTCTTTGCTAAGGTCGATGGAGGTGGATTCTGCCATGTGAGGAAAAAAGCCGATGCAAGGTTGGAAAATAAGCCTAGCACGGAAGATTCAGCAAGATAAAGCTGTGCCCCGCATTTTTTCTTATGTTCAGTATGAGTAAATCCTATTGTAGGAGGACCCTCTGGGTCCGATGTTCTGCTGAGCCGATTCTTTGTTGAGCCTAGAAGGCTCTGCTACCGAATGATTATCGGTAGTCATCTTCGCGTTGGTGCTTTAGCGCAAGAATGACTACGTTATCTGCACGCGCATCGTATTCGTAAAGCGCAATGTAGCCACTACTGCCAAAATCAATCAACAGTTCACGCAATGGGCTGGATTCATCAATGGAACGACCCAAAAAAGGATAATCCCGAAGCGGTGAAAAGGCATCTCGAATTGTCAATACCGCGCGTTTTGCACTCGCTGGATCTTGTGTGACAAGGAAGCGGTGTAATCTTGAAATATCCGATTGCGCGCGTAGCGATACGTTTATTTGTGGCATACAGGCATTGCGGTGTCAGGATCGGTTTGCACGGCATCAACCCAAGCGCTAAATTCATCGAGACGTATATGCAAGCCAGTTTCTTTGTAGTGCCGCGCCGATTCCTCGCCCGCACGAATGAAGTTCAGGCGGATTTCTTCGCGTGTGATGTATTCTTGAATGGCTTCTTTCATCAAATAATGTGAAGTCCTTTTTTTTGAGATTGCCAATGTATTTAAACGCTCGCGGTCGCTTTGCTCGAGCTTGACTGAAACGAGGCTTGTTGAAGGCTTATTTGGCAGGGCAGTCTTCATAGTAATAATCTTTGTTAATAAGTAATACCTATTTTAATCTTTGCTGTTAACAAGTCAAGTCAGGCCGCAAGTATTTAAGACGTCCACTTCACTCGAATCCTCAAAAAAGTGGCTGTTCAAGCCCAAACCAAGCAATTTGTGGCGCAGTCCTTTAAAATAGGCGGCTCAAAACCGTTCAACCCCCTTTAGGTATTTCTATGCGCAGCCATTTTTGCGGTCTTATTAACGAATCCATGCTCGATCAACGCGTGACTTTATGCGGCTGGGTGGATGTTTCACGCAATTTAGGCGGCGTGTGTTTCATCGACTTGCGTGACCATGAGGGCATTGTGCAAGTGGTGGCCGAGCCGGATAACCCAGCTTTTGCCGATGCCGAGAAAGTGGGCTATGAGTATTGCCTGAAAATCACCGGCACCGTGCGCGCCCGCCATAGCGTGAATGCAAAAATCGCCACTGGCGCGGTGGAAGTGCTGGCCGAGTCGATTGAAATCCTCAATGCCTCGGCATCGTTGCCGTTTTATAACCACGAAAACCCCGGCGAAGATATTCGCTTGCGCTACCGCTATTTGGATTTGCGCCGCCCAGAAATGCAGAAAACCATGCGTAAACGTACCGCGTTGGTGCGTGCGCTGCGAAGCTATTTGGATGATGCCGGTTTTCAGGATATTGAAACCCCGATTTTGACCAAAGCCACGCCCGAAGGCGCGCGTGATTATTTGGTGCCAAGCCGCGTGCATGCCGGGCAATTTTTTGCTTTGCCGCAGTCGCCGCAACTGTTCAAGCAATTGCTGATGATGGCTGGTATGGATCGCTATTACCAAATTGCGCGCTGCTTCCGCGATGAAGACTTGCGTGCTGATCGCCAGCCGGAATTCACCCAGCTCGACATGGAATTTGCCTTTGTTACTGAGCAAGACATTCAGGATTTTGTTGAGCTAATGATTCGCAAAGTGTTTATGGATGTGCAGGGCGTTGAGTTGGCTAATCCGTTTCCACGCATGACCTACGCTGAAACGATGCGCCGCTATGGTTCGGACAAGCCCGATTTACGCATTAGTCTTGAATTGGTGGATATTGCTGAAACGGTTAAAAACAGTGAATTCAAAGTATTCACCGATTGGGCTAAGCACGAAGATGGCCGTGTGGCGGCCTTGCGTGTGCCGGGCGGTGCGGTGCTTTCGCGTAAACAGATTGATGATTTAGGTGTGTATTGCGCCAAGTACGGTGCTAAAGGCTTAGCCTGGCTGAAAGTGGAGGATTTGGCTAAAGGCCGGGAAGGCATTAATTCGCCAATTGCTAAATTTCTGGACGATGCTGCGTTGCTGGCGGTATTGGCACAAACCTGCGCGCAAACCGGCGATATCGTGTTATTTGGCGCCGGCTTGTATAAAACCGTGTGCGATTTTATGGGCGCATTGCGCTTGAAAGTGGCCAAAGATTTGAACTTAGTGGCCGATGTGTGGGCGCCAATGTGGGTTACCGATTTCCCAATGTTTGAATGGGATGAAGAAGCGCAGCGCTATGCCGCATTGCATCACCCGTTCACCGCCCCGAAAGTGGACGATGTCGGCGATTTATTGGCCAATGCCAAAACCGCGGTCAGCCGTGGCTACGACATGGTCTTAAACGGCAACGAGATCGGCGGCGGTTCGGTGCGTATTCACCGCAGCGCAATGCAAAGCACAGTGTTCGATCTACTCGGCATTTCCAAAGACGAAGCGCAGGCCAAATTCGGCTTCTTGCTGGAAGCCTTGCAATACGGCGCGCCGCCGCATGGTGGCATTGCCTTCGGTATTGATCGTATTGCGGCCTTGATGGCTGGCACAGAGTCTATTCGTGATGTGATTGCGTTCCCGAAAACCGCGTCGGCGCAATGTTTGTTAACCAGTGCGCCATCGGCCATTCCGGATGTGCAGTTGGCCGAACTGCACGTGAAAGTGCGCGAGCCGAAATAATCCGCGATGAAAGCGCGCGTTTTGTTATTGCATGGATTATGGATGCATGCGCCCGCTTTGTTCTACTGGAAGAAAGAATTCGGTAAGGCCGGTTTTGCGGCCGAATATTTCTCCTATAAATCCCTTTTGCACGCGCCAGAAAAATCATTTGCGAGGCTGCGCAAGGTTGCTTTAGCGCAGCCAAACACGCATATTGTGGCGCACAGTTTAGGCGGTTTAATTGCGGTCAATGCCTTGGCTTCTGCCGAGTTTAAAGGCAAGATTATTTGTGTTGGTACACCCTTAGCAGGCAGCCAAGTGGTTCGCCATTACGCCACAACAGCGCTTGGTAGCTTAGCTGGGCGCAGCGCTGCCTTATTGTGTACTGGCCTAACCCACATTCCGAAGGGCTTGCAGGTGTCGGTTATCGCGGGTACTAAGCCGAAGGGCTTAGGTCAGCTATTCCACCAGTTTTCCGAGCCCAATGACGGCAGTGTAGCGCTATCAGAAACCCAAATTCCGGGCTTGGCACAGCATGTAACGGTATGCACTAGCCACAGCGGACAATTGTTTTCCGATGAGGTGGTAAATTTTGCCATTGAACTGTTGTCGGGCACTCCCAAGCCCCAGCAGAAAAGCCTATAATTAGGGCTGTCAGTTTATTGTTGAGTATGCGCTATGGGTCGTTTAATGAAAATTGCTGGACGCAAAGGCGCACAAGACGCCAAGCGCGGCAAATTCTTTACAAAATTAGTACGGGAAATCAGCGTTGCGGCGCGCCAAGGCGGCGGCGACCCCAAAGCCAATCCTCGCCTACGTTTAGCGGTGGATAAAGCCTTAACGGCAAATATGGCCAAAGATGCGATTGAGCGCGCCATTAAAAAATCAACCGGCGAGCTTGAAGGTGTTCACTATGAAGAGCTCCGTTACGAAGGCTATGCGCCCGGCGGTGTGGCGGTGATTGTGGACTGCCTAACCGAAAATAAAGTGCGCACGGTATCGGATGTGCGGCATGCCTTTGCTAAATTCGGCGGTAATTTAGGCACCGATGGTTCGGTGGCATTTATGTTTAAGAAATGCGGTGTGATCAGTTTTTCTGCTGGGGCCAATGAAGACAGCATCACTGATGCCGCCATTGAGGCGGGTGCCGATGATGTGCTGGTCTACCCAGAAGATGGTGCAATTGATGTTATCACCTCGCCGGAGCAGTTTGAAACGGTGAATAGCGCCATGCAAAAAGCCGGGCTAAAGCCTGAAGAGGCGGAAGTGACCATGCGCGCCGATATTGATGTCAAAATTAGCGGCGATACCGCTGAGTTAGTGATCAAGATGCTCGATATGCTGGAAGATCTTGACGACGTTCAGAATGTGTATTCAAACGCCGAACTTGATCAATAAATGTGAGCACCCGTATTCTCGGAATTGATCCAGGTTCGCAACGCACCGGAGTCGGTATTATCGATGTGGATACTATTGGCCGGGTTAGCCATGTGCATCATCAGCCGATTAATTTATTGATTGCCGACGATTTCCCGAAACGCCTGAAAATTCTATTGGATGCGCTTGATGACATCATCAGCACGTATCAGCCGCAAGAAGTAGCCATCGAAAAAATCTTTATGGCGCGTAATCCCGATTCCGCCTTGAAGCTTGGCCAAGCGCGTGGCGCGGCCATGTGTGCGGTGGTAATGAAAGATTTGCCGATTCACGAATATGCCGCCAAAGAGATTAAATTGGCGGTGGTTGGCAAAGGCGGTGCCGATAAACAACAGGTCCAGTATATGATGGGACTGATGCTAAATATTCCTGGAAAAATTCAGCCAGATGCTGCCGATGCCTTGGCAGTTGCGGTAACCCATGCGCACGTGCGCGCCACCGCGCAACGCATTGGTATTTCAGCGCGGCAAGTTTGGAGTCGAAAATGATTGGTCGTTTACGCGGCATTTTACTCAGCAAGCATGCACCGTGGATTATGCTTGAAGTGGGCGGCGTTGGCTATGAAGTGGAAGTGCCGATGTCGACCTATTACGACTTGCCAGCCGTGGGCGAAATGCTCATTCTGTGCACACATTATGCGGTGCGTGAAGACGCGGTGGCCTTGTATGGATTTTTCACCGAGGCCGAACGGCGCTTGTTTCGCGACGTTCAGAAAGTATCCGGCATTGGCGCCAAGATTGCGCTGGCTGTGCTGTCGGGCAGTAGCGTCAATGAATTTGCGCGCATGCTGCAAGCCGGTGATATTGCCGCTTTAACCAAAATTCCAGGCATTGGTAAAAAAACCGCCGAGCGAATGCTGGTTGAATTGCGTGAACGCAGCGCAGACATGATTTCACCGCTGGCAGGACGTAGCTCGGGCATTGCGCAAGATGCGCTCACCGAAGCCAGCATTGCTTTGCAGCAGTTGGGCTATAAACCCGTAGAAATTACGCGTATGGTGAAAGACGCACAATCCACAGACAGCGCTGAAGACATCATCCGTCAGGCGTTAAAATCGGCACTCAGAGGCTAACATGTCAGCTCACGCGCATTCGGGTTCAAAATCATCGAAAATCGCCTTAATGCTTGGCGCCATCGGCGTGGTATTTGGCGATATCGGCACCAGTCCTTTATACACATTAAAAGAAGCTTTTGGTAAGCATTACGGATTAGTGGCCAACCACAACAACGTGTTGGGTATTTTGTCTTTGGTGTTTTGGGCCATGATTTTGGTGGTTACCGTGAAGTACGTGATGGTTATCATGCGTGCCGACAACCGCGGTGAGGGCGGCATTTTGTCCTTGATGACGGTGGTGCACCGCGCCTTGCCGATTGCTTCGCCATTAAGCTATAGCGTGGGAATTCTGGGCGTTTTAGGCACCGCATTTTTCTTCGGCGATGCGGTTATCACACCGGCCATGTCGGTGTTGTCGGCGGTGGAGGGTATTGATTTACTCGCACCACAGTTTGATGCCTATATTCTGCCGCTCGCGCTCATTGTATTGGTTATATTATTTTCCTTTCAACGCTTTGGCACCGATAAAGTGGGCAAAGTATTTGGCCCCATCATGGCGGTTTGGTTTGTGTGTATTGCTTTATTAGGTTTAGCACAAATTATGCAAAACCCAACGGTGATGCAGGCTTTGTATCCAGGCTATGCGGTAAATTTCTTTATCACCAATGGCAAGGCGGCATGGTTAGTGCTGGGCGCAGTGGTGTTGTGCGTTACTGGCGGTGAAGCGCTGTATGCCGATATGGGCCATTTTGGGCGCAAGCCAATTGGCAATGCCTGGTTCTATTTTGTGTTGCCAGCTTTGCTGATGAATTATTTTGGGCAAGGCGCTTTGGTGCTTGCCGACCCAACGGCGATTAGCAGCCCATTTTATAATTTAGTGCCGAAGGCTTTGCTCATGCCGATGATTATTTTGGCAACGTTAGCAACCGTGATTGCGTCGCAAGCGGTTATTTCGGGTGCTTTCTCGCTAACGCGCGAAGCCGTGCAATTGGGTTATTTGCCACGCATGAAAATTGTACATACGTCGGCGCAAACTATTGGCCAAATTTACGTGCCGTGGGTTAATAATATTTTATTTATCACCGTGATTATTCTTGTGCTTGGCTTCAAGAACTCCTCTGCTATGGCTGCTGCTTATGGCGTGTCAGTCACTGGCAGTATGCTCATCGACACCATATTGCTGATTATTCTGGCCAGCCAAGGCTGGCGTGTTAAACCTCTGTATATTTGGCTAGCGGGCATTTCGTATTTAATTATTGATACTGCCTTATTTTCCGCAAACGCGATTAAGTTTATTCATGGTGCGTGGGTGCCTGTCTTGTTAGGCCTAATTGTTTTCACCATCATGCGCACTTGGCGGCATGGCCGGGATTTGGTGCGAGAGCAAGTGAATCGCGGCAGTTTGCGCATTGAGCATTTCATCAAGAGTATTTTGGTTGACCCGCCCATTCGCGTGCAGGGAACCGCCATTTTTATGACGCCATCAAACGATTTTTTACCGCCATCCATGCTGCATAATTTAAAACACAATAAAGTCTTGCATCAGCAAAATATCTTGTTGAGCGTTGAAACATCCAGTATTCCACGCGCTGATGTGGATGAGCGCTATTCGTATGTTGATTTAGGTTCAGGCTTTAGCCGACTAACGCTGCGCTATGGCTATATGGAAGATCCCGATGTGCCTAAAGCGCTGAAGCAATGGAATATTGCTGGGCTGCACCTTGACCCACTGGACACCACCTATTTTGCCAGCCGCGAAACCTTAAGCGCCAATGCCGATCAAGGTATGGTGCTGTGGCGAGATAAGCTATTCTTATTGATGTCTCGTAATGCAACGCCAGCCACGGAGTTCTTCGGTATTCCGGGCGATCGTTTGGTTGAGTTGGGTACTAAGGTCATCATTTAACAGGTTCATCATTGAATGTGAAGCGTGTTTTCTAGCGCCGCAAAGGTTGGTTAAGTGGAAGAAGAACGGATAATCAGCGGTGCGGCAAGCCGCGACGATGAAAATAGTGAAGCCAGTATTCGGCCGAAAAGTCTTGATGAATATTTAGGCCAGGTGACTGTTCGCGAACAAATGAAAATTTACATTGAAGCCGCAAAACAGCGCGGCGAAGCCTTAGACCATGTGTTAATTTTTGGCCCGCCGGGGCTTGGCAAAACCACCTTGTCGCATGTCATCGCCAATGAAATGGGTGTGGCCGTTCGGCAAACATCCGGCCCAGTGATTGAACGGGCTGGCGATTTAGCCGCCATTTTAACCAACCTGCAACCCCACGACGTTTTGTTCATCGATGAAATTCACCGCTTGTCGCCGGTGATTGAAGAAGTGCTGTATCCGGCGATGGAAGACTTCCAAATTGACATCATGATTGGCGAAGGCCCAGCCGCGCGCTCGATTAAATTAGATTTGCCGCCGTTTACCTTAATCGGCGCCACCACACGCGCCGGATTACTAACTGGCCCGCTGCGCGATCGATTCGGCATTGTGCAGCGCTTAGAGTTTTATTCTGTAGATGAACTGCGCCGTATTGTTCGGCGCTCGGCCACCATTCTTGGCATTGCCTGCGATGATCTTGGCGCCGAAGAAATTGCCAAGCGTTCCCGAGGCACACCGCGAATTGCCAACCGATTACTCAGGCGCGTGCGCGACTATGCGCAAGTCAAAGGCGATGGCCGAATAAATCAAGACATGGCGGTGCTCGCCATGCAAATGCTGCAGGTTGACCCAGAAGGATTTGATGAAGCCGATCGGCGCTTGCTAAAAATGATTATGGAAAATTTTGATGGCGGCCCGGTTGGTGTGGAGTCCTTGGCGGCAGCGCTGAGTGAAGAGCGCGGCACGCTGGAAGATGTGGTTGAGCCATTTTTAATTCAGCAAGGCTATATTATGCGTACTGCGCGTGGCCGAATGGCTACGGCAAAAGCATACCGGCATTTTGGCTTAAGCATGCCAAAAGCTAAAAACGCCACAGATGCCTTCGAGCCATGAGTGCATTCGAGTGGACAGTGCGCGTTTACTGGGAAGATACCGATGCAGGCGGTGTGGTGTATCACGCGCGTTACTTGCATTTCTTGGAGCGTGCACGCACTGAATGGCTGCGCAGCTGCGGTTATGAACAAGGCCATATGAGTGAAACCATTGATATGGTTTTTGCTGTACGAAGTATGAATATTGAATTTCTAAGGCCCGCCAAACTGGATGATTTGTTAAGCATTCGGATTACACTTTCAAGATGTCGACGCGCCAGCTTTGTGGTTGAACATGAACTGCGCAACGATCAACAATTGCTGTTAACGGGCAGTGCGCAGATTGCTTGTTTAAGCGCCAGCAGCTTTAAACCGCGTGCAATACCCGAACCCTTATTAAAACTAATTCAAGACGGAGTGAGTGCATGATCCACTATTTTTCACAGTTGGCTGCCGCTGCTCAAGCCGTATCCTTAGCGCCTGAACCTACTGGCCTAAATTATGTGCAATTAATTTTGCATGCCAGTTTGCCAGTGCAAATTGTGATGGTGTTATTGGTAGCGGCTTCGGTGCAGAGCTGGTTTATTATTTACGGTAAGTCAAAAGTATTTCGGGCCGCAACCATGGAAGCCAATCGCTTCGAAGATCGGTTTTGGTCGGGCACCGATTTAAATAATTTATACCGTGACGCAACCGATCAGTCGCATGAAGTGTCGGGCTTGGAAGCCATTTTTGAAGCAGGTTACCGCGAATTTTTGCGTTTACGCTTGCAGCAAGTTGCGGTTGATGCACGTACGCAAGTTGAAGGCGCGCAGCGCGCCATGCGGGCAACCTTAGCCCGTGAAGTGGATGCCTTGGAGCACAATCTTGAACTACTCGCCAATGTTGGTTCAACCGCGCCGTATGTGGGCTTGGTGGGCACGGTGTTCGGCATTATGGTGTCTTTCCACGGCTTGGCAAACAACAAACAAGCCACCATCGCATCGGTGGCGCCGGGCATTTCAGAAGCCTTAATTGCCACGGCGATGGGCTTATTCGCCGCTATTCCGGCGGTCTGGGCATTCAATCGCTATTCCACTCGGGTTGAACGCGTTTCTGTGCGCTATCAAAGTTTTGCTGAAGAATTTTCGTCTATCCTGCAACGCCAAACCAACCCAGATAAGCACTAAGGAATGATTCCATGAGTGCTGCCAGTTTTGCCCGCCGCCATAAGAAACGAAAGCTTAAGGCTGAGATCAATGTGGTGCCTTACATTGATGTGATGTTGGTGCTGCTGATTATTTTTATGGTCACTGCGCCCTTGTTGAATTTAGGCGTGGATATTGATTTGCCAAAATCCAATGCAAAATCGATTGAACAGAAAAAAGAACCGATTGTGGTGGTGGTTGACAGCGAAGGCCATTACAGTCTGAAAATGCAGGATATCCCGCAGCAACGTGTTGATGCGGCGATGCTAACAGCCAAAGTATCCGCGTTTGTGAAATTAAACCCGGAGGTTGCTGTGTTTGTGGCTGGCGACCAAAAAGCCAGTTACGACACCGTCTATCAAGCTATGGTGTTGCTGCAGCAGGCCGGTGTTGAGCGCGTTGGCCTTATGAGCAACGCATCCGATTGAGTCCGATGGCGCAAAAGCAGCCCATGCAGTGGCAGGCGATGTTGTTTACCGTCGCGCTGCATCTTGTGCTTATCGGCATTGTGTATTTGTCGTCGGTATGGGTGTTTACGCCTGACCAACAGCCAAGCGCGGGCGAGCCTGTGCAAGCGACACTGTCGTTCAGCGCCGATGATTTAGCGAAAGCCAAGAAAGCCGTTCGCAAAGCCGAATTGGCCGCCAAAGAAAGCGCGCCAACGCTGCAAAGCATTCCTTCACCGCAACCGCAAACAGCCACCGAGCCGCAACAACAGGTGGCGCAGAATTGGGTTGATAATCCGCAGCAAGAAAACCAAGAAGCCATTAGTAAAAACGCCGCGTTAAACAGCGACAAACAGCAGGAGCAAGCCCTTAAACAAAAACAAGGGCAAGTGGAACTCACTGAGGATGTTAAAAAAAATCTGGCCGAAGAAAATAGACAGCGATTGATTAAACAACAGCTCGATGCCGTGAAGAAGGAACGCGTTGAAGCGGCACGACAAGCGCAAATTGCCGAACAACGGCTTGATGAATTAGCCGCTGGAGCGGGTAAAAAAGCACCAAACAAAACGCCAGCTGAACCAAACGCAGGGCAGGCAGGGGTTAATGACACGCTGCGCAGTAAATATATTTCGGCGGTGAACGCAACGGCGCGCTCCAACTGGAATACCGTGCAAATCCCACAACAAACACGTTGTCAGGTCGAATTTACCCAAATTCGGGGCGGCGAAGTAATTGAGGTGAGCTTTCTGGTCTGCTCCTTAGACGGCCCTGGGCGTGAATCCGTTGAGCGCGCGCTATACAAAACACCAATGCCCTATACTGGCTTTGAAGCGGTATTTCAGCGTAAAGTAGTACTGACGTTTTGTTACCCGAATGAGGTTTGTCGATGAGAAAAATCCTGCTGAGTTGTTTGTTCGGCCTGCTTTTACCGCTTAATGCGCATGCGCAGAGCTTGGATGCTGGCGTGGTGATTGGCAATGAATCGGCGCTGTCGATTGCCATTGTGCCAATGCCTTATAACGGCTCTAAATCGACGCCTGATCAGGATGTGGCGTCAGTCATTCGAAATGATTTAAACCGTTCAGGGCAATTTCGAGCCTTGGATGAGGCGCGTATCACCGAAAGGCCTGCTCGTGGCACAGAGGTGCGTTTTCCCGAATGGAAGAAGCTTAAGCAGGATTTTTTAGTGGTAGGCCGGGTGTTGGATTCGGAAGATGGCAATTATTCGATTGAATATGAGCTATTGGATGTGGCTAAACAGCAAAGCTTGCTGTCTTTGAAGATGCCTGCGCGGGCAAAAAATGTTCGCCGTTCGGCACATCAGGTGGCCGATCAAATTTATGAAAAAATTCTTGGCGTGCGCGGCGCATTTGATACGCGTATTGCCTATGTTACAGCGAGTGGTTTAGGTCAGAGTATTGAATACCGTTTGATGGTGGCCGATTCGGACGGCGTTAACCCGCAAACCTTGGTGCGTTCGCGCGAGCCTTTGCTGTCGCCAGCGTGGAGCCCAGATGGTAAGCGTATTGCCTATGTCAGTTTTCAGAAAGGCAGCTCAGCGGTATATATTGTGGAATTAGCCACTGGCATCGGCGCTACCGAGCCGGTGTCCAGTTCGAAAGGCATTAATGGTGCGCCGGCATTTTCACCGGATGGTAGCAAACTGGCATTAACCTTGTCGAAATCGGGTAATCCTGAAATTTATATTATGGATATTGCCAGCCGTGCATTTCGCCAAATCACCAATCATTATGGCATTGATACCGAAGCGGTTTGGATGCCCGATGGGCAGACACTTTTATTTACCTCAGACCGAGGCGGAAAGCCACAAATTTACCAAACATCGGCCAATGGTGGCGATGCCAAACGGGTTAGCTTTAATGGCGAATACAACGCGCGCGCGACCATATCCTACGATGGAAAAAAAGTTGCCACGGCGCAAGGCGGTGGCAACGTATACCGCATCGCTGTGATGGACCGCAGCTTTGGCGGTAATGGTCGGTGGGAGGTTTTGTCGCCGGGTAATTTGGATGAATCGCCAAGCTTTGCCCCCAATGCCAGCATGATTTTGTATGCCACGAAAGAAGGCCGGCGCGGTGTGCTGTATGCCGTGTCAGCTGATGGCCGGGTGCGTCAGCGTTTGGTGTTGTCGGAAGGCGATGTGCGCGAACCGGCTTGGTCTCCATACCGTTAATTGAATTTACATGTGTTTTTACTCGAGGTGTTTTATGAAAAGTCAGCTGAAAATCGTCATAGTGCTTATTGCAGTGGTGTTTCTTGCTGCGTGTAATAAAAAAGTGAAAGAAACGGAATCCACTACAGCCAGTTCGAACACAAGCAACACAGAAGCAACAAACGCTACCGACCAAGGTTCGGCAATTGTCAGCGAGGGTGCATTTACTGCCCGCGATTTAGACTCTAACGCCTGCCTG